>JBEAUF010000328.1:0-7808 GCA_041161565.1 Planctomycetota bacterium | reverse complement strand
TGTACTGGTCAGACGGGACTCAGAGTTTGGCCTGTTGAGAGATATTGAAAAACGGACACAGATTTGGGGAGATCTTTGGAGGGATGCTGGGGGCCAGCCCCCAGACCCCCGGGATTTATCGCTTTGGGCCATCAACAGGTTTTGCCGAATGTGTTGGCTGGCTTTGAGCGAACGGACGCAGGAGTGGCTGCCGAAGGCAGCCACTGTGCCGGGTGGAGCCCGGCACAGTTGGGTTCAGAGAACCTGTCGACGGCATCTCTCAGGCGCTCGGGTTGCTTCCCAGCAGAGCCCTGTCCTCCTGAGAGACACTGGAGGATACGTCAGGGTCAGGCGGTTGTCGCGAGGCTTTCCGAGGCGTTGAAGATTTTTCCTGCCGTCGGCGGTCAGCTCGTGTTCGCCGAGCTTCTTCCAGCTTGCGGTCACGTTCCTCATGAATCGCCTTTTGGCGGCCTTCCAGCATGTCCAGTGGTGTCACATAGCCCTCCCCGGAAGGAACTCTCTTCATGACACCTCGAAAAATGTCGCGCCTTTTTCGATGACGCAAGTCATTTGAAAACAATGCTTTACGCGTCTTGCCACTTTGGCAGACCGTGGAGTCTCTCGGCAGCAGTGATGAGTTCCGGATCAAGTGTCCGCCTGCCCGTCAATCCTGAGCGGATTCAGCAGAAGCCGAGATCCCGGATCGGTCGACCCACGCATTGATCAACCGTGACGCAGACGATGCAGCGTGGTGGCGGCGTTGGGGGTCTGGCGAAGATATCCCGGTTACAATTCCCCAGAAAACTGGCAATGTAGACTGTCGCCGCGCCGTGATTCCCTGGATTCGTTCCGTGGCGAAGTACGCGGTACCGTGGCGGGCATTCCAGCGGGGTAAGAAAACTCTGATTCCCTGTGATTATCGAAGATTTCAACCAATGGCCACGGTAGCACGATGAACCCGATTTTGCATCCTATTTTTGCCTTGCTGGCGTCGGTAACTCGCCAGGACTTGGCTCGACAGGTGGCCTACCTGAAGGAAGAGAACAAGATCCTGCGAGCCCGGCTGCCGGAGCGGCTGGTGGCGACACCTCAGGAGAAATGCCGGCTGCTGAAGTTCGGTCGCAAATTGGGTGTTCAGCTGCGGGACCTGATTTCGATCGTCAGTTACCAAACGTTCGTCCGCTGGATTCGGGAGAAGGAAGCATCACATGCTGAGAAGAAGGCTGCATTGGCCCGGAAGCCCGGTCGCCCCCGAACAGCCGACGACATCCGGGAATTGGTGCTGAAACTGGCCCGCGAAAACAGCTGGGGCTACACCAGGATTCTCGGTGAACTCAGAAAACTGGGAATCAAGAGTGTCTCCCGGCAAACGGTGAAGATGATTCTGAAGGAACATGACATCGATCCTGGTCCGAAGCGTGGCAAAGGTTCATGGGACGAATTCCTGAAGATCCATGCGGACACCCTCTGGCAATGCGATTTCCTGTCCAAGCCGATGTGGACCGCAAAAGGCTTGGTTGATGTTTACCTGCTGGTGTTTCTGCACTTGGGTTCACGCCGCGTCTGGATTTCACCGAGCACCGTGCAGCCAGACTCCGCATGGGTCAGCCTGCAGGCCCGGAACTTTCTGATGGTGGCCGAAGACATGGGGCTGTCACCGGAATACCTGATGCGAGACAACGACGCGAAGTTCAGCGGACAATTCGATGAGGTTTTCAGGACCAGCAGGGTTCAGATCAAACGAACGGTTCCGATGTCACCCAACCTGCGAGCCCACGTCGAACGCTTCATCCAGACACTGAAGTTTGAGTGCCTCAAGAAGTTTGTCATCGTTGCCGAAAAGCATCTGGATCACATCTGCCGCATCTGGAGCCGCTACTACAACGAAGAGCGACCGCACTCTTCCCGCGATCACCTGCCACCAGACTTCACAACTCCTCCTGAAGAAGCAACGACCGTTCGTCTGAACGACATCGTCTGCACATCAAAGCTCGGCGGCATCATCCATTCCTACTCCCGCCGAGCCGCATAAAGTCGCCGCGTCCCAGTTCACATTCTGAACTCGACTGCGCCGAACGTCCGCGCCGACTGTGATTTTCGACCGCTATTCGCCTCCGAAACCTCACATCGACTCGCTTGACGCAGCCACAGACCGTTGATCTGAAACTCATCATCCCACGTTACTGATCACCCAAATCCCCTGATTTCCACCGCACTTTCGCAACTCAGAATATTCTTACCGCGCGGGTGTCACCTTTTCTTCAGGCGAGTCGGTAGAGCCTTGTCGGCTTTGCCTGGCCCTTGAGTTCTACCGGCCCGAGATCCTCGGCCCGTTGGCGTACACTTTCATCGAGGGAGTGGAACACGGGCTCCGACACCAGGAGGCTGGCTTCGAACGCCTTGTTCGCCTGCTCGATCCTCGCCGCGAGATTCACGACATCGCCGATGATCGTGTATTCCTTCCTTTCCGCAGAGCCGATGTTTCCCGTGACGGCTTCCCCTGTGTGAAGGCCGATGCCGACCCGCGTTGGCGAGATCTTCCTGTCACGTGACAGCTGCTCCACGGCGGAGAGTATGTCTAATGCCGCAGAAACAGCCTGTCTGCTCGGATTGCCGCTGGTCAATGGTGCTCCGAACACGGCCATGAAGCCGTCTCCGAGAAACTTGTTCACGACTCCTTTATTGTCATTCACGATCCGGATAAGGGGAGCGAAGAGAGCATTCAAGTAGTCGACCACTTCAGGTGCCGATCGCTCGCTGGCCAGGCGGCTGAAGTCGCGGATGTCAAGAAACATGATGCAGACATTTCGCTCCTCTCCCGCGCTATTGAGAGGCTGCTTAAGCAGGAGATCTGCCACTAGGGGCGACACATGCTGTCCGAAAATGCTGACCGCTCGATCTCGTTCCCCGACGGAAGCGATCGTTGCCGTAACCTGCTGACGGATCTGCCGAGCCACGAATGCCGCCACCCCGCCGCTGAAGAGGAGAAGGAGCGCCTTAAGCCAAACGGTGAACGGAGATGTGAGCGCCTCCCAGCCCGGGACCGCTTCTTGCGTGGCTGCTGCCCGCCCGCCGAGCCACAATAACTGAGCGGCGGCAAAGGCGCCGGCAAACAGCGAAACCCGCCCGTCCAGGTACAGCGTAGTCATTCCAATGAAAATGAAGTAGAAGAAGGGAATCGCTCCATGGATCACCTGATATGGCCCCGAGGTCGTGGCAAAACTTAAGAGGACCACCAAGGGCAGGCTCAATTCGAAAAACACAAGCAGAACCCGGAGTAACCCGGGGGTACATAGGCCTTTGGCCCGACGCCTACGCAACCAGAGAACGGCGGCTCCCTCAACCACGGCAATCAGAAAAATAATGCTCAATCCCAGCCGGGTTCGAGAGACACGTGTTGCCGTCGGGTTGACTTCCGTCACGACTAAAGCCGCAATCACCGCCATGGCGGCCACCATCACCCAAAACAAGAGGAGCGAGCGACGCAGTTCGCTCTCCAGAAGATGGCGGGAGAGCTCTGAGTCGATCCCCTGAGCAAACCTGCGCTTCGCTGCATCGGACTGGGATGAACTCATAGGAAGAAGCCATAGGCTGGGGCTGAGGGCTGTTATGAAATCGCTGAGATGCAATTCAATTGGCTGACCCAGAGTGTAATTTCGCCTCACCTTACTGAGGAGACTGGCGCAGTCAAGGGCTTCGCCTGTTCCGGGGCTGGCGCATGAGCTGGATAACGGTTAAACGGTGGAGGCTATCGAGTTTTGTCTGGGGATGTGTCGGGGCCACCGGTCGCCGAAGCCGCTGACTCCGCGACAGTCTCATATTGGTTCGCTGCAGCTAGGAGGTAATGGTTAAAGTCGGCGTGGGCTCGGGCGAGTTCGAGCACCGCGTCGCGGCGAAGCGCGTAGACCTCGACGTCCGTTAGTGCTCGGATCGTGGCGACCCGGGGCGAGTCACGGAGGATAGCCAATTCGCCGAAGAATGCCCCTTCGCGCAGCAGGTTCAGCCGCTGAGCTGGTGCTCCGCGAAGCACCTCGACCTGTCCTTTCGTGAGGAAATACATCTCGTCCCCTACGTCGCCCTCGTGTACCAGCGTTTCACCCGGATCAAATTGCCTTGCATCCAACCGTGGGATAATGTCGCGGAGGAAGTCATTGCTCGCGTTGCGAAAGAATGGAACCTGTTCAATCAGGTTGGCGGTAATCGCGCGCATCCGCAACAGTGCTCGGTCGATCTTGCCTGGTCCCTTGTAAGGCATCTCAGAGATCAGATGGAGCTCGGCAGGCACCATGTACTCAGCCAGCCGGCTGCGGACGAAGTCAACGAGTTCGTCCGAGCTGGCTTTGACATCGGGCTTGAGGATGACATAGGCGTGAGGCACTTGGCCGCAAGCGGCGTCGGGAACACCAATCACGCAGGCTTCGCGAACTGCTGGATGCTCGACGAGCGCCGCCTCCACCTCAAGTGGAGCGATCTTGTAAACAGAGCGGACGATGGTGTCCTTCCGTCGGCCCATGAACCACAAGTAGCCGTCCTCGTCGAAGCGGCCGAGGTCACCTGTGATGACCGAGCCATTCTGCAAGGTCTTTCGGGTCATCGCCGTTTCGTTCCAGTAGCCATCCATGATCCCCGGTCCTTTGACCCGCACCTCACCGACCGTCCCGGTCGGCACGTCACGGCCGTGCTCGTCAACCACTGCCAATTGGACTCCGTGCGCCGGCAGGCCGACGGAACCGGGCTTTTTGCGACCGAACGGGGGATTCATGGCATAGGGGCCCGTCTCCGTGGAGCCGCACTGCTCCGTAACCGAGACGCCGGTCAGCTGCTCGAAGGCCTCGAAGAGTCTGATCGGAACGCGATCGCCGCCGGAAATACAGAGCCGCAGCTGGCTGAAGTCGCAGGCTTTGAAGTCGGGGCTCGCCAGCAATTGGGCGAGGGACGGGGGTGAGAGTGACAGAAACGTTTTGGCGGGCGACCTGCGCAGGGCGGCGACGAAGTGCTCGACGGTGAACTTAGGCATCAAGCTCACTCGTCCCCCGGTCAAGAGGGTTGGCAGAACCTGGCAGCGGAGCGCCAAGGGACAAAAGATAGGCGTCACAACCAGAGCGACGTCGTCCTGCGTAAGCGTTACGCGGGCGAGGTATTTATGTACGCCGTTGGATAAGGCTCCATGGGACAGAACGACTCCCTTGGGGCGGGACGTCGTGCCTGAGGTGTAAATCATCACGGCCGGAGTGTCGTCATGCGGAGCCTCCATAGCCACAGCGCGTTCGGCACCGAGCAACGATTCAAACGGGCGTGAGCTGCCGTCCGTGGTCCCACCACCCACCACGAACACTCGGGGAACCGCTTTGAGGACACCAGCCTCCTTGAGCTCAGAAATCCGCTCGTGATGCGCGATCAGAATCGACGCACCGCTGTGACCGATCGCGTAACCGATTTGCAATGGGTGATACTCGTAATCAATCGGCACGTTGACGAGCCGCATTCGGAAACAGGCGAGATAGACGACGACCGCCTCGAGACTATTCGGCAACAGCATCGCCACACGATCACCCTCTTCGAGGCCCATCGCCGCCAAACCCGAGGCCAGCCGCGATGTAAGCCGTTCGAGTTCCGCCGCGGTCGTCCAAGCTCCATTGTCCTCTAAGAGAGGACGTTCAGGGCCAATCTCAAGCGTACGTTGCAATAATTGATGCAGCATCCTTAGAGCTCCGTGGCGTGACCAGAGATCGGCCGCCTAGCGCGGTGGCGGAAACAGCTGTCTATGATATGGCAACGTGAGCCGATCTACAACCCCTCTAAAAGCAATCAGTGCGGCGACTGAAGACAGCGGCCATCGCCACCGTATGCATGCGCACCGAATCGTTCCCCCGGGGCGGGAGGCCACGATCGACGCGCAGTTCGGCTGGCCACTGACCAAAGCGGTTCGGCTCGGGATCGACGACGCTGGCTTAAGGGACCGGGCGAATTTGGGCGGCGAGCCACAGGCTGGCGACGGTCGTCAGGGCGGCGAAGATGCCGACGGTCCCGAAATGATGCAGCGGCTCGCCTGAACCACCTTGGACGATCATACCACCGAGTGCGGCACCCAAGCCGCTGGCGATATGCTGTACTGCCGAATTGACCGACATAAAGCTACCGAGTCGACGCAACTCGATGCTCGAAGTGATGAGCGACGTTGCCGTCACCATGCGGCCCGCGTTGGTCGCCATCATGGCGGCCGCCACCGGGGTCGCGACGAAGATTCCCAACTCGGGCAAATGCGTGAGCAGCAGGATCAACGTGGCCGCCAACGGTACGACACCCCGAAAGACGACTAACGCGCCAAAGCGATCGATCAGCCGGCCGACAATCGGTGTACTCACCAGCGACAAGAGTCCACCGGCGATGAACACGGCTGGGAGTTGCACTTCGGTCACTCCCACGTTGGCCACGAAGGCGGTACTGATAAACGGTATCACGGCGAACGCGCTTGCCATCAACATCGCCGTCAGGGCGAAGCCGCGGCGATGGGCGGGAACTGTGAGCGTTTCGAGCAGGTGAGCTAGTGGGCGTTGCTGCTTTTCGTCCCCGTGGGCGGCCAAGGGCGCCAGCGTCCACGCCGCCAGCCCGACCAGCGGCAACCCGAGCGCCGTAAGCACGAAAAAGAGCGTGTGCCAACCGAACCTGGTGCCCAGCATGATACCGAGCGGCACGCCGGCCACCGAGGCGACGGAGAATGCCAGCATCAGTGCCGCCATGGCCCGTCCGCGACGCTCCGGAGGAAACACCTCCGCCACGATCGCCAGGGCGAGTCCGCCATGGACACCGCCGAATCCGCCGGTCACGCACCGCGCGACGAGCAACAACGGGTATGTCTTGGCCAAGCCGCACGCCGCCGTGCCCGCGAGCAACCCGAGCGAGAGGAAGAGGTAAGCCGACTTCCGCGGTACCCGGTCAAGCCACGGCGCCGCCATAAATCCGGCTAGGCCCGCAGCCAGCGTGTATGCCGAAACAATCCGGCTGAACTGTCGGGCGTCAATGTGAAGGTCGGCCATGAACTGCGGCCCCAGCGGCATCACAATCATGAAGTCGACTATCCCAATAAACTGCAGTGCTGCCAAAGCAAAAAGCAGCACTCCCACATTGCTTGACCCGCCCGATTGCCTGCAGCCAGCGGAGGATCGATCGTCAGTAGGTGTGAAGGCCATGACGGTGCAAGCTGTCGTTGACGTAGCGTTCTCCCCTCAAGACCTTACTACCAAATGTTTGTAAATCCAACCGTCGCAAGAGCCAATCGCCTCTCTGAGTTTCATGACGATCATTGGATCACGCGGTAGGTGAGGGTCATAGCGCTGGTGAACTGTCGCAGCTGATCCACGTGATCAGGTGCGTACAGCACCGAACCTCGGTCTTCAGCCACATCGCATTCGGAAAGGCGTCCAGCCGCTACTGGTGGCGCAAATATACGACACTCTCCTCCACCAAAGCAAGACCAAGGTGATGGCCTACCTGATGATGTGCCTTGGCCTGGTCGAACTCGCCCTTAGCAGCAAACGCTGCTCGGACTGGGATTACACGAAGAAAGAAGGCACCAAGAGTTGCTGGGACAAACCGGGGGCCGGGGTCGGCGAGACAGAACTCAACCCTCCCCGAAAGGAACCCTCTTCGTGACAACTCTCTCTTTTTCAAATGGCGTAAGTGTTTGATGGCAGGTATCTTACAGATTTTGAGACCCTTTCGGTGTCCAAACCGAAAGGAACCGTGTTTGAACTCCATTCCAGTACTTCAAAACCCGGCAGTCAGCCTGCGAACCTTCCGGCCACCAGCAGTTTCAGTGAAATCGAAAT
>JBEAUF010000299.1:0-46407 GCA_041161565.1 Planctomycetota bacterium | reverse complement strand
GACCATGCGGCCGGGTCCGCCGGGCGACCGCTGAGCCTGACCGTAACGGTTTTTGAGGAATCGCCGTCTTTGGCGGACTGGGGGCATTCGGCTGTGACTCCATCGGGGAGCCCCTCAACTCGCAGTTCAAGCACTTCTGAGTAGCCGTTCCTGCGGGCGATCGTTATGGGAATCTCTGCGGGTTTGTCGGCGGGGATGGCGATGGTGGAGGATTTCACGGAGAGGCTGACCGAGGGTTGTGTCGGGCAGCAGCGGAGCAGGTAGAAAAAGCGGGGGCCGAAATTGAGGAATCGGTCACGGACGGTGATGCGGTGCGGACCGTCCACAGCGGCCGTGAAGTCCACTCGAGCATCGCGGCTGCCACCTTCGCTGTCGTCAGATTCCTTCAGCAGCTTGCCGTTGGGATCGGTGATTGCAAGCACCGGGTCAAGCAGGGAACCAAACTCCTCCACCTCAGCACTGATACTGAATTTGGAGTTTTTAGAGGCGACGATTGTGAATTCATCCGGTTCGGCGGCTGCGAGCGTGGCGCTGATGGCGATGGAGGGAGTGAGGTTGCGTTCCGGGGGCAGTTGGTCTTCGAGACTGACAGGTTCGGGGATCGAGGGGACTTTCCACGGCAGGGCGAAAGGGCCTTCGAGCGCCGCGTGGTTGGCACCCAGGACTGCTTCGGGGGTTGTCAGGTTCCAGCCGTGCAGCTGGAGACGAAGTTCGCCGGAACCGGACTGTCGAACCAGCGGAACGGCGTGGTGCAGGCAGCCGGCGGAGGTCACGGTCAGGCGATAAATATAGTCGGCACCGCCTGCGAAGGCGATGGAGCTGTTGGGTTCGGCGGGAAAGGCGAATACGCGAACGTACCAGGTACCGTCAGCGGGGGCGGTGAATTCCACGAGTGGATCGCGGGAGGAGTCATCGTCGTTTTGAGCGACCACGGTGCCACGGGCATCGACAATCTGCAGCACTCCGTCCATCGGCGATTTCAGGATGCGATTTGCTGTGACGGAGGCAACGAGTGTGCGGCCGGCGGGGACGGTGACGGCGTAGGTATCCACGTCGCCGGACTTTTCCAGAGCAGCATTCACGGTGACTGCTTCGCCCTGGAGCAGATTGGCTTCGCCGATGCGGGCGTTCGGTTCGGTTTCACTGACTTCGGGGATGGTGCCCACGAAGAACGGACGCAGCTCGGTGGCGCCAGCGGGATTGGCGAGGCGTATCCAGTGGACGCCGGCGGGAGCATCCGGGGCGATGGCGATGTCGGCAGCGTCACGTTTCTCCGTGAGCGTGAATGTGAAGTGCGACGGGGCCGGGGATGCGGGTATGCAGCGGATTTCGCCATCACCCAGCTTGCCGGCAATCCGCACGTTCACCGTGGTGCCACGTTGCCCGCCGGAAGGAAAGAGGCGGTCGATTGTGGGCGGGTCAGCGGCGGTTGCGGAGAGTGGGGTGATGAGCAGGGAGGCGAGGGCTGTGAGGAGCGACAGGAGCGCAGTGGCCGGGATTCCGGACGGCCTGGTCGCTAACGCGGTCAGCCGGCCCCTGTGCCCCTCGTGCCGGGCCGATGGGCCGGGGGCATGGTGGGTTGGGGTGCAGAAAGTGGAAGGGTGATTGCCTTCGAGCCTGCGTCTGGGGAAGGTCATGGCGGGTTTCAGATGAGTTCCCGGATTGGTGTGGGATCGCTGACAAGATGGGTGGGGCGACCTTCGGGGGTGTAGACAATCCTGTCGGGGTCGATACCGAGCTTGTGGTAGACGGTGGAGACAAAGTTTTCCGGCGAGAGAACTCGGTCGACGGCCGAATAGCCTTTGCGATCGGTGGCTCCGATGACAGCGCCACCTGGAGTACCTGCACCGGCCATGAGTACGGACATGGCGTTGGCCCAGTGATCGCGGCCGGGGGTGTTCTGGCCGGAGAGTGTGGAGATTTTCGGGGTGCGGCCGAATTCGCCGAGTGCGAGGACGAGGGTGGAATCGAGGAGTCCGCGCTGTTTGAGATCAAGGATCAGGGCGGCGACCGAGTTATCCCAGGCCGGGAGTCGCTTGCTGAGGGCGCCGAAGATGTCGCTGTGGTGATCCCAGCCGCCATCATAGACGGTTACGAACGGGACACCGGCTTCGACGAGTCTTCTGGCCAACAGGCAGCGCTGGCCGAAGCTGTTGCGTCCGTAGCGGTCGCGGACTTCATCGGGTTCCTGGTGAATATCGAAGGCTTTCTGAGCTTCCGGGGAAGTGACGAGGTTATGTCCCTGGCGGTAGTATTCGTCGAAGGCCAGCGAGGGATCTCCGGCAGCTTCGTCACGGATGCGGAGCATGCGGTCGACCTTGCTGCGGAGGTCGGTGCGGGAGGTGAAGCGAGTTTCGCTGAGTTCGCGGGGGAGGGCGACGTCGCGGACCTTGAAACGCTGGTTGTTGGGGTCATCGCCGACAACAAACGGGGCGTAGCGGGCACCAAGGAAATTGGGACCGCCGGACCTGGACATCTGGGGCATGCTGAAGTAGGCGGGCAGCCCGTTGTCGCGGCCGAGCTCTTTGGCGACGACGGAACCCATGCTGGGGTGAAAGCTGACGAATGCGCCGCAGCCAACCGGTATTCGCGGCGGTGCACCGGTCATCATGTAATGATTGCCGGCACCATGGTTACCCTGATCGTGGCGGATGGAACGGATCATGGCATAGTCGCCGAGTGCACCGGCGAGCTGCGTCATGTGCTGTGAGAAGGCGACACCGGGGACGGATGTGGGAATGTCGGTGAATTCACCACGGTATTCCGCAGGAGCATCGGGTTTGGGGTCGAAGGTTTCGAAGTGCGTGGGGCCGCCATCCATCCAGATCAGGATACAGGAGCGGGCGGGGCCTGCAGGAGTTCCGGTGGCGCGGGAGGCGGCCTGGGCGCGGAGACCATCGACGATTCCGGTGGCCAGAAATCCACCGAGTCCGAGCTGGAGGGCATCTCGGCGGGTGATTCCATCACAGCGTCGCAGGAGGGCCATGGGCAGCAGCCTTTCTTTGGGGGGGCGTTTTTGAGCGGGCAGGAGGAGCGGCGGGGTTAGTCCTGAATGACGAATTCGGCGGAATTGAGCATGGCCCATGCGAGATCTTCAAGGACATGCCGACGGCTGGCGGCCGGGTCGCTGAGCAGATCGCGAACGAGCTGAGTTTCTTCAGGGGAGGGATTGCGGCTGTAGATGCGGCGGTAGAGTTCGGTGGCAAGGTCGTCCGGGGATTTATCGGAATCGGCGAGCAATTTAAAGGCGCTTTTGTCGCTGACGACCTCACCGTGAATTTTTTCCGAATTCATCAGGTGCAGGCTTTGCACGACGGTGGATTCGGATGTGCGTTCACAGGGCGGGTCCTGGTTGGGATCCGGGCGGCCGAAGGTATCGAGGAACAGTGAGTCGGATCGATGGGTCCAGATTTGTTTGCTGCTGGAATCGGGTGGCATCGCAGCGAATTCCTGGGGAATGCCGGTGATCAGGCTGAGCGAATCGAGGAGCACTTCGGCGCGGTGGCGATGGCGATAGTGCCGGGAATACCCGCTGGTGTCTGCTGAATTGGTTTCGTTGGGGATGGAACTGAGCTGGTAAACGTGAGAATTGGCGATGGTGCGGATGAGTTCAGTGAGGGAGAAGCGGGAATCGCGGAAGTGGTTGCCGAGTTCGGTAAGCAGGGGCGCATTGGTGGGAGGATTGGTGGCGCGGAAGTCGTCAACGGGGTCGACGAGTCCGCGGCCCATGAGGTCAGCCCAGACCCGGTTGGCCATGACTTGTGCAAACAGATGGTTTTGCGGGGAAGTAATCCAGGCGGCGAGTGCTTCGCGGGGATCGGGGTGGGAATCGGGTGCCGGAGCATCACCGAAGAGCGGGCGAGGGGACATTTCGGCACCGGTGACCGGATGTTTGACGGAACCGGAACTGCCGGCGAAGAAGAATTCCTCGGAACCGGAGATCGGGGGAGACAGACCGGTGCCCTTGCGACCGATGCGGGCGAACCAGGCGGCGAAGCTGTAGAAGTCGTCCTGGCCCCAGATTTCGAACGGGTGGTGATGGCATTTGGCACATTCCAGCCGCACGCCAACAAACAGGCGGCTGACGAGCGTGGTGACTTCTTCGGGTTCGCGGCGATCACGGAAGAGCGTTACGGCGCCATTGCGAAATGTGCTGCCACGGGCGGTGATGAGCTCCCGCACGAATTGGTCCCACGGCTTGCGGTCGTGAAAGGACTGGCGGATCCAGTGATCGTAGTTGAAGACGGCTTTGATACCGACGCGGTAGGGGTTGGGCCGGAGCAGATCGACCCATTTGTTAGCCCAGTGATCGGCGAATTCGGGCTGCAGGAGCAGGTGATCGATGAGTCGGCTGCGTTTTTCAGGGGAGGGGGCGGAGTCGCCGAGGAAGGCCGTGGTTTCTTCGGCGGAAGGTATGCGGCCGATGATGTCGGTGTAGGCACGGCGGAGGAAGGTGTGGTCGTCGCAGACCGGCGAGGGAGTGATATTCAGTCGCTGGAGGCGATCCCAGACGTGGCCATCGATAAAGTTGCGTCGGGGGAGTGCCGCGTAGACATCGGCGGAGACGGTTTGGGTGCGGGGAATGGTGACGTCGCAGACGGCGATCTGGCCGAGAAACCGAGCCATGATGGCGGCGCTGCCGGTGATATTACCGGCGGTGATCAGACCGGTATCGCTGACAGCAGCCACGGGTGCTTCGCTGGACTGGAAGGCGGTGAGTCGAGTGACGTCGCGGGTGGTGCCGTCGCTGTAGAACGCTGTGACGGTGAGTTGTTGAGTTTGAGCGGGGGCGGAGGTCAGGGAAGAGGGCGTGACGGAGATGCGTGCCAGAGTTGGGGCGTTGGTCGCGCGACGCGGGAGTCCTTCGCGGATCCATTGCAGCAGCGTGGCGGCCTCGGGGCCCGTGGGGGCGAAGCGAGCACCACCGCCGTGGGGCACAAGGCCGGTGGGTTTGGTGAACAGCAGGCTGTCTTCAGGTGCACCCGGAAAGACGCGGCGTCCACGGCCTTCTTTGGTGATGGCGTCGTGGTCCTGCTGGGAATCAAATCCGAGCAGAGAGAGTTGAAAACCACCCTGGCCGCGGGCTTTGCCGTGACAGGGACCGCTGTTGCAGCCGAAACGAGTGAGTATGGGCTGGATGTCGTTGTCGAAGTCGATGCCGGCCTGAGCAAACGCGGCGGGAGCGAAGCTGCAGGTGGGCAGTACAACAAACAGGCAGACAGCGAAAATTCGCAGGGCGTGCATGGCGGGCGGGAAGGCCGGGAGGAGGGAAGGGAGGGAGCTTTGCGAAGAATGTGCCAGAGTACCAAAGTTCTTCGACCTTTGTCACCCGAAATCCCCGCCGAAAACGCCGGGGTTCCGGGAAAAATGGCGTGTGCGGATGTGCAGCTTCCAGTCATGAATGCAGTGCGTCGCGGGGCCGTTCCGCCATGGGAAACGCAGGGTAAACGACGAAATGGGGGGAAATCGCGATGAGAATGAAAGTCTGTTTCCGGTGATCGACCCGCTGCAAAGGCCGCGGGCCGGAGAGCCGGATAACCTATCTGACATGGCCCAGGTGCGTATTCACCCGTTCACGGACGGCAGCGATGTTTGGTGCCGCGCGAGCTGCACGCTGGCGGTGTTGCGGGATTGGAAGGTGGGAAAGCCGGGTGGTATGATCTCCGGGCCGATACACATCAAAATCCGTAATCGAGCACAGCGATGATTCCGAGGCCGGTGAATTTTCGAACGGAGCTGAGACCGGAGTCAATTCCGGAGGGAGTTGGTGGGACAGGGCCGTATGGGTTGACCGGAGGGTGGCATACGAGGGACGTGTCGGTGGGTGGTTGCACCTGGCGGCTGACGATTCCTGCGGTTCCCGATGCACTGCTCGATGAACCCGAGGCGGTGGTGGCAAGTGTATCAGATGACCGCATGCCGTACTGGGCATTTGTCTGGCCGGCAGCACTGCCGATGGCGGCGGCGGTCCTGCGAGCTGGCTGGCAGACCGACCTGCCGGTGCTGGAACTGGGCTGCGGCACGGGACTTGTGGGGCTGGCAGCCCTGGCACGGGGGCTGCACGTGACGCTGACGGACTATGAACCGCGCGCCGTGGAGCTGGCGCGACATAATGCGCTGCAGAATGGGTATTCACGCTTCGTGGCGAGGGTGCTGGACTGGAGGAATCCTGAGGCGGAACGATACCCGGTGATTCTGGGGTGTGATCTGTTGTACCAGGAATCTGCCTTTGAGCCCTTGCTGAATCTGCTGGAAAAAATGCTCGCCCCGGGCGGGGAATGCTGGCTGGGCGACGGTGGCCGGAACTCTGCCGTGAAGTTCTGGTGTCTGGCACGGGAACGCGGATACGACATGGAATTGCGGGGAGAAGACGGACGGGTGCTGGAATCGCCCGCTCGGGATTTTCAACTGTTCGTGCTGCGGCGGCGGACCGGGTTGGCCGATTGAGAGGGGAAGCAGACAACTCAGGTGACGGCAATGCGTTGAGCCGCCGGGCGGGAGCGCCGCGGGTAAAGGTGCCTGGAACGCGCTGCTGACGCGGATGACAGCGCGCGCCTGTGCGTTGCAGGGCACTTACCGGGGGCTGCCGAACAATGGCCTTGAAGTTCTCTCCATCACCGCAAAAAGTGTGAAAGGGGTGCAGTGGATGTCAATCCCCCGGGAACGTTGCGTGCCCGCGCGGCGAGCGTCGCACCAGGAGCGTACGGGGGCTCAACCGGCCGATTGACATCGACAGCACGCCTTTGATGCTCGAAACCAGGCGTGTGAACCGAAAGCGAGTCCTCCAAAACATCTGAAACAACAGCAAGCCAGGGGCATTTGGCTTCCGCCCTCCGCTCAGGGGGACTTCATTGTGATAACCCCGCGGCGGCTCAGCTCACCTGTCTTCAGCCAATAATTTCATGCAGGACTCGACCATGCACGTCGGTGAGTCGCATATCGCGACCACCGAAGCGGAATGTGAGTTGTTGGTGGTTGATGCCGAGCAGGTGCAGGATGGTGGCATGGATGTCATGAATGTCGATGGGGTTCTCGACTGCGCTCATGCCCATTTCGTCGGTGGCACCGAAAGTGATGCCTCCACGAATGCCGGCTCCGGCCATCCAGATGGTATAGCCGCTCACATGATGATCCCGTCCATCGCTTCCCGAGCTGTGAGGGGTGCGTCCCATTTCGCCGGCCCAGACGACAAGGGTGTCATCGAGGAGTCCGCGCTGTTTGAGATCGAAGAGCAGGGCGGTAACGGGCTGGTCGGTGATGCGGGCATTTTCTTCATGTCTGAGTTTGAGTTCGCCGTGCTGGTCCCACGGTGAATTGTTGCCGTGGGTATTCGGGCAGGTGATTTCCACAAACCGGACGCCGGCCTCGATCATTCTGCGGGCTCGCAGGCACTGGAGGGCGTACAGCTGTTCGTAGGCATTGCTGCGATCGACTCCGTAAAGTGCGAGTGTGGCGGGGGTTTCTGCGGAGACGTCGCAGAGGTCGGGGACGAGCGTCTGCATGCGGGCTGCGGTTTCGTAGTTGCGGATGGCGGATTCGATGTCATCGGAGTTGCGTTGCTGCTGGGCGAAGCGGTTGTCGGTACTGGCGAGAAAACTCAGTTTGGCCTGCTGGACAGCGGGTGTGTCGGCGGGCTGGATATTATCGACGGGAGTGCCTTTGGCGCGGACGAGGGCGGCCTGGTGGATGGCGGGCAGGAAGGAGCTGGCGAAGTTCTGAAAGCCGCCGTTGGGGATCCAGTCGTTATTGAGCAGCACGTAACCTGGAAGCTGTTGATTTTCGCAGCCGAGTCCCCAGGAGATCCACGAGCCGATGCTGGGAGCGGCGGCGACGGAGCGGCCCGTGTGCAGCAGCAGAGACTGGGCGCCGTGCAGTGGAGTTTCGCCGGTGAGCGAGCGAATGACGCAGAGGTCATCGACGACTCGGGCCTGCTGCGGAAACAGGCTGCTCACCCACAACCCCGAATGCCCGTGCTGGCGGAACGTCCAGGGGCTGCCCAGCCATTTCCGACCGGCACTCACGGCCTGCGATTTGGGATCCTGTCGCCATTGGGCTGGCTGACCACTGCGGCGATTCAGTTCCGGTTTGGGGTCGAAGGTATCAACGTGTGAAACGCCGCCATCCATGAACAGAAAGATCACTCGGCGAGCGCGGGGAGTGGAGTGTGGGAGCGGGTTGGGGGGAATGGGGCGTGCGGCCAACCCGGTGAAGGCGATCCAGCCGAACCCGAGCCGGGAATTCTGGAGCAACTGACGGCGGGAGCAGGCGCCGGGTTCAGGGGACATAGAGGAACTCCTTGAGGTTCAGCACGGCGTGAGCGGCATCCTGCCAGCACAGCTGGTGCGTGAGCAGCTGTTCGGGGGGGACGGAGCGGAGTTTTGCGGAGGTCTGGAGCAGTTCGCTGAGTGCGGCGATTTCCTCGGGGGATCCAGGGCGTGAGAGGGCGGTTTCGAGCATGCGGGCGGCGCGGGTGGGAACGTCGGGAGCGTTGTCGGCTGTCAGCTGCAGGCTCCAGAAGCGAGCGGCTTCGATGACGAAGGGGTCATTCAGCAGAGCAAGGGCCTGGTCGGGGGTATTGGTGACGTCACGGCGACCGTTGGTTTGTCGGGGCAGTGGCTGGTTGAAGAGGGCGAGAAATCGCGGTGGTTCCATGAGGGTCATTTCGAGATACAGGCTGCGGCGACCATGACCATCGAGGGGACCGCGGAGGAGTCGTTTGGAGGAGTCTTCGGCGGTTCGCCACGGTTCGATGGGGGGGCCGTAGAGTGTGCGGTCGAGTCGGCCGCAGACGGCGAGGATGGCGTCGCGGATGGCTTCAGCTTCAAGCCTGCGGAGCGGGTAGTGGTGCCAGAGGCGGTTCTCGGGATCAGTTTCGACTGCGCGGGGGTTGGGAAGACTGGATTGTCGCCATGTGGCGGAACTGACCATGCGGCGAATGAGGCGTTTTGTGGACCAGCCATCGCGGATGAATTCGGTGGCGAGATGATCGAGCAGTTCGGGGTGGCTGGGGAGTTCGCCGAGGTGTCCGAAGTCGTCGGTGGTTCGAACGAGGCCGCTGCCGAACAGGAAGTGCCAGACGCGATTGACCCAAACACGTGCGAACAGCGGGTTATCAGCGGCGGTGATCTGGAGCGTCCAGCGAAGTCGGCCGCTGTCGCCCGGGGAAAGCGGAGCGGGGTGGGGGAAGAGTCGCAGGGCACCGCGAGGGACGGTATCGGCGAGGTCGGTGTAGACACCGCGAACTGCCAGCCGTTCATCGTGGCCTTCGTGCCATTCAGCGGCGGAACCCGCGGTTTGATCGGGCTGGATTTTCTGTTCGAGTTCGCGCCAGAGGTTGATGAGTCGGGCGGTTTCGGGGTCACCGGCAAGATCAGCGGGAAGCAGCCTGATCTGGAGAGCATCGTTGAGCAGAGCGACATCGTCGGGTGTGCTGGCAGAGCGTTCCCAGCGCTGGACGGCGGCGTGCAGCAGTCGTGTGAGTCTGAGATTCCAGTCGGGTTCGGCGGAAAACTCGGAGAACAGGGGTTGGAAGCGGTTGAGGTCATCCTGCGGGGGCTTGCCTGGTTCGTGTTTGTGGATTTTCGAAACGCCGAACCAGGATCGCTGGTCGCTGACCTCGGATTCGCTGATACCGCCATACCCAATTCGGGGTGGGAAGTAGTTGTTGAGTGCTTTGGTGGCCAGTTCGAAGTAGACGCGGCGCGGTGCGGCGTCGATGGTGCCTTCGAGCGAATCGAAGTGGCCGGCGGTGACGGTTTGCCACACAGGAAAAGGCCGGCTGGGAAACTGAAGCCGTTCCGGGTTGATTGCGCGGTCGACGATAAAGGACTGAGAAGCGAATTTGCCGGATGCGGCTTCGAGAGAAAAAGTGACGGGCTGGAGCGGATCGAAGGCGGGGCTTTGGAGTGAACCGGCAAGTCTGGGAGACCAGGTGTAGGACCAGCGACCGGCGGGGAGCAGGTGTCGGAGTGCCTGGTCACCTTCTTCGGCGACTGCGAGCTCACCGTCGGTGACCAGTCCGTGCTGCATGCCGAACCCTTCCCAGCGCCAGCCTTTGGCGGCAGCGGGATCGGAGATTGTGAAATCAGCAAGCAGGGTCAGGTTGGCAGCGTTTTCGGCGTTCCGCCGCTGACTTTCGCGGTCAAATTCCGCGGCAGTGACGGGCTGTGTACGTCCGCGACGACTGAAGTTGGCCAGCGTAGCCGGGAATGCGGAGACCGCTGTGCCATCGGCGGCAAGGGTGCTGAGCTGGGTGTAAGCGTGGCTGTTGGTGGCGGGAGCGGTGGCTGCGAGCCAGCGTCTGGCGAGTGCTGCGCGGAGCTGAACGCGGATGCCGCGAAGCTGTTCGATGATGGGCAGGTTGGGATCGGCAGCATCGATGGGTCTGGCACTGAAACGAGTGCTCATCAGCATCCCGGCGAGCGAGTAATAATCGCGTTGTTCGATGGCATCAAGCTTGTGGTCGTGGCACTGGGCACAGGCGAGTGTTGTGGCGAGGAAGCCCTTGCCGATGGTGTCGATCATGTTGGCTACGGCTTCCTGGGTGACACCCTCCACGGCGGAGTTGTCTCCGTGGCGCCGTTCGCCAAGTCGCAGCATGAGTGGTCCGATGGCGGCCTCATTGGTGCTGGTCTCATTGTTGATCCGTGGTGGGAGCAGATCGCCGGCGAGCTGTTCCTGGACGAAGCGGTTGTAGGGCACATCTGAGTTAAAGGCGCGGATGGTGTAGTCGCGATAACGCCACGCATTCTTGGCGGGAACGTCCCATTCGTAGCCGTGTGTGTCCGCGTAGTGGACGATGTCCATCCAGTGGCGTGACCAGCGTTCGCCGAAATGGGGGCTGGCAAGGAGCCCATCGATGTAGGTATCGTCGGCGGAGGGGGAGGTGTCGGCAAGGTAGTGTGTGAGTTGATCGGGGTTGGGGGGGAGACCGGTGAGTGCGAAGCTGAGTCGGCGGGCGAGTGTGCGGCGGTCGGCTTCGGGCACAGGCTGCAGCTGGTGCTGCAGGAGCTGAGCGTGAATGAAGTTATCGATGGAATTGCGGGGCCAGGGGGAATCAACAGCGGGGATCACAGGGGCACTCGGCGGCTGCAGGCTCCACCATTCGCTGCGCTGCCGGAAGGCGGCTTCCCATTCAGCGGCGCGGTCGGGTTTGGTCACTGTGCCATCGCGAGGGTCAACGGCACCATCGCGGATCCATGCAGCCAGATCGGCGGTAATGTCCGCCGGCAGTTGCGGCTGATTGGGCGGCATGGCAGACACATCGCCGTGATGGCGAACAGCCTGCAGCAGTAGGCTCCCGTCCGGATCTCCGGGAATCACTGCCGGCTGCCCGGAATCACCGCCCAGCTGCCATCCGGCCCGCAGATCCAGCCGAAGTCCACCCTGCAGAGTTCCGGCGGACTGGCTGTGACAGGAGTAACAGTGTTTCACCAGCACCGGACGAACACGTGACTCAAAGAACACGAGTCGATCGTCAGCGACGGCGGGGGTGTGCAGGGCAGTAAATGTGAGCAGCAGCAGGATCGGCAGGGCAGCGCGGCACGGGACACTGTGTGGCGGTACGCAAAGGCGGAATCCGGGTTCTGCTGGGTGGGTGCACATAGGTCACGGGCAGCCAGGGGCACGGGGGTGGGAGGATAAGTGCCGAGGGAGGAGGTGAGATTATCTTCGGCAGCTGCCTGCGAGTCATCCAAAAAGCCCGCGGGAATTCGCGAGAATCCGGATTTTTCACCGAGGGAATTTCTTAAATTCACAGCCAGAGAACCCGGCCGAAGGCCGCGAATTCCGTCCAGCAACATTCGGGCTGGTCCGGTGCAGCGCTGCTGAGCTGAGTACTGGGGTTTCATGGCACTCCACGGCCATCCCATGGCATAAACGTTCCAGGAGATCAGGTGAAGGGCTGACGCGATCTCTTTGGACAGCTCAACCGAAGCAAGTGACGAACTGGTCTGCGGATTTGACGTGGGCAGAGGGTGTGTGGAGAATGCCGGGGAATTGGAAAACCCGGTTTTTTTGGACACATGCATGTTTCATCTGCGGCTGGTCTGGCTTCTTGCGAGGAATTCGCTGATTCGCGAGCTGATGTTTCCTGCGAATTTCGCGATCCAGGTAGTAACGCGGCTGTTCTGGTTTGCGGCGCGGGTGGTGTTGTTTCAGCTGATTTATCAGCAGACGGACAGCATTCGGGAATGGTCGCGGGAAGAGTATTTTGCATTCATGGCCACGGGGATGCTCATCAATTCCCTGGTTGAAGCTTTTTTCATGCCGAACTGTGCGGCGTTTTGTGACAGCATTCGCACCGGGCGTCTGGATCTGGTACTCACACGCCCCGTGGATGCTCAGTTTCTGGTTTCGCTGCAGCGGATCAACCCCGCCATGGTGACCCAGACGTTACTCGCTCTGGCCCTGCTGCTGATGTCGCTCGCCCGGCTGCAGCGGCCCATCTCGCCGGTTACTGTGTCGATTTACATCTTCTATATTCTTACAGCAGTGGCCTTTTTCTATTCCCTGATGATCACAACTGCCTGTACAAGCATCTGGTTTGGACGCAATCAGGGGCTGTATGATTTCTGGTTTTACATCACAATTTTCGCACAGTACCCGCGCAGCATTTATGATGGTGTTGACAGTTCAAGGTTCGAAGCGGGTGAGGTGCTGCAGTTTGCCTTTTCATGGGTAATTCCAATTTTGCTGGTGGTCACGATTCCTGCTCAGACGATCACCGGGATGGCGTTTGATCCTCGCTTCGCAGCCGCTCTGGTTGTGCTCACTCTGGTCTGTATTGCGGTTTCCCGGCGAGTGTTCCTGTGGTCGCTGAATGCATACCGCGGGGCCAGCAGCTGATCACATCGCAAAGCATTTGATGTCAGGGAGGTGCGATGCCCTGCCGGACCTCCGGGGGGCTGAAGCTGGGATGATGAAACGGCGCGCGGAGGGAGTTCTTTTTCAACCAAAGAGTACACCGAGTTTCACAGAGAAACACAGGGAATTCAGCACTCGTGTTAACAAGACGCGTGCAGGAATACTGCGTGTAATCCCTTCTGGGTTTTGTTGTTTTCGCCCTGGGATGACGAAACGATGTAAGCAAGGGCAAATTGGGAGGTTTCAGTTCCGCTTGCCAGTTGAAATCCCACAGCCGGATCGAGTCACGAAAACGCAGTGTGGCGTGCGGCCGATGTCAATCGGCCGGTGCGGCCCTGGTGAGCTCCGGCTGCGGTGTTGGCCGGGCGGGCACGCACCGTTACCGGGGGATTGACATCCCCCGCACGCCCTGTAATGGGGGGCGGAGTCCGAAAGACGACTTCCGGTATTCTTAACACCGTTTCGCCATCCCAGCCTCGCCCGCCCAGGTCTTCACCCGTCTTTTCACAGAATTTCAGAGAAAACCAATGCCATTGGGCTGCCGCCCTGCGGCTCAATGCGTTTTGACATCGCGTTTTGACATTGCGTTTCGTCATCCGAGGCTGGTGCAGGTGCATTGAACTGTGGGCGAAATACACGACGCCCGCTGACTTTGGCTCGGGTGCAGGTCACTCGGCGAAAATTGTCAGGGATCCTGCGGAACGGGAAGCTCGAGGACAACCCGGAAGCCAAGGCTTTCGTTGCTGGTGTTCTCGGGGTCATGCGTGCGATAGGCAGAGCGGAATGTGTTGTTGAGGGGATCATTGCGGAATGAGCCGCCGCGGTTGACTCGTCCTTCTCCGCTGTCGCTGCGGGGATCAGACAGGGGGCCTGTGGAGTATTCAGCGAATCGATCGAGGCAATTCTCGAGAAGGTTGCCGTGCATGTCGTAGAGTCCGAGGGGGTTGGGGAGTTTTTGTCTGACCGGGTGGGCGCGGCCCGTGGAGTTGTGTTTAGTCCATGCGAAATCATTGAGCACCGTGGGGTCGTCCCCGAAGGAATAGGCGGAAAGGGCCCCCGCGCGGCAGGCGTATTCCCATTCGGCTTCTGTGGGGAGTCGATAGGTTTGGTTTTCAAGCGCGCTGAGTCGGCGGGTGAATTCGACCTGTGTGGCCCAGGTGGACCATGCCGCAGGGTAATCAGGGCCGGTGCTGACGTTGAGCTGTCCCTGCCAGGGCTGATCCTGCATCACAGTCTGCCACTGGGCCTGGGTGACTTCGGTGGCTCCCATGCGAAACGGGTGGCTGATGCGAACGATTCGCTGTTTCTCCGGATCGATGGTTGCGAAGGCGGCTTTGCGTCCGGGTTCGGTGATGGGCGAACCCTGCAGGAATTCACCGGCCGGAATGAGGTTGAGATTCATACCGATGGAATTCCGAGTGGTCACGGAGGTATTCAGAGAATCGGCAAGCGCTTGCTGGATCTGAGCCACTTCACGCGGATCCAGGGACGCGTCTCTGAAAACGAGTTCGACCGGAGGTTGGTTATTGAGCGGTGTAACGAGTTGGGTTTCGCCGTTGTTTCGGAGCAGTTCTTTCAGTCGGTTGGAGGCTGCTGCGAAGCTGCGTGCGGCGGAGTCCCAGCGGGCTGAGCGACTGGAATCGGCTGCCTGATCGGCGAGTGCACGGATGGGGGTAAAGTCAGCGGTTTCGAGGATGTGTGGGGGAGTGGCGGAGTAGAGAGACTTCCAGTGGCGAAGTTCATTTTCGCAGCGGAGTGCCGCGGCGTGGTCCTGATGCAGCTGCAGGAGATCAGCGAGCAGTGACGAGCAGCGCTGCTGCAGTTCTGCGACGGATGCGGACTGGAAATCTGCTGTGAGCTGTGTGTGACGCTGGCGGAGGTCTTCGAGGCGTTGGCTGAGCACAGGCAATGGTGGGGACAGCCGCAGACGCAGGGCGTTCAGGTCAGCTTCGATGGATTCAGTCTGTTCCCGCAGCAGCTGTTGCCGGGCTGCGGCCTCGTTGTTGAATCGGAAGAGCACGACGGCGAACAGGCAGAGAGCAACGCTGGTGGTGAGTTTCCAGGTGAGGAGTGCGTGTCGACTGCGGCGTTGCTGCAGTTGCTGGAATCGCGTTGAGCGAGCGAGGAGGACGGAATCGAGGCGTGCGGCGAGCGTGGCGGCGTTCCAGTATTCGGGCGTGTGTTCGGCAGTGGTGGCTTCCGGCGGTGGCTGGCGAGTGTATTCGAGGATGACGCTGGAGAAGTCAGCGGGGATCCGGGCGCTGGCGAGCATTTGGTGGAGTTCTGCAGGCGGATGCTGGGCGGCAAGTTTTCCGGAAAGGACAGTGAAGCAGATGCGAGCAACGGCGTGGACTTCATCGGCGGCGGTGGGACGTCGTTCGCCGCTGCGGACAGCATCGCTGGCGAAGGCGTGGGTTACGGGGACGGCGGGAAGTGTTTGCAGGCTGCGGTAGCCAGGGTGGGGACGTCCGCCGCCGCTGAAGTCAATCAGCCGCATCTGTCCCCGGGGGCCGACAAGGATGTTGTTGAGTGATGGGTCGCGCTGGAGGATGTGGGCGGCATGCAGCTGCGCGTAGGCTCGACAGAGATTCAGGCAGAGCAGTTCACGGTCGGGGATTGTGAGTGCGGGGCGGGCTGCGAGGTAGTTGCCGAGAGTTTCGCCATCGATCCATTCGAGGATCATAAAGGGTTGTCCCTCGGGCGGTTCCACGGCGCGGTAGAAGCGGGGGACGAGGCCTGGCGGAAGTTCGGGGGCATCGAGAATGCGACATTCCCGCTGAAACATCCGCAGGGCGTCGGGGCTATGGGGTTCCAGCAGTATCTTGACTGCTCTGAAGTTGCTGGTGGCGAGGTCGGTGCCGCGACAGACAACTCCGCAGGAACCGGCGGCAATGCGAGTGAGTTGACGAAGTCCTTCGGCGTGGAGGGCGGCACGCGTGGCGGGATGGATTTCGTCGAGTTCGTCGATGGAATCAGAGTTGGGGGCGAGGCCGAGTGCGCGGTGAACTTCAGGGCCGATGGGGCCGCTGTCCGAAGCGAGTTCAGGATTGCTGTCGGCGGGGTCGGAGGGATGTGCACCTGCGGTCATGGTTCCGGCTCCTGAAGTCGCAGTGATTTGATGCGGTAGCGTCCGCGGCGGAGCAGAAGTTCGATTTCGGGGCGTGGCAGATTGAGGGCCGAAGCGATGTCATTGTAGGAGAGTCCATCAATATAGCGGAGTCTGAGGGCTTCGCTGCAGGCTTTGAGTTCGGGGTCAGCGGAGACATCCCAGTTCTGCAGGAGTTCGAGAACGGATTCGAAGGGCAACCCGTGGCGATTTTCGAAATGGGCGGCCCTGATGCTGGTGATCTGCGACAGAATGTCGCGGACTTCGGCATCTTCGGGTAACTGGAGGTCCGGGGAGTGGAGAGCGTTCCTGAAGGCCTGTTTGCGGCGGTAATGGTTGAGCATCAGTGAGGACATGGTGCGTGAGACGTAGCCGGTGAGTTGTCGGCGGGACTGTGTGCGCATGAGACGGTCGGGGTATTTTTCGAGGATTCGGGTGAAGGCCTGGTTGAGGACTTCCGTGAAGCGGGCGGAGACATCAGCAGCGGGGTGATTCGTGCGGGGGCCGAGTCCCGGCAGGCGGGGCGCAACGTGCCGGAGTTCGGTGTACAGGAACGAGTAGATGTCCTGCTCCAGCTGAGGGTCACGGGGACCGTCGCCAGCGGGGTATTGCAGCTGCCGGTCCCTGAGGCGTTCGAAGATGCGGTGTTCGAGAGTGGAAGTGGGCATGGTTGGCCAGCCGGCGGAGAGCGCAAAAAAAAACGACGTCTTCGGGAGGCCGAAAACGCCGTTTGTAAGAGGGGCGAGAGGGAGTCGAACCCTCGCGTGACGGATTTGCAATCCGTTGCCTTAGCCACTTGGCTACCGCCCCGATGATGGAGACCGCACACAGTAACCTGGGGGCTTGGGGAAAGCCTGCTGGTTGTGCGAGGTCTGATTAGCTTAGCGAGTGTATCGGCATTTGGTCGAGAGTGCTGGAGGGAAAACGGCAGGAAATCTCAGAGGAGAAAATCGGAGTTCTGTGGGGGTTGTGGGGATTCTGTTTTGTCGGCGGATTCGGTGGTTTGAGGGGGCTGCTGCGTCAGGGAGAACGATTTGGCGTATTACCAGGACACTCCGGAATTTGATTTGGTTCGCTGCAGGGGTGCTGGAAGGGCAGCCGCGGACCGCGTAGGATGTTTGCCCCAGCCGATTCCCAGCGGTCCTGGGAGGAATAACTTTCGACGGCTGGTAACTGAGGAGAACAACGTGGCAGAATCAGAAGAATTATTGATCCAGCAGGCTCGCGACGCGGTCAGCCAGTGCAATTGGGTGGTGGGGGAGTGTGCTGCCAGGTGGACTGCTCGGTACGCAAAGGGCCGAACGGATGCGGACTTTGGGCAGTTGGTGGGATTGAGCGGTGACCAGATTTTCCAGCGTCGGCGGGTGTGGGAGCGATTCGGATCGGTCTGTCAGGACTTTCCCGGGCTCAAATGGTCCTTCTTTTACGTGGCGCTGAACTGGGATGACGCCGAGGATTGTCTGACGTGGGCTCGCGAAGGCGATGCGACGGTAGCCGAGATGCGTGCCTGGCGCAGGGCGCAGCGGGGGGAAGACCTGTTCACGGAATCAGCCGAGGGGTATTCTGAGTGGGCAGCGCCGCTGGGAGTTGACACGTCTGCAGTGCCTCTGAGTCGGGTGGTGGATCCGTCCGAGTACGTTCCGAGTGGAATGGGGGACCGTGCGGGTCTGGGCGGAGCTCGCGCGGGTGCTGCGACCATGGACGCGGTGGCTCGTGATGCATCGGAGAACGCCTACGCCCCGTTTCGGGCGGACGCTGGCGGAGTGGCCCCGAAGGTGGAGGCTCCGGAACCGGGCGGTCGCCGGGCTGAGCTCACGCCGGAGCAATTCTGGAAACGCGCCTCCTCAATGCTGGATAAGCTCAGCCGCGCTTTGACTCCGAGCCTGCTCAGTGCGTTGCCGGAGCAGTCAGATGCGGTGCAGGAAAAGTTGCGTGAGGCACTGCGGGAGCTTTCTGAAAAACTGGATGGCGCTCTGGACTAAACCACAAAGATCCCCGGAAGCACTCGGGAAAGCCCCTATGTTGCTGTGGTTGGGGAGGGTTGGGCGTTTTATTCGGATTTTATCGAAGATGCCTGCCGGGCAAGCAGGGCAATTTGCGTTGTGAAACTTCCGTTGACCGACTCCTGCAAATGGATACAATTGGCGGAGTTGAGGGTTGGCAAAGTTCGGGAGATTCCCGGAAGCGAGGCAGATTTGACGAAATGAACGGGGTACATGCCGTCGATTTTGTCACTGCCAGGCTTCGCAGGGCCTCCCAGAACCTGCACTTCAACAAGTTCCGCCACAGCGGTTTGTCGCACAATCGGACGATTGTGGGTCACGCTGTCTGCAGCGGCGCTGTCGTCTTTGGTCAGAGACGGCTCACACCCGGACCCCGGCATGCGACGCGTGTTGCTGTTGGTTTCGGAAGGGTGTTGAAGCGTCAGGGATGGCGTCTGGTGAAAGCCGGACGATGGGATGCTGCGTCAGCGGCTCATCGCTTTCTTCCAAATGGATTGTGCCCATGAAAACAGTATTCACGACTGGCGAAGCAGCAAAAATCTGCAAAGTCAGTCAGCAGACGATTATCCGTTGTTTCGATTCCGGGCAGTTGCGTGGGTTCCGGGTGCCGGGTTCCAAATTCCGTCGCATCCCGCGCGATGTGCTGTACAAGTTCATGAAGGAAAACGGCATCCCCACGGATGCTCTGGAAAGTGGCAAGCGAAAGGCTCTGATCGTCGACGATGACCCCGAACTTGTCGAACTGATCACGGACGCCCTGGAAGCCGATGGCCGTTTCGAGGTTCGCACAGCCAACAACGGTTTTGACGCTGGCATGATGGTTCGGGAATACCATCCGGACGTGATCGTGCTGGACGTCATGCTTCCGGATATCAACGGCAAGGAAGTCTGTCAAAGAGTCCGCAGCGATTCGGCACTGGACGACGTGCGGATCATCTGCATCAGCGGAATGGTTGAGCAGGACAAGATTCAGGATCTGAAGGCGGCTGGCGCCAATCATTTCCTGCAAAAGCCATTCGAAGTGGAAACTCTGATTGATACCATTTGCAGGCTGCTGGATATTGAGCAGTCGGAGTCTTAGGTGATATGAGCGGAGTTCCCTACGGAGCACCAGCGGCCGCCTTTGTGCGGCCGTTTTTTATTGGCGGAGTCAGGTATCGTGGTTGAAACCGGAAGTCCGGCAGGTGAATCGGCCCCACTGCTGCGGCTCGCATCCGCGCTGACAGCAGCGGCTCCGTGGGCCATGCAGGCGGAACGGGCCGGAGAACTCTGGGTGCGCTGCTGTGGCGCAGCCGCGGTGCTGTTTCTCGGTGTTCGGCCCGGGGGTGGGTTTGAGGCCGTGAGTGTTCGGGAACGCGCAGATGGTCAGCTGGGAGTTGACCGACGGATCGTGGAGGGATCAGCCGGCTGGCTGCTCAGCTCCGATCGCCTCCTGGCCTGTGCTGCTGAAACGGGGCTCGTAAGCGGCTTACAGCTCGCAGTCTATCGCTTGCCGGAACTGCTGAGCGCGGTGATCGTGCAGTCCGGCGAAGACGGCAAATCCGTCGACCCGCCCGATTCGCTCCCGGCCACCGTCTCCCGTGAACTGCTCAGACGCGTCACCGATCGTGGTGTCCTCGTCCCCGACGTGGAATGTCTCGAGGCGATGGCTGAGTTTGCAGCGGGGGCCGGGCACGAGATTAATAATCCGCTGGGGAGTATTGTTGGGCAGACGCAGCTGCTGCTGAAGTCTGAGCAATTGCTGGAACGACGTCAGGCGATTGAGACGATCGGAGCCCAGGCCTGGAGGATTCGCGACATCATCGGCAATTCCATGCTCTTCGCCCGTCCGCCTCAGCCCGTCCGCGGGCCAACCAGCATCATCCCGCTGGTGCAGGAGTGCCTTTCGGCGCTGCAGGGCTTTGCGCAGGAGCACAAGGTGGAGTTCCGCCTGAGCGCTGTGGCTGAGGAGCTGGTGATTCAGGCGGACCGCGGGCTGCTGGGGCAGCTGGTAAGCAGCCTCGTAAGGAACAGCATTGAAGCCATTCGAGGGGTGAACAGGGCGGGGCGTGTGGAGATTGAGGTGCGTCGAGTGGTTTCCGATGTGGTTTCGCTGCTGATCCGCGACGATGGTCCCGGCACTGGTTCTGCGGAAATTCGAAGAAATTTGTTCAACCCATTTTTCTCAGGGCGGCCGGCCGGACGTGGTCTGGGCTTCGGGCTGAGTCTGGCGTGGCGGATCGTGCGTTCGCATGGTGGTTTGATCTACGCGGTCGAACCGCAGGCAGGTGGTTTTGCGGTGGAAGTCGCACTGCCTGTTTGAGCATGTCAAGCGGATTTCGCCGGGCGGGCGATGGATTATTTCGAATGCCTGAGTTGCCCCGGCAGATTGCATGGAACCGGCAGTGGTTGCGGAATCGGGCGGTGCGGGAGTCAGGGAGCCAGAGAGAATGCAGAGGATTTCGCGCCCGCAGCAGGATTGTGATGTTGAATAAGCACGTTGAAAACTCGGAGCCCCCCAATACAGGAACTTGACCATGGCAGCAAAACTTCAGGGAATCTTTACTCCGAACCTCGTCCCCTACACTCCGGATGGGGACATTAATGAGTCTGAGTTGCGGCGGTATGCCGAGTGGCTGATTGCTCGAGGTGTGCACGGGTTGTATCCCAACGGGTCAACCGGTGAATTCACCAGATTCACTCCTGAGGAACGCCGCCGAATAGTTGCCATCCTTGCGGACCAGGTGCGTGGTCGAGTGCCGATTCTGGCGGGGGCGGCGGAAGCCAACGTGCGGGAAACGATTAAGGCGTGTGAGTACTACGCGTCGCTGGGGATTCGGGCGGTGGCGATTGTCGCGCCGTTCTACTACAAGCTGAGCCCGGCTTCGGTCTACGCTTACTTCGCGGAAATCGGCCGCAACACTCCAATCGACGTCACTCTGTACAACATCCCGATGTTTGCCAGTCCGATTGACGTGCCGACGATTCAGCGATTGTCGGAAGAGTTTGAGCGGATTGTGGCAATCAAGGATTCGTCCGGCGACATTCCGCACATGATCCGCATGATCCAGGCCGTACGTCCAAACCGGCCCGATTTTGCGTTTTTGACGGGCTGGGATGCAGCGCTCATGCCGATGCTGCTGGCAGGCTGCGACGGCGGCACAAACGCCAGTTCCGGCGTGGTTCCGGAGCTGACAAGGAAGCTGTATGACCTGACAGTGTCCTACCAGATCGACGCTGCACGTGCGGTGCAGTACGACCTGATCCGGCTGTTTGACACGATGATTTATTCGGCCGAGTTTCCGGAAGGTTTCCGGGCAGCAGTGGGGCTCCGCGGTTTCACCATGGGCCACGGTCGCCAGCCACTGTCCGACAAGCAGAAGCTGGACCTGACGACTCTCAGGCGAGAGCTGCAGTGCATGCTCTCAGCACACGGATTCACAGACCAGCCCGTTGGCGGCTGCCCGCTCCCGGAAGGCGCTGCCAGCCAGCCAAACCCAGCGGAAGTGACAGCGATTGTCCAGCAGGTGGTCGCGGAACTGTCGCGGCGTGGGCTGATGTAGCTCGTTTTTAACCACAGAGTGCACAGAGTTTCACAGAGAAACACACAGAATTCAGCGGTACTGTCAGCAAGACAGTCGGTGAGAATATCTGGTGTATTTCCCCTCTGTTTTTGATGTTTTTGCCATCCAGGGGCGAAGCTGGGCTGGCGAAACGGCGGTGAGGGCAGTTGATGTCCTGTTTGGGGGCTCCGCCCTGAAATATTCCCTCCGCGACGAGGCGCCCGGGGGATTTCAATCCCCCGGCAGCGTTGCGGGTGCCCGCGGCTGACATGGCCGCGGGAGCGAACCAGGGCCGGATCGGCCGAGTGACATCGACCGCATGCCACGGGGCGTCTTTGGGTGACGTGAGCGGGGCGGGGCTGTCGGCAGACCCGGCGGAGATCCTGCGTCTGCCTTCCTGAAACCGGTACCCCCGGCCTGCTCCGCGTGCATTCTGCCCGCCTGATCGATACATTACCGGCCGGAATTTCAGTCCATCACCCTCTGCTGGCCGGCGACAATGGTCCAACCCCGCGTATGTGTGCTCAGGGCACCCGGAACCAACTGCGACCTTGAAACTGCTCACGCTTTTGAACTTGCAGGGGCGGCAGCAGAACGTTTGCATCTGTTTCGCCTGCTGGAAGCTCCCCAGCGGCTTGCCGACTTTCAAATCCTCTGCATTCCCGGCGGTTTCAGCTACGGCGACGACCTTGGTGCCGGCGTGATCTTTTCGCGGCAGCTCCGCGGTCAGCTCAACGACGCCATCCGCAACTTTCTCTGCAGCGATCGGCTGGTACTGGGGATTTGCAACGGTTTTCAAACAATCCTCAAAGCGGGTTTGCTCACACGCACCGGCATCGATGCTCCATCCAGCTCGCAGCTGGAATCCCGCCTGACGCTCACATGGAACCGCAACGGTCGTTACACGGACCGCTGGGTCCGCTTGAAGGTCACATCCTCCAACAGCGTCTTCCTGCGGGGGATGGACGAATTTGACGTGCCGATTGCTCACGCCGAAGGTCGCATTGCCGTCGAATCCCCGGCGGTGCTCGAACAACTGCGTCAGGACCAGCAGATCGCCCTGTGCTACTGGTCGTCACGCGCCGCCGGTCTGCTCGCTGCAGCAGGCGACCCCACTCGCATTGAACTCCTGCCAGAACCCGAAAATCCCAATGGTTCTTTGGCGAATATCGCCGGGCTCGCGGACACAACCGGCCGCGTTCTGGGGTTGATGCCGCACCCCGAACGGTTCCTGTTCGCGACTCAGCACCCCCAGTGGACGCGCAAAGGACTGAGAGGCGAAGGTGATGGCATCCGCATCTTCCGGAACGCAGTCACATGGTTCAGCTGAGTGCTGACAGTCACTGTTTTCAAATTCTCCTGCGCTCCATCTGCTGGCTGCTGACAGCGATGTCGCCGTTGTGCCCCGTGCTGACCGCAGACGACCTGCGGCTGCACCAGATTCAGGTGATCGGCACGCACAATTCCTATCACATTGAACCTGCAGCAGGTCTGAAGCCTTTCATTCGCGCAGCGGGATCATCGTTGCTGGAGTCCATTGAGTACACCCACCGGCCGCTCCCGGAACAACTCAGCAGGCTCGTCGTACGGCAGCTGGAACTGGACATCTACGCCGACCCCGAAGGTGGTTTGTTCGCCAAACCGCTGGGCCGAGCGTTGGCGACAGCGGCCGGCGGAGAACCTGGCCCGGACCCCAATCTGGCGGGCGGGCTTGCTCAGCCCGGCTTCAAAGTGCTGCACGCACCTGGTTTCGATTACGCCACCCACGCGCCAACTCTCAGCGGGGCCTTCCAGCAGATTCACGCGTGGTCCGAAGCAAATCCAGGACATCTGCCTGTAATGATCCTGCTGGAGCTCAAGGAATTCGCGCCCGGTCCGTCGGGTGTTGAACCGGTGAAGTTCTCACCATCGCTGCTGCGGGAGTTCCACGATGTGATCACGGCCTGTTTCCCGCGTGGGGCGTGTCTGATACCTGAGGATTTGTGTGAGCCTGGCGATGACTGCGTGCGGGATGCCGTGCTCAGACGCGGCTGGCCTAAGCTTGAGGCGGTTCGGGGCCGCGTGTTTTTTTGTCTGGATAACGAGGGGGACTGGATTGCGCGTTGGCTGGAGGCGATGCAGGGTGTTGAGCAGCCGCGGGTCTTTTTGTCTGTTTCTCCCGAGCATCCGCAGGCGGCGTGGCTGAAACGGAACGATCCCGTGGGGCAGTTTGCGGAAATTCAGCGGCTGGTGCGGCAGAATTTTTTGATTCGCACGCGTGCGGACGCGGATACGCGGGAGAGTCGTTCCGGCAATGCTGCTCGACGCGACCGGGCGTTCGCCAGTGGTGCTCAGTATATCAGTACCGACTTCCCTGAGGCCGATTCGCGGTTTACGGACTATGCCGTGCGGTGGCCGGAAGGGGTGGCTGGTCGGCGGAATCCGGTGGCCTTGCCACTGGCGGCCGAAGTGGGAGTGTCCGAGGAAAACTGGCTGCGGGAACCAAACTGAATCCGGGAGAGGTCCGATGGGGATGTTTGATTTATCGGGGCGTGTCGCGGTGATCTCCGGAGCGGCTCAGGGGCTGGGGCGAGCCACTGCTTTGGCCGTTGCGGAAGCCGGCGCGGATGTGGTGTTGATTGACCGGAACAGGTCCGGTGCAGATGCCACTGCAGCCGAAATTGCAGCGTTGGGCCGACGGACCCTGGTTTCTGGCTGTGATGTGTCCAGTCCCGAACAGATCGCTGACCTGTTCCGCGACGTGGATGCTCAATTTTCCCGCGTGGATTTTCTTGGAAATATCGCCGGAGACGGCTGCCTTGCACGACCTGAGGAACTGTCCATTGCCGACCTGCAGCGAGTTCTGCAGAACCTGGTTATCGGCCGCTTTGCAATGTGTCAGGAGGCCGGCAGGCGGATGCTTCAGCAGGGCCGTGGATCGATTATGAACATTGGGAGTCTGGCCAGTACAACGGCGCTTGGGCGTGGACATGTTGCCTACAGCATGGCGATGGGCGCGGTCGTGCAGATGACGCGGGAACTGAGCACGGAGTGGTCGTGGCGAGGTGTGCGAGTGAACTGCGTCGCGCCTGCCCAGGTTGTTAATCCCGGTCTGCAGCTGCGAATGGCGGACGATCCGGGTCTGGAGGGACGGTTTCTGCGTGGTATTCCCGCGGGCAGGCTGGGACAACCGGATGATATTCGGGGAATTGCGGTGCTGCTGGCTTCTGACGCTTCCAGCTGGATCACAGGTGCCATAATTCCGCTGGATGGAGGCAATCTGGCGATGAACGCCGGCGGCACGGCCGGACATCAGCTGGAACGTGTGCAGAGCTTTTCCGGGCGTTAGGCGGGCTGGTCCGGCCATTAGGCAGACACCGGCGGACGGAGTATGATACGGAACAAGCGGTGAAGGCTGGCTTGTTCCTGACCCTTCGGGGTCTGTTCCGAGTCCTGTTTGGGGTTCTGAAGTCGCATGAAAGTGGCGCTGTTCGTTCCGTGTTACGTGGACCAGTTCTACCCGAACGTGGGCATGGCCACAGTGGCGGTTCTGGAGGCTTTTGGGGTGGAAGCAGACTTCCCCGCAGCTCAGACCTGTTGTGGCCAGCCGATGGCTAACAGTGGCTGCATGGACGAAGCGCGGCCGCTGGCGGAAAAATACATCGACGTCTTTCGCGGCTATGACTACGTGGTGTCGCCGTCCGGCAGCTGCGTTTCGATGGTCCGCAACCACTATGACCATCTGGTTGCGGAGGGTGATCGGGTGGCAAGTGAGGTTCGCCAGCGGACGCTGGAGCTGAGCGAATTTCTGCTGCAGGTGCTGAAGATCGACCAGGTGCGTGGGCGTTTCCCCTGGCAGGTGGGAGTGCATCAGAGCTGTCATGGACTCAGAGAGCTGCGTCTGGGGCCCAGTTCGGAGGTAATGGCTCCCCGTGAAAGTCTGCTCCAGCGGCTGCTGGGAGGCCTCGAAGGCATCCGCTTTTCTCAGTTATCGCGTCGGGATGAGTGTTGCGGGTTTGGCGGCACATTTGCTGTTGCGGAGGCTGGTGTTTCGGCGATGATGGGAGAGGATCGGATCAACGATCACCAGCAGGCTGGCACCCAGGTACTGACCGCGGGCGACATGTCCTGTCTGATGCATCTGGAGGGGCTGATTCGTCGCCGCGGTGTGAACATGCGTGTCATGCACTTCGCTGAAATCCTCGCTGAGGCGATCGCTGTCTGAAACTTGTGGCCGTTGCCGTTTCCGATTCCATGGGGTCTGGCTGTTCTTAGTTGAAACAATCACCTTTCCCGTCTGAGGATACTCGTCATGGCTCATCCCGCACTTGCCGACGCGTTCACGGCGAATCGCGACCGCGCTCGCTGGCACGATCGCGCCTTGTGGTTTGTGCGTGAAAAGCGGGACCGGATGGCATCCGGTGTGCCTGAATGGGAACTGCTGCGGGAGACGGCTTCGGCCATCAAGCAGCACACTCAGTCACTAATGGCCGATTACCTCGAACAGTTCGAAGCCCGTGCTCGCGAGCTGGGAGCGGTTGTTCACTGGGCGGTGGACGCTGCAGAGCACAATCGGATTGTGCTGTCGATTCTGCAGAGCCATGGTGCAAAGCGGCTGGTGAAAAGCAAATCCATGCTCACCGAAGAATGTCACCTCAATCCATTTCTCGAGCAGAACGGGATTGAGGTGATTGACACGGATCTCGGTGAACGCATCGTGCAGCTGCGTGAAGAGCCTCCCAGCCACATCGTGCTGCCTGCCATTCACATTCGCAAGGAAGAAGTCGGCGAATGCTTTCATGAGCATCTGGGGACAGAGCAGGGGGCCTCTGATCCAAAGTACCTGACGGAAGCCGCTCGCAATCATCTGCGTCAGTGTTTCTGTCGCGCGGATGCGGGGCTGACTGGCGTAAATTTCGCCATCGCTGAGACAGGTGGGATTGTCATCTGCACCAACGAAGGCAATGCTGATCTGGGGATCGGACTGCCGAAGGTGCACATCGCCTGCATGGGCATGGAGAAGCTGATTCCGCGAGCAGCGGATCTGTCCGTCTTCCTGCGACTGCTGGCGCGGTCCGCAACAGGTCAGCCGATCACCACCTATTCCTCCCATTTCCACGGCCCGCAGCCGGGTGGGGAGCTGCACATTGTGATTGTGGATAATGGTCGCAGCGAGATTCTGAAATCGGAATTTCGGCGAAGTCTGGACTGCATCCGCTGCGGGGCCTGCATGAATACCTGTCCCGTGTATCGTCGCAGCGGCGGGCACAGTTACGAATCCACGGTGCCCGGTCCGATCGGCTCAATCCTCACACCACTCCAGTCCCCGGAAAAACACAGCTCACTGCCGTTCGCCTGCAGTCTCTGCGGATCCTGCACAGACGTCTGCCCTGTGAAGATTCCGCTGCACCACCAGCTGTTTGCGATGCGGGAGCATCTGGACGGCAAACGCCTGATCGGCACAGGTAAGAAGTTGCAGATGAAGCTGTTGTCGGCCGTGTTTTCACGAACGTGGCTGTATCGTCTGGCTGGCTCTGCTGCCCGACTGGCCCTCAGGATCACTCCCCGCTTCCTGCTCTACAGCCCACTCACACCCGCCGGTGCCTGGGGTAAGGAACGCGAGATTCCTGCACCGCCACCAAAATCATTTCGGGAACTCTACGCTGCTCGCCACGCCGATAAACAGCGGTCAGCGACCGCGAACGGGACGCCGAATGGCGCCGGGCAGGGGAAGACGCCGGGTTCCTGACGATCACCACCCTTCGCCCGCCTCCGTCGTCCCCCCCCCCCAAAAAAAATCTGCGAGTCTGATCTCATGCCCCAGTTCACTGCCACCACCGTTCTCAGCTGTTCCGCTGCTGGACTTCGAGGATTCCTTGGCAGGCCCACAAATTTGCCGGAGATCAGTGATCCGGATATCGAGCTGGAAATTCTGAAGGCACCAGAGCTGGTGGCGGCCGGAGAGAAGATTGTGTTTCGAGTGACTGCGATGGGGCTGCGTCAACGCATGACTCACGAATACCTGCTGGCTGATGAACTGGAGATTCACGAGTCTCTCGTGGAGGGCCCGCTGCCGGTCTGGCGACACCGTCAGATTCTGGAGGTTCTGGGTGCGCAGCAGTGCAGGCTGACCGACGAAGTGGTTTACGAGACTCCCGGGGGCCTGCTGCGGTTTGTACTGACGGAAGAACGCATTCGCGAATCGCTGGAATCCGGTATGAGCTATCGCTACTCAGCGCTCGCTGAACGGGCCGCACGCGGCGAATTGGTCTGAGGCGAATACTTGTGAGTTGAAGGCTCCGCTGGCCGCCATTTCATACCCTGCAGACCCAATCGAGAAATGCAGCGGAGTTGGTTGTAAATCGGTCCGTTGGATCAGAAAACACTCAGCTGGCATGAAATGCCCGCCCAGCCGCGGTTCGTGATCCCACGATCGCTCTTTGGAAAACGCAGATTCGTTTCGGACGCCGCGGTGTCCATCAGTACGTCAGGAGCACCCTATGTTCATTTCGCTGATGCTGATTTCATTGCTGCAGTCCGCAGATCAGCCCGTGTGGCCCGGTTTTCTGGGAGCAGGTGCCTCGGCGATCGATCCGGCTTCCATCCCACTGACGTGGGGGCCGGGAAAGAACGTGGCGTGGGACGCCTCGCTGCCGGGGCATGGCCAGTCCAGCCCGGTGATCTGGAATGATCGAGCGTTCGTGACCACAGTGGAAGGAGAAAACAAGGAAATCTGCCATACGCTGTGCCTGTCACTCGCAGATGGCTCCATTCTCTGGGACCACAAGCACACGTCCACAGCTCCGGATCCCAACAGTGTCTACATCAGCCGGGCAGCACCCACACCCGTGGTGGACAGCCTGCATGTATACGCCTTCTTCGAATGCGGTGACCTCGTGGCGCTGACCCACGATGGCAAGCCAGTCTGGACAAAATCGTTGTCTCAACTGTACGGAAAGTTCGTCAACAAGTTCGGGCTCAGCGCTTCACCCGTACAGACGGATGCGGCCGTGGTTGTCCTTGTCGACGACGAAGGCCCGTCCTGTCTGGTGGCAATTTCCAAGGCTGACGGCAGTGTTCTCTGGAAGACCGACCGCAGCAGCCGCACCAGCTGGAGCAGTCCTGCACTGCTCACACTGGCCGGGCAGCCGCAAGTGGTCGTTAGTTCCGCAGGATCTGTGGACGCCTACGACCCTTCCACGGGAAAGCTGTTGTGGACCTACAACGACATCGGCGGCAACACCGGGACAACTCCGCTTCCCGCAGGCCCCGATGCGTTCCTTGTGGCCGCTTCCCCTGGCAGATCCGGCGAAAATTCTGAGGGTGCCAAAAAATCGAATGCCCTGATCCAGGTTTCCCGCGATGGAGAGCAGTGGATTGTGAAGAAGGTCTGGATGTCGTCCGAGGCTACTCCTTCGTGGGCTTCCCCGTTTGTCCATCAGGGCCACGCTTACTGGGTCAATCGCGTAGGTGTCGTCTATTGTCTTGATCTGGCCACCGGCGAAACGAAGTACGCGCAACGCACGAAACAATCCTGCTGGGCAACGCCGATTCCGGTTGGTGACCGGATCTACTTCTTCGGCAAGGAAGGCACTACGACGGTGCTTGCGGCCGGGCCGGAATTTCGCGAGCTGGCGATTAACGAACTCTGGCCCGCAGATACTCCACCCACAGACAATGGTGCCCCCAAAGTCGACGAAACCAGCACGGAACGCAAACAGGCCAACGCCATGTTTTCAGGACCCACGCAATACGCGGCGGCAGCCGTCAGTGGAAGTCTGCTGATTCGCGTCGGCAGCCATGTGTTCTGCATCCGCGAAGGTGGCAGTGCAGGGAAGTAACGCGGTTCAGCAGACTCACAAAGGAAAGCGGCTGATGTCCATCGGCCTTTGAATTCTCTCGCTGTGACCCTCCATCAGCCAAATGCCGCTCGCAGCATCTCAAGGCTCTTCGGGATCGCTGTGCGGGGGTCCTCGCGGCCCTCGAATTCAAGCGACACGTAGCCATTGAAATGATGGCGGCGAAGAAGTTCTGCGATGCGCGGGTAGTCGAGCTCCAGCGTGTACCACAAACCACCGCCATAGTAGGTTTTGGCCTGTACAAGCACGGCGTCGTCGGCCATGAGTTCGAGGCGATCGTAGGGGTCTTCGAGGAAGTTGCCGGTGTCGAGTGTGGTTTTAAGCCATGGCGAGTTGATGGCTTTGACGATCCGCATCACGCCCTGGGGCGTGAGTCCCAGTCCCCAGTGATTCTCCAGTCCCAGCGTCACACCGCAGCGTTCGGCAGCCGGCAGGCATTCGGTGAGCCCCTCGATGACCCATGCAAATCCTTCCTCTTCGGTGTGACCGGGCAGGACAGGTTCAATGCCGCGATTTTTCATCAGTTCATCAAAACTGCCGCTGGTACCCCAGCGCCCCGTGTTGACTCGCATGGTCGGAATGCCGAGAGCATATGACAGCTCGATGCAGTGGATGGTATGGGCCGTATTCTTTTTGCGAACCTCGGGATCCGGTGAGACCCATCCCTGATGGGTCGAGAAACCGCAGAGATCAAGTCCATTGATAAAAGCTCGCTGCTTGATTTTCTGCAGCGCGGCAGGTGTTTCGTCAGTCATCTGGCGGTGCAGGATTTCGATGGCATCGAAGCCCCACTCGGCTGCCAGGTCAATACACAGCCCGATATCGCGGAGCTCGTCGCGGTTGAACTGCCAGAAGGAGTATGTGGAGACGCCGAAACGGACCCGCCCGCGCGGATTGCGGGCGTTCCGTGCCGTTGCGGGAACGGGTATCGAGGCAGTTGGGGTTTGCGCCGCATTACAGCTCAGACTGTCGTCGGTCACGGTGGCCGCTGCGAGTCCCGCGATTGCGGCGAGAGTTCTGCGTCGTGACAATCCGGACGCTGATGCGGAAGATCGGAAAGCCGGGAGCTGGGACATGGCTGCAGCCTTCAGCAGGTGAGAAATTCTGGAAGGAACATGCGGATCATAATGAGCGGGTGCAGGAAGTGCAGCCGCGATGTGCAAAAACTGGTTCTTCAGCTCGACCTGCACGCATGACGGACAGCAGGCGGAATTTCACGATCCAGTCACAACTCCGTTTCGATCGCTGCCGCAGGGTGTTCAGCTGAGCGTCGCAGATATCGTGCAACACCAAAGCCGGGGCTAAGCGATGTCTCCCAGCAGCTCCGCGGCTGACTGCAGTTCATTTCGGATTCGTGCAGCGAGCGGATCTGTGTCGGTGGTTCCTGCGTCTGCCGCGGCGGAAGTGGTTTCACCTGGCATCACTGGCCACGTGTAGGTCTCCACTTCCAGGTGCGGGGCGTAGTCCAGCCGTGCGATCTGTCGGAGTGCGGCTTCGAGGTCTCGGCGTGTGGTGTTGAGAGGCCCGAGTGATTCGGCATAGATGGGCACATGGAAGTGAACTCGCCAGGCTTCCGCAGTCAGAAATTCATCGGGTGGCTGGCATGTGATGTCCTCGGGCCGCAGATCGAGTCGGGAGTGAATGCTGCCGTCGGCAAAGCGGGCAAAGGTCTGGTGCAGGTAACGGGGTTCGGCATACCGGCAAAGTGCTTCACGGCCGGCTGCGTTTTCGGACGGGTTGAGCAACTCGAGGGCATTGGTGATGTGCACCTTGCAAATGCGAATGCCGGCCTTGTCAAAAGCTCTGATGGACTTCGCCACATCCTCAAATTCCACGGCCTGATGACAGACATCAAAGCAGAGTCCGATGTACTGGCGAACGAGATCTTCGCAGCCGAGAGCATCCGCATGTTCAAAGAGGCCTCGGAACACGGGCAGACTCCACTGTTCCGTTCCCGATAATTCACACAAAGGTTCTGGTTCGAGTGCCAGCCGGATGGTGCGGCCGGTGGTCTCGTGGATCGACCGCAGCGTGCGTGCCACGCGGATGAGATGCGTGTAGCAGATGGATCGAAAGTTCGGCGACTGCGGATTCATGCGTCCGCCCAGAGGTACGGTTGAGAGACTGCCTTCGGCACCGGGGGGCAGCAGTTGAGCCAGAATGGCAGCACACTGCTCCGTGTAGGTCACTCGCGACTGACTTGCCCAGTCCGGCAAGTAAACGCGTTCCTTCACCCGGTCACTGTGAAAGTCCCCGTATGGAAATGTGTTGAGGGTGTAGCAGCAGAGGTCGTGTTGCCAGAGCGTTTGCGCAAGGGATTCGAGCTTTGCGGGATTGTCTGTGAGCTCCTGCACGACGCTGGCGGCCAGCCAGAGTCCGGCTGCAACGGGAAATCCAAGTCCCGCGCGGGCGGCAGCCGTATAGCTCGACAGCCCCGCATTAATTTCGGCGATGCTGCGCCCCGGATGCACGTTTGTGCAGTAACTGAGGGGAAGTGATGAGAGAGTCATAGTGAGCGATTTCGTTGATGGTTGTTAAAACAGCAGGCGATCGGCAGTTGGCTGACAGCTGACAGGTCCGTTAGCTTTCCCCCGAAACCCCACAAACACTGACCGATTTTCCATCCCCCGAAATGCTGTCTTCCGCGGCCTGCATGAATGCGAAAATCTCCAGAGATTCTTCGTATGGTACAGGAGGGTGACGGGAGCGAAAAAACTGGATGATCGCTCTCAGCAGTTCATGGTAGGTTGCAGGGAACTGGAGTGTCCTGATGCTTTGGCGGCCAAAGAGAGTCATTCCAAAGCCGGCTGGTTGTCTGCCCTCATGCAGGGCTCGGAAGGAGCCGACGCGACCATTCGGCCAGACGCCTGTAGTGAGATCGCCGAATTCGGTGCGGCAGCGAGTGACGGATTGGCAGCCCGGTCCCATGACGGCGTAGAGTGCTTCCAGACCATGGATGCCGTACCAGGCAAGTTCCAGGTGTCCGAGGCCGCTTCGCAGGGTGCCCCAGGCGTCGCAGCCGGTAATGGGTTCATCGGCCAGCCTGAATTCGCGGAGTGCGGTGGTGAGTGTATCCTGGAAGCGGAGTGCGGAAGCGGTGAACCACGGAGTGCCGCTGCGATTGGCGATATCGGCAACGCGACGGGCAGCCTGATAATTCTGAGCGAGTGGTTTGTCGATGAAAACGGGACGTCCGGCCGGAAAGATGCGGGCTGCGAGTTCTTCGTGTTGTCGTCCGTCGACTGCACCGAGGATCACTGCATCGACCTGTTCAAGGAGCTCCTCGACGGACGAGGCGATGCGAACCCCAAGGCTCTGCATCTCGGCAGTGAAGCCTGCCACGCGATCCCGGCTGAGTGGAAAGTCGGTGCTGCCGCCGGGCCAGCCGACAGTGATGGCGGCACCGGCGAGGCCCCACGGATCGGCAGGGTCCGCGGAAGAATCCTGCAGCAGTCTGGTGAAGGCGGTGCAGTGAGAGGAATCGAGGCTCACAAAGCCGATGCGGAGTTGGGTGGGTGGCATGGAACGCGGTCCGCTCCCGGGGGTCAGGCGAGGACTTCGTCGATGCGTTTACCGCCGTTGACGATTGGCACAGGCCGACCAACGGGGGTGTGGTAGACCTTGTCGGAGTCCACTCCGAGTTGACCGAAGATGGTGCGGAGCAGGTCCTGGATGCCGTATGGCTGTGTGATGGGGTAGCTTGCCGTCTCGTCGCTGGCGCCTACCACAGCTCCGCGGCGGATGCCGCCTCCTGCGAGGATTACTGTTTGGCACTGGGACCAGTGATCGCGGCCGGCGTCCTTGTTGACTCGCGGGGTCCGGCCCATTTCGCCCATCATCACAACGAGCGTTTCGTCGAGCATACCGCGTTCGTCGAGGTCACTGAGCAAGGCAAACAGGGCGCGGTCGGTTGGTGGGACCAGCGTCTTTTCGTGGCTGGTGAAGTTGTCAAAGTGGGTATCCCAGCTGCCGTGTTCAATCCCGATAAAACGACATCCGGCTTCGACGAGTCGACGGGCCATCAGAGCACATTGCCCGATGGATGTCATGCCGTAACGATCGCGGACAGTGCGATCTTCGGACTGCAGATCAAACGCTCGGCGAGCCTCAGGAGACGTGACGAGATCCACGGCTTTTTCGTAGTAGGACTGCAGGGTCTGTACACGACCGCTGGCGGCAGCCGCCGCGCCCAGCTGTTCAGACTGCGTGAGCAGCTGTTGGCGACGAGTGAAGCGATCCTCGCTGATACCTTTGGGAAGGTCCAGATCGCGGACGCGAAAATCCGCCTGAACGGGGTCATTGTCAATGGTGAATGGCGCGTATTTCGCGCCATAGAAGCCGGGGCCACCAGGTCCAAGTGCGTTGGGGATCTCGACGTATGGCGGGACGGCGCCGCGCGGGCCGAGTTCTCTGGAGATGATTGAGCCGATGGAAGGATAGAGCTCGTTGAACGGAATGCCTTTCGCCTGACCATCGGCAAAGGCAGGCGGGTAGCCTGTCAACAGCCAGTGGCGACCCGTCTGGTGAGCGTTGTCGGAGTGACTGTGCGAGCGGAGGATCGTGTATTTATCGGCAATGGATGCAGACAGCGGCAGCAGGTTGCTGATCTGTGTGCCCGGGACAACGGTGGAGATCGGATTGAAGGGACCGCGGATCTCGACCGGGGCGCTGGGCTTCAGGTCCCACATGTCGATGTGGCTGGGGCCGCCTTCGAGCATAAAGAAGATGCAGGCTTTGGCCTTTGCCGGACGGGGCGTGGCCGCTTCGGCCTGCAGCTGCAGCAGTGCAGGCAGCGACAGCCCGCTCAGCCAGCCTGTGCCGCCAATTCGCAGCATTCGTCGACGATTGAGGGAGGTGGTGTTCATGGCGGTGGGATGGCAGAGGAAGGACGGGGAGCAGGGACCAGCAACGAGGAACAGGATCAGCGGCAGAACACAAATTCGCGGGAATTGAGCAGCACCCAGATGATGTCTTCAATGGCAGCACGGCGGTCGGGAGACTGCTGCAGAGCGCTGAGCATCAGGGTACGTTCTTCGGGGGAGGGGAAACGGCTGAGGGCAGTGAGGTAGAGTTCGTCGAGGATTTGTTCGTGGGAGGAGTTTGAGTTTGCAAGTCGGGCCGCGCGGCCTCGACCGTGCTGAATTTTCTGCATCGTGCCCGGGGAATTCATGAGGTGCAGTGCCTGAGCAATGCTGGGTTCAGATCCACGTTCGCAGGCGCAAACCGTTTGCCTCTGGGGGCGTCCGAAGACTTCCATAAAGGGTGATGGAAGCTTGTTGTCCCAGATCTGTATGGCACGATAGCCAATGGGCCAGCCATTGAAGACTTCGGGGATTTCGGTGACGTGCGAAACGGCATCCAGGAGAACTTCAGCTGGGAGCGGTTTCCAGAGTGCACGGGATGCGTTCTGCTCGTCGAGTTGATTGGATTCGTTGAGGGTGGAGCTGAGCTGCCAGGCTTGTGAATCAAGCAGCGTGCGGGTGAAGGCGTGGATATCGTATTTAACCTCAATCAGGTGTTGAGCGAGGGCCTGGAGGAGGGGTTCGTTGGAGGCGGGGTTGGTGGCGCGGAGGTCATCGATGGGTTCCACAAGGCCGCGACCAAAATAGTGGGCCCAGAGGCGATTGGCGAGTGTGCGGGCAAACCAGGGATTTTCAGGCGCGGTAGCCCAGTCTGCCAGCTGCCTGCGGATGTCTGAGCCGGGCTGGATAGCGAAAGCCGTGCCACCGAGCGGGGCAGGGGGGACGTCGAGTCCGGTACGGGGGTGTTTGAGTGGTGTGGGTGTCCGCGAGACGATTCGGATGCCGCCACGCGGGTCTGGCTTACGCTCGATTCCGGTGAATGCCCCAGCGAAGGCGAAGTAGTCCTGCTGGTCCCAGCGTTCAAATGGGTGATGGTGGCATTGAGCACATTCGATTCGGACACCCAGAAACAGCTGGCTGACGCTGCGAGCAAGCTTTTCAGGGGTATCCTGGACCTGATGGAAAGCCGCCGGAGATTCACTGAAGGTGGAACCCTGTACTGTGAGTACGCTGCGGGCAAACTCGTCAAAAGGAATATTCCTGCGGAACTGGGTGTGAATCCAGCGTGTCATGGCGACTGTCCCCTCAGGGGCGACGGTGTCCTTGTCGACCTGCAGGAGGTCGGCCCAGCGTTGAGCCCAGAAGTCCGCGTAAGCAGGGCTTCGCAGCAGTTGGTCGACAAGCAGCCGACGTTTCTCCGGGGAGGGATCGGTGAGGAAACTGCGGGCTTGTTCCGCTGTGGGAAGAGTGCCTGTGATATCGAGGCTTGCACGGCGCAGGAAAGCAGCATCTTCGATGGGCGGTGCAGGTGTGATGCGGAGTTGCTGGAGTTTGTCCCAGACGAGTTTGTCAATGAAATTGCGCTCAGGGGGGCGATTGAATTCACCGGATTCGCGAGGACGTGTGATGCGACAGACCGCGACGTGGCCGGCATACCGAACAAGAATGGCGGCCTCGCCGGGAACGTCGGTGGTGGTGGTAAGTCCTTCGCGATCAACGGTGGCTATTGCATCCTGATTGGATTGATATTCCGCTTCGGCTGTGACGGGACGCAGAGTGCCATCGGTGAGCCGTGCGATCACCCGCAGCTGTCGGGATTCACGGGCTGTCATGGAGACGGCGGGCGGTTCAACAAGCAGTTCGGCGACGGGATCTGCGGTTTCCGGATCGAGCAGCATGCCTTCGTGCATCCAGCGCAGAAACAGACGGTGCCAGCGTCCGCCCGCGGGCATTTTGAGCCCTCCGCCATGTGGCATGGAAGCTGTGGCTTTACGCAGGAACAGGCTGTGTTCGGGTGCCGCAGGGAAGATGCGGCGGCCACGTCCCTCAGACACAATCGCTGCATGATCGGCCGCAGCATCGTAGCCGAACACGCTCAGTTTGAATCCGTTCTGACCAGCCGCCTTGCCGTGACAGCCACCCGAATTGCAGCCGGCGCGGGTCAGCAGCGGCAGGATGTCATGCCGGAAGGAAACTGGTGTGGGGGCGGCCGTGCCGGAAACAACAACGGTGGCCTGGACAGAAAGTCCATCGGCTTCGGCGGTGAGCTGCAGGCGACCGTCGCGCAGGGGTTCGATCCGCCCGGTTGCAGAGATGCTGGCGAGACCCGGGTCAGAAAGTGTGAAACGCGCGGAACGGGTCACGTCGCGAAGGCTGCCGTCGGCGGACTGCAGCAGCACAACAACCTGGTCGCTGGCTTCGGGACTGGTGAGTGAGATTTCGGCAGGAAGGATCTGCAAAGACTGGGCGAGAACGGTGCAAGGGGCGGCTGCAACCGCGCAGAAAGCGGCTGTGGCGGCAATCACGAGCATCAGCGGAGAATGACGATTCCACTGCATGGGGCAGGGTCCTGGGGCACAGCAGGGTCCGAAAAGGCCGTTAAAGCTGGGCAGACACCCACTGATAATATCGACCGGGGGGACTGGATGCGACAGAGAAAGTGGAACAGGGTGGAATTCGAGGAGAGGATTTGACTTCACCGGTGAGGGTGAAAACAACCCCCGTGTTTTGCGGCCTGAGGCAGTTGTCAGCTGCTCGGCAACACCAGCTGATCTCCGAGAGCCAGCCAACAGTCCCTTGCGAATGTTCGCTCCGATCGACGAGGTGAAGATATCAGTCGCATGCTCGAGTTTGTTTCGGCCCTGCTGCGCGTTGATATCATCACTGGGAGAAGCGGTGTTGCGCCAGTGGAATATGCGGCATCGCCATGCTCCCGGTTGGGGTGGGGCCGATCGAAAAATGCATCGCCGGCCCCCACGGTTCGGATTACTTCGCTGCAGCCGCCTTTGCCTGTTGGGCCGCAATGGTCAGCGAGCGGCGGTAGATTTGTCCTCCCTGAGCGACGAACAGTGTCTGGAAGTCATTTCCGGCGAGGATGCAGGTGGTGGTGGGCTTGAAGGGGTCCGGCGCGTGCAGGACGCCGCAGGGCCGGCCTGTGGCGTCGAACACCTGCACACCGGCAGCACTGGTGACGTACCAGCGTCCGTCAGCATCGACGGCCATGCCATCGCCGCGTGCGGCCGGGATTCGGGGAGGCCCTTCGTTGAAGCGGAATTCGCCGTTGGGATCGATGAGCTGCCGCAGGGGCATACTGGGCATGCCGGCATCGAGACTGCCGTCAGCATTGACGCGGAACATCCAGGTCACGCTGCCACCATATTCAGAAACGCCCAGCGTTCCACCGTCCCCGGACAACGCGATTCCGTTGGGTTTCGCAATCCCTTCGGCGACCACGGTGCGTTCCCGAGTGGCGATGTTGATTCGTACCACATGCCCAGCAGCGGTGTCGGTGTAGTAGAGCATGCCGTCGGAGGAAACAGCGAGGTCGTTCGGAGCGGCCTGCTCGGCGATGACTTCGATTTGTCCATCGGCCGGCTGGATTGCGATGATCCGCTTTTGTGAACCCTGACAGGCGTACAGTCGGCCATCCGGTCCAAACTCCAGACCACTCACGGATTCCCTGACGATTTCGCGTCGTGAACCATCCTTTGCGTCCAGCCTGAAGACTGCCGGGGCCTTCATATCACAGAAGTACAGATTGCCCTGCTGATCGGCACAGAGTGCGTCGGCGAAGCCCAGCTGATCCACGGCCAGCTCCCAGCCGGCGCCGGGGACGAGCAGTTTGAGCAGCGTGAGGTCGCCGCCGAGGTCGCCGCGGGTGTCGTAAACCGGCTCATGCTGTTCCTTTCTCCAGAGCCATCGCATGGCATCGGGAAAACGGGCGCCGCCGAAGTCGGCGTTGTGCGCGTAACCCTCAGCCCAGTCGAGCCGAACGTCGTAACCCATGTACTTCAGAGCCGCATGCATCAGTTGATTGGCAAGCGGCCAGTGACCGAAACGGTTGTCAAGGTCGCCGCTCGTGTCAGCCAGATAAATGCGAATGGGTTTGGGTTCGGTCTTGCGAATCAGCGATGGATATTCGTTCGCACCGCGGAGGTTGGTGAAGCTGCCAACGCTGGAATAGACACGTCGAAACAAATCCGGACGTTCCCATGCAGCAGTCCACGCACAACTGGCGCCCGAGCTGGAGCCGCCGATGGCATGCAGTTCCGGATCATCGGAAAGCGTGTAACGTTTGCGGACTTCAGGCAGGATTTCTTCGGTGAGGAAGCGGACGTAGCGGTCGCCGAGGCTGTCGTATTCGTTGCCACGGTTGGAAGGCCGGTTATCGGTCATGGGTCGGGATTTGTCGTGACCGGGATCGAGGAAAATGGCGATCGTTGGCGGCATCTCACCGCTGGCGATCAGATTGTCGAAGACCACCGGAACCCGCCAGCGACCTTTGGGGTCCCGCATGCGTTCGCCGTCCTGAAAAATCATGAACGCGGCAGGCTGTTCCGCACGGTATTGGGCGGGGACATAGATGGACCATTTGCGGGTTGTTCCGGGGAAGACCTTTGATTCCCAGGCCGGCATTTCTTCAACCGTTCCATGGGGCACGTTGTCGCGGGGCACTGCATCCGGGTGGGGCGTCCATTCGGGCCTGGTTTCGGTGCGAGTGATCTGCGTGGCAGGAGCGGTGTCGGACCAGAGCCATTCAAGTGCCTGAGGGAGCAGTTCGCCGCCCCAGCGGCCGCTGTGGCCACCTTCGGTCATATCCAGTCGGTATGGGTAACCGGCGAACTGGAGCGCGGCAGCGAGATCCTGATTGCCAAGTGGCCAGTGACCGTGGAGGTTGTTGACGTCGTCGCGACCTTCCTGAAGGTAGACACGCAGCGGTTTGGGAGTGCCCTCGGTTTTGCGAATGAGGCCTGGGTAGGCCCAGCCCCCACGGATATTCGTGTAACTGCCGATATGGCTGAGCACTCGACCGAACTGATCCGGCCGCTCCCAGGCAGCCGTAAAGGCACAGATGGCTCCGGAAGAGATTCCGCAGACGGCCCGCTGTCGTGGATCGGTTGAGACATTCAGGCCCTTGAGTGCTGTGGGGAGGAATTCATCAAGGAGAAACGTCACATAGCGATTGCCGAGCGAGTCGTATTCGAAGGAACGGTTACTGCGGGCAACGGCACCGGGGCGTGTTGGGGGGACGGAACCCGGGTTGACGAAGACGGCGATGGTCACGGGCATGACTTTGCGATGAATCAGGTTGTCGAACACGATCGGCACACGAAAGGCACCGTCTTCCTTCGCGTAGCCTGAACCGTCCATAAAGACCATCAGCGCGGCAGGCTGTTCCGGCGAGTACTGGGCGGGGACGTAGACGCTGTATCCGCGAGTCGTCCCGGGGAAGATGCGACTGTCGTTGAATTCGGCGGAGGTGACTTTGCCCTCGGGGACACCGGGGTGTCGGATACGGTCGGGGTTTTCGTCAGCACGCACGCAGTGGCAGCTGATGGTGACTGCGGCGAGCAGCAGCAGGAGTCGCGACATGGTTGGGGGACTTTCAGCGTTTGAGGTGTTTGGCGAAGTGATTTTTGGTGAGTCGCCACATTTCCGGGCTGAGCACGTGATCGGTGTTGGCTTCGATGAACCATGTAAAGTTCCCGGGTGCACCGGCAGCGGCCCACGCCTGTTCAAGGTGCGGCATGGCGGCACGGACTTCTTCAATCGGGCTGCCCGCATCCAGATCACCAAAGTTCAGGTGCAGCGGCCGGGGGGCGGTGAGTTTAACAATGTCCGGGATATCACCGAATTGTCTCCAGCCGGGCACGTAGTTCGGGAAGCAGTGAATCAGGCTGGTGCGTTCCATGGCGGCGTAGGTGGGCATGCAGCAGTTGCCGACAAGGGCTTTCAGTCGGGGTTCCCACGGACCAACCTGCCAGGTGTGGGTGGAGCCCATGGAATGGCCGTAGCAGCCAAGCTGTTCCGGGAGCACTTCGGGGCGGGAACTGATGTAGTCCACAGCGCGGCGCATGTCGCTGATGTTTTTCCATGCGAGGCATTTTCCGGCAGCCACGTACATGCCGAAGAGATAGTGTTCCAGATCCCGACCTCGCAGGTTGCGGACGGTCGTGTTCAGTGAGTGGTTGCGTTCGCCGAATCCGGCGGCATCGGGACAGAGCACCACATAACCTTCGCGGGCCAGCGCCACTCCTGTCTGATGCATGTCGCCGAAGTTTGGTGCCCGCACGCCGGCAGGCTCATCCTTGCCGACGTCGTACTGGCCGGCGTGCTGATGCCAGACACAAATGCCCGGTGCACGGCTGGAAGCGGAGACTCCGTCGGGAATCAGCAGCCATGCCGCGATGCGCTCTGTCGGCTCGACCAAATAACTGATTCGCTCACGTCGATACCCTTCCAGCTGTTCACTGGACTCGATCCGGGCGTCCAGCGGACCATGATCGGGCGAGGGGCCGCCGAGACATTTAAGCAGTTGAGTTTGCAGCTCGGCAGGTGAGCCAGGGGCGGGGGCGGGGGCGGATTCATCAGAAGCCATGGCGATGGCCGTTGGGCTGAGTGCGGCGGCAGCCAGTGCGGCGGCTGACGAGAGCAGTCCACGGCGACCGGCGTGTTGGGAAAGCAGACTGTCAACGATTTCCGGCGATTGCATGACGGTGGCTCCGGCAGGGCGAATAAGACGACCCGCAGAGCTTATCACAAACCTGCCGTGGCGGGCCAATCAGATTCAAAAGTGGTCGGTTGGGCTGAGTGTTGTCTGACGCACACGGATGAGCATGAAGTCGGGTGTTGCGGATACCGGAGAACCCCGCCCTGAGACGGCGAAACGGTAGTGAGGGACATGATTTCGTGTTTCCAGCTTACCCCCTGCACCACCGCGACAAGGTGTGACAACGCGAGCAATGGATGTCGATCCCTCGGTCACGTTGCGTGGGCGAGTTGCAATTTCGGGGGGCAGACCGGACACTCTCAGAGCGTATTCCCCCGATTTCCTTGTTTTCACACAGCAGAGAACTCATGCCTGGCCAGGTGCTTGACCGCGAAGAATACGTGGAGCAGGAGTATTTCTTCAGGGTCTATCGGGAGCGATTGCAGGAGGGGGTGCCGTCGCAGGAGATTCTGCAGACGATTCATGAAGAGTTGTTGGCGACGACGCGGCTGCCGATGGCGATTGACTTTATGCGTGCGGAAATCCTGCATAAGGGGCGGATCAGTGATGCCATGGCGCGCCTCGCACATTACTTTGCACCGTTTCAGGCGTTTGTGATGGAGAGGGCTGAGGACGAGGAGGCGCGGTTTGAGCAGCAGACGGCGCTGCGGATTCTGGAGTTGGAGTCGCGATATCGGGCGGCTGCTCCACGGATGGCGGGGTTATTTGTGTATCAGCTGGAATGTATCGCGAGGAACCGGCTGGGTTATGGACGCGGGCTTGAGGCAATGGCCGCGGATCCGCTGTATTCCACCGACTGGAGCCGGTGGATCCTGAGAATCCGCGGGGATTTGGGAACGCTGGAACTGGCGGAATTGGTGTACCGCGTTTCTGAGCACTTTTATTCGCGGCGGGCAACCGGAAGGGTGACCGGGAGCGGGAGTAGCAGCGATGCGTCCGAGCGGGGGTTGGTGCTGTTTGGCGAACAGGAAGGGAGAATTGCCAAAGCCAACATCGGCCGTGATCCGCTGTATCTGTTTGCAGCGCTGCAGCGGCATTTGGGGTATCCATCCGTGCCGCGAACCACCAGCACGGAAGCCACCGATAAGTTGCCAGGTTTTCTGGAGGCACGGCTGCAGAAGATTGAGCAGCGGCTGAAGATTCTGGATATGGAATCGAAGGGCGGTTTGGACCTGTCACGCTTTTATCAGGCTGGTGAGCAGCAGCAGTGAGGCAGACCGGAGCCGGTCGAGCAGCGGTTTAGTGGGCGAGCTGTGTGATTTGCTGAGCGATCAGTGGGGTGATGTCGGGGCAAATGCTGATGGAGACGCATTGCCGGGTGCGGAGGATGGCGTCGGACAGATTCTGCCAGAGGCTGGGGGAGACCGGGAGTTTGCGTCGGAGGCGCAAGGTGGTTTCGTTGGTAAGGGCCAGCGCCTCGACCGCGGGATGGGCGGCGTTATTTTGCGCGGCGAGGTCCACCAGCTGATCGTGCAGCTGCTGCAGGTGTTGGGTGAGGTTGTCGGGGGCAGCAGGAGCAGATGTCAGGGTGTGCGCTGCGAAGACACCGCGGGCAGCTGCGAGAGACAGAAGACCGCTGAGGAAATGACGACGCTGCATGGGCATGCTCCTGTGAGATGGACACCGTCTTTCAAGACCGCTGCAGATTCTCCCATGAGGTGCTGAGAAAATCAACAGTTTTCCGGGCGTTGTGCGGGGGTGCAGTAGCCTTCGAGTTCACAGTTGATGACATCGATCATCTGACGCAGCCGGCCAGCTGCCTTGCGGTTGAAGACAAAACCGATCCGGGGGAGTTCGAGCAGATGTTCGTCGTCAGCTTCCACACGGTGGGTGGGCACGCGTTCAATGCGTCCGCGGACGCAGACGTCAGAGAATTCATCGTTGAGTCGTTCGAGGAGCTGGTCGGTGGGGGCGACGTGCAGCCGAAGCACCAGCTGGTCGCGAATAAATCGCATGCTGTTGTAAACGCTGTAAAAACCAATGACTTCCAGTGCCGCTTCTTCGACGTTGTCGGTGACTTTGAAGAGCGACAGGTCCTCGGGCGAGATGAGTTCCTTGGAAAGGAGTTCATCGCGAATGTAGCGGACGAAGCCGGACCAGTAGCTGCCGCCGGGCTGGTCGAGGAGCACGAGCGGCATCAGATCGCGTTTTCCGGTTTGGACGAGCGTCAGTGTTTCGAAAACCTCGTCCAGGGTTCCAAAGCCGCCGGGGCAGGTGACGATGGCGTGGACTTCCTTGACGAAGAGCAGTTTTCGGGTGAAGAAGTATTTCAGGCTGACCAGCTTGGGGTCGCCCGCGATGATGGGGTTGGCCTGCTGCTCGAACGGGAGCAGGATGTTGAGTCCCATGGCCATGTCACGGCCGGATCCGTGATGGGCGGCTTCCATGATGCCACCACCGGCACCAGTCACCACCATCCAGCCTTCCTGAGCCATGCGGCGGCCGAAGTCTTCAGCCGTTCGCCATGCGGGATTGTCAGGCTGAGTTCTCGCGGAGCCGAATACGGAAACTTTGCGGTTGCGGCGGTACGGCTTGAAAACTCGAAAGGCGTATCGGAGCTCTCGCAGGGCACGACTCAGAATTTTCAGATCACCACGAGCCGCACCGTCCGTGGCGAGCTTGTCTGCGGTGTCGCGGATTTCCTGAATCAGCTGGTCGTGAGAACGCAGCTCGGAAACGTGCTCAATGACCTCGGTTTCAGATTCCTGCGGATGCCTGAGCGGATGCCGTTCGGTCATGAAACAGGGTTCCCGTGGGGGTCAGTTGAGTAGCGCGTCCATGGCTTCCTGGCGGTTATTGTAGATGGCCCAGATGGTGTCGAGCGCGGTGATGCGGAGCAGTTCGCGGGCAAGATCACTGGGGCCACACAAAACCAGCTCACCACCTTTGCGCTTGACGAATTTGTGGCAGCGGAGCAGCAGGGCGAGGAAGATGGAGCCGAAGTACTTGACATGGCTCAGATCGACGATCACCATCGGGGCCGCCTGATCACTGAGCGGTTCCATGATCACGTCTGCAGCACGCTCCACAAGATCCCAGTTCAGCGACTCAACGCCGGAAGAAGGAGTCACTACAACGGTGCTGCCGTGCCATTCAATCTTGAAGTAGTCAGGAACTTCGCTCACGAATTGTCCCCTGAGAGTGTGCTGCGTGGAGCCCCGCCATCAGAGCCCCGATGGCATTTCTGTCGGAAAGGTTATCGATTTTCGGAAGATACGCAACAGAGTCGGTTTTTGTGGCGGCCGGCAGGGATTAGGGTTGATCTCCATTCGCTTTCTTAAAAACACCACGGGTTCTGGCGAATTCCAGCTGCCTGCTCGACATCAGCCCCCTTCACCGTCAGACTCCCAAAAACACTCGACATTCCAATGCCGTGGGGCAAAACCGCAGACACGCACACCGGTACGGCGAGCGATCCGGCGATCACCCCGGTCTGCTTCCGCCAGGTTGCCCGCGGATTGCTCACGCTGGAAAAGGACGAAAGAGTGGCACTAACTCGCCAAACCAATTCCGATCAGAACTGTCTCTCGGCTGCTGAAACATCAGCCCTCCCGAGCAGCTGCTGCAGATACAGTCGGAGTCCGCAGATCGCCCGCTCGGGATCTGTAGAACACCCGTGCGTCGGAGTGTTGCGGGTCATGGCACTGTCGCTCCTGCTGCTGACGCTCTGTCCGGCCTGCAAGGCAGCTGACGAGCCGGCCGGACTGCAACGCTGGACAGTATCTACGGATGCGGGAGTTGAGGAGTTAGAGGGTCGGCGCGCAGGGGTGGGCCGGGATGGCGCGGTGCTGATTGAAGACCGGGCAGGCCGTCTGCGGATGTTTCCGGCGAAAGCCATCGAAGGGCACGTGGTGCTGGATGAGCCGTGGGTGCCCTGCACCAGCGAAGAACTCGCGAAAGAACTGCTGGCTGGACTCGGCCCTGAATTCACAGTGACTCAAACGGACCATTACCTGATCCTTGCCAACAGCAGCGAGGAATACGCGGAATTCTGTGGAAAGATGCTGGAGAAAGTGCATACGGAGTTTCAGAAATTTATGGAGGGGATGGGGGTGGAGATAAAGCTGCCGGAGCGACATCTGCCAGTGCTGATCTTTGCTGCGGTGGCCGAGTTTGAAGCGTATGCAGAGAAGCTGCATCCGGAGATTTCCTTTACTGATACACCAGGCTTCTACACGGTCCGGGATAATCTGGTGCTCCTGCAGGACCTCACACGCAACCGCAGTCTGCGATCCGCCGCTGCGATTCGTCGCAGCCTGTCCGATCAGCCTCTGCAGGTGGCCACCATTATTCACGAAGCCGTGCATCAGCTGGCCTTTAACACCGGAGTGCAGGTGCGAATGGCTGATAATCCTGTGTGGTTTTCTGAAGGCCTCTCGCTGTGTTTCGAACAACCATCGCCACGTACGCCGCTCCTCTGGACGCGGCCAAATCTGGTGAATGCCCGGCACCACGCAGAGTTTGTCCGGCTGGCAGAGAATACCGAGTTACCAATTTCGCTTTCAGACCTGATCCAGAGGGACGCATTCTTTCAGCAGGCAGAGACTGCCACAGCAGCGTATGCTGAGAGCTGGGCGCTCGTCACGTGGCTGCTGCGCGAGCGTCCTGAACAGCTGGGGAAATGGATTCAGCGGCTGGGCCAGCAGCGGCCGCTGGAACCGGTTACCGGCGCAGAGCGAGCAGCTTTGTTTGTGGACGTATTCGGTGATTTGCCGTCAGCGCTGACCGCGGAAATCACAAAGGACGTGCGCAAGCTGCGTCCTCAGAAATAGGGAACGATCCAGCAGCATTGAAACGGCTGTTGAGGATTCATCGTCAGCTCGCACTTAGGGGCTTTGAGTGATCTGAGGCACCCCATTCAGGTGTGCCCCTGGGATTCGACGATTGGAGACAGTACCGGATCCTCCAGCGAGCTGCCCAGGTGCCAGCGAGCAACAAAGAATATTGAACTCAGCGAATTGTTCATGGCGTTCGAGGAGCGGAGGATCCTCGCTCCCCGATTAACAGGCTCCATTCTCACGTCAGTGTTGTATCCGTTGCTGTTCTGGCTGTCGTTTGTGGAGGCGATGATCCAACGAGCATCAGAGGCTGGGCAGTGGCAAGACAGCAATTTCCGGAGCGTTTATCGCAACTGCCCAACGGTTTGCCGTGATCGGATGTGTTCCGCAGAGTCTCATGTGGTCTGCAGCCTGCTGCTTTTCAGAGATATTTCAGCGCCGGTTGACTGGAAGAATGGAGACAGCTCAGCTGGTGTGTCCAAAACCGTTCCAGCCACCGTGCCGGGATTCCGTGGACGAATTCTGAGCAGCAGCTCAGGGGGTGCTCCAAGGTGGGATGGTGAAACGGTGTTAAGAACACCGGAAGTCGTTTTTCGGACTCCGCCCCCCGTTACAGGGCGTGTGGGGGATGTCAATCCCCCGGTAACGGTGCGTGCCCGCGCGGCCAACACCGCAGTCGGAGCTCACCAGGGCCGCACCGGCCGATTGACATCGGCCGCTCGCCACACTGCGTTTTCGTGACTC
>JBEAUF010000306.1:0-23576 GCA_041161565.1 Planctomycetota bacterium | reverse complement strand
GTACCTTGCGTGGCTGGCCTGTGAGTTCGACAGCGAGATGTGCGAACCACCGGTGCCTGCCGGTTTGCAAGCTCTGACACCAGCCCTGCAGCGGCTGGCGGATTTTCTGGAAATCCCCGATGAGCTGATCGAAGCGGCTGCCGAACTGTCGCCGCCGTTTCATTCGTCGGGTCCACCGGAGTTACCCGTGACAACCTGGCTTGACCAGCTTCCCCCGGCCGAGCTGCGGGAGCATCTGCTGCGAGTGTTGAAGGACGACACGGGCACTGTGCGGCGGGAGCTCCTGCGGCAGGTCCGCGAGGTGTTGAAGATTGATCCATGGCCAGTGGCTGAGTCCGCGCGGACGCGAGGGCAGCTGGACGACGCTGCGATGGTGGTGAAGGAACGTCGGAAACGGCAGGAAATCGCCCAACAGGCTGCGGAACGTCAGGTGCGGCTGGCGGCCATGGCGGCGGAGTCGGACGCCACGGCAAAGAAGATCAAAGACTTTGTGGCCACTCGCCAGACCGTGAACTACGAAGCCGCCGCGCTGCTGCTGAGTGAACTCCGGAATGCTCTCGGGCCCGCGAAGGGTCCTGCATTCACAGCACAGATCGCGGCTGATTTGCGCAAAAACTACCCCAACGCGCGCACTCTGAAGGCTGCCCTCAAGGCACATGGTTTCTGAAAATGCAGGTCAGTCGGACGTTGGCAGGTTGTGGGCCCGCAATCTGGTCTTTCCACGTTTCGCCAACCTCCTGTAGACTTTGCCGAAACAGCATTTTGCCCGTCTCAAAAAGATCCCGCCGCCTGCTTTTGACTCAAGCTCTCCTGCCCGCCTGAATCTTCCTCTCCGCTCTATTCCCCCTGTCTTATGTCCGCTCCCCGCCCTCCGGTGCACATTCCGGTGATGCCTCGGGAAGTTCTGCACTGGCTGCAGCTTAGCCCGAATTTAACAGTGCTTGACGGAACCGTCGGTGCTGCGGGGCACAGTGCGCAGATCCTGAAGCAGCTGGGGCCTGCAGGTCGGTTGATTGGCATCGATCGGGATCCGTCGATGCTGCGGCATGCAGCCGCCAGGCTGGAAGATCCTCGAGTGACGCTGGTGAACGCCAGTTACTCGGAAGCGGAGCGGGTGCTGCGGGAGCTGCAGATTGGCGGTGTGGATCGAGTTCTGCTGGATCTGGGACTGTCGTCTGATCAGCTGGCGGACGAAGAGCGGGGGTTTGGTTTTGATGCCGGAGGTCCGCTGGATATGCGGTTCAACCCTGAAGTGGGTCGCCCGGCTGCCCTGCTGCTGCAGGAAAGCTCCGCTGAGGAGCTGGAACAGATTTTTCGAACCTGGGGTGAAGAAGCTGCGGCCGGCCGGATTGCTGCGGCCATCATTCACCGGCGGCGGCTTGGCAGACCGCCGCAAACTGCATCCGAACTGCTTGAGTGCGTGGGTGAAGTCTGCGGACCGCTGCGATCGGATGCGGGCCGCAGTGCGGCAGCCCGCGTGTTTCAATCGCTGCGGATTGCCGTCAATCAGGAACTCCAGCACGTTGAATCCATGCTGACCGAAGTGCTCCCGCGGATTCTGCTTCCCGGTGGCATCGCGGTCATCATCTCCTTCCACTCGCTGGAAGATCGCATCGTTAAGCACGCTTTGAAAGGAAACCACGGATGGCAACTTCTGACAAAGACCCCCGTCGAGGCGATGCCGGCGGAGATTCGCATCAATCCGCGGAGCAGGCCGGCGAAGCTGCGAGCAGCCCGCTGGCAAGCAGCTCCGTAAAGCCTGCTCCGATTCCCGCACGCAGCGTGCGCCACGAAACCTGGCTCGGGATTTTCGTGGTCATCCTGCTCGTTTTCGCGCTGGGATTTCTGGTGTATCAGAAGGTTGAGCGGCACGAGCGGCAGCTGACGCAGGCTGCCATCGCGCCCCGGACCGCTGAACCCGGCCAGCCCGCGAATGAACAGCCTGTCGCTGCCGCAGCCACCGATCCGGTCCCTCCGGATTTTGCCGCTGCGGCCGAACCCTCAGGTGCACTCGAACCTGTGGCCAGCGATCCGCTCGTCACCGCAGCAGGTACAGAACCATCGCCGTTTGGGGAGTCTGCTGCTGAACCGTTGGCGGAGCCTTCCATGGAACCGGCTGTGGAACCTGCTGCTGAGGGAGCACCGACGTTTGCATTTTCTGAACCCGCCGAAGAACCGGCCCCCGATCTGCTGGCCATGAACGCCGGGGAATCCGAATCGCCGGTGCTGGGAGAGCTGGGGGCGAATCCTGTGGCTGACCAGTCCGCCGTGGCCGCGTCCGCAGATGTCGGACTGCAGTTGCCGATTCCGGAAGAACCGCCAATTGCCGCCGCGGAATTTCCCGAAACGCCCGCCGCAGGTGATGAATCTGTGGCGGCGCTTACAGCCGGCGAGGATTCACCGCTGATGCTGCCGACAGAGAATGCAGAGTCACCAGCGGTGGCGGAGGCTACGCCGCTGCCGGCCGATTCGGCCCCCGCGGAAGCTGCCGCGCAGCTGCCGGATTTTTCCTTTGGGACTGATGGCGCGAGTGGGGAAGTACAGGCGGAGCCTGTGACGGCTGCGGAACCGAGTCCGTTCGACTCGCCGGCGACAGCCGGGGAATCCGCTGAGCCGCTGCCTGAGCCAATGCCCGAACCGGCAGGCGAGCCGGAGCTGCTGGCGATGGCCGACCCTCAGCAGGAACCCGCATTCGGTGCCGATTTCAATCCTGGTGGGCTGGCTTCAAACGGGGAGCCTCCGGCTTCGCCCGCATTCCGCGCGGTGACTCGACCGGCGGCGGGCGGGTTGAGCGGCGCTCGCAGCGGTAGTTCCGGGACACCGGGTGCGGATCGTGACGGTCGATTCAGTCTGGCCGCCTTTAACTCGCAGAACGGTGCTGTTCAACCGGGGGTTGATGACGGTGAAAAGCACCCATCCGTGATCGTGCAGAACGGCGAGAACTACTCGAAAATATCCAAACGCGTGTATGGAACCACCCGTTATTTTTCCGCACTGGCGGTGTTTAACCAGCACCGGATTCCCAATCCCAACTCGATGCGGCCGGGGATGATCGTGCTGACTCCGGACGCGAAGCTGCTGGAGCAGCGTTATCCGCAGCTGTTTGCCGATCGGCAGCCGAAGGCTGAGGAGCCGGCGGGATTTTTGCTGCTGGAGGATGGTTCTCCGGCCTACCGTGTAGGAGCTCGGGAAACGTTGTCGGAGATTTCTGAACGCTTCCTTGGGCGGTCCTCCCGCTGGGTGGAGATATACCAAATGAATCGATCCGTACTGCCCGATCCGAATACGCTCAAGCCGGGACTTGTTCTGGCACTTCCCGAGGATGCGACGGAAGTTCAGCTGGTTCCGTAGCAATGCGGGATCCGATGTTGTGGGATGCGCGGGACCGGATGTTGAGTGTGGTCCTGCGAAGCCTTCGCATGGGAGCCACGCGTGTACTTCCGCTTTACCGCCGGATTGCTGCTGGCCATGGCGGTATCGATGGCCGGCACATGGCTGGAGAAGTGCACGCGCAGTGTGCAGCGGGAAGTGAGTCTGCAGCACTATCAGGCGGATGTGCTGCGTGAACTGATTGTGCGGCGGCGGCTGGATGCGGCGAAGCTCACCGGACAGCGAACGGCGCGGGCCGCGACAGCGGAGACTGTGACGGACGTTTCGCGGGCGTCGACCGGGCGTTTTGCCGCTGAGTCGCAGCCATGAAGGCGTACGATCAGGTGTCAAGTCCGTCCGGGTCGCACTGGTGGCGGTCGGCGCTGGCATCACTGGTGATTGTCTGTGGCTGGCTGCTGCTGATGGCCCGGCTGATCCAGCTGCAGGGTACTCAGCATGCCGAGATGACGGAGCGGGTGCAGCGTCAGAGTGTCTTTCGGGAGCCGATTGCTGCGCGGCCGGGCGACATCCTGGACCGCAACGGCACAGTACTGGCCACCACGCAGGAAGTTGACAGCCTGTACGCAGTGCCGGAGGAGATCGACGATCCTCTGAAGTGGGCGTGGCAGGTGGCCGGAGTGTTGAATCTGAACGCGGATGAACTCTACCGGCGGCTGCTGCAGCACCGTGAACGGCAGTTTCTGTGGGTGCAGCGACGGATTGGTGAAGAGCAGTCTGAGCAGCTGCGGGCATTGAATTTGAAAAAGGGTTCCTGGGGCCTCCGCCGGGAATATCTGCGTCGAAATCTGCAGAGCCCTTCCGCTGCACATGTTCTGGGGCTGCGGGATATCGACAACCATGGTCAGGGCGGGCTGGAGCAGGGACTTGAAGAGCAATTGCAGGGAACACCCGGTGAACGGGTGATGATGCGGGACGCACGCGGCATGATTCTGGAGGTCGACTCCGATCTGTCACGGCCCCCCGTCCCCGGCCGCACCGTTGTCTGCTCCATCGACCTGCCGCTGCAGCAGGAGACCGAACAGCAGCTGGATGCCCTGATGCTGCAGTGGCAGCCGAAGGGAGCCTGTGCGATTGTGATGGATCCGGGCACGGGTGAGATCCTGGCGATGGCGTCACGTCCGGCCTTTGATCCACAGCAGCTGGAAGCTGTCTCAGAAGCGGCATGGAAGAACCTTGCCGTGTCAGCCGTTTTTGAACCTGGCAGTACGTTCAAGCCCATCATCGTCGCCGCGGCCCTGCAGGAGGGATTGCTGGAGCGCGACGAACTGATTGACTGCAGCTATGGCCTGTACCGCATGGGCCCCAGACTCCTGCACGACCATCACCCGTATGGACTGCTGAGCACTGCAGATGTGCTGGTGAAGTCCAGCAATATCGGGATGGCCAAAATCGGCGAACGGCTGGGGCTTGAGGGACTGTATCAGGCGGCCGTCAGCTTTGGATTCGGATCGCGGACCGGCATCGAACTGCCGGGTGAGCTGCCCGGACTGCTGCAGCCACTGGAACGCTGGAACGTCTATTCACTCGGCTCGATTCCCATGGGGCAGGAGCTGGCCTGCACACCTCTGCAGCTGATAACGGCCCATGCAGTGCTGGCAAACGGCGGGCGGCTCATTCGCCCGACGCTGATCTGTCGCGGCGATGGAGGGCATGCTGGCAGCGCTGATGGAGGCCTTGTCGTGCCGTCCGCGGACCTCGAAACACCGCTTGTGAATTCCGACCACGCCCAGTGGCTGGTGCAGAAACCGCTGCGGGATGTCGTGCTGCGGGGCACGGGCAAGGCGGCGAGAATTGAGGGCCTGTCAATCTTCGGCAAGACCGGTACGGCGCAGAAGCTGGATCCGGAAACGGGCACGTATTCGGATCGCGCGTGGGTCGTATCGTTCGTGTGCGGCGCTCCGGCAGAACGTCCCCGCGCTCTGGTGCTGGTGATGGTTGATGAACCAACCGCACCCGGAATTCACTACGGCGGCACAGTGGCCGCCCCAGTCGCCTCACGCATCCTGCAGGCCGCAATGCTCCGCACGGTGGAACCGACATTACCCCGAACAACCAGCGCACCTCAGGACGGGTCACGACGGTGATGGGGCGGAGGGGCGGGTTGATGATGGGATGAAGACGCGGTGAACCCACGATGGGCATGCGATGAGCCCGCGATGGGCCGCAGGGCGGCAGCCCGCGGGTAAAGGGTGCTGCGTGAGAAGTGAGAAGTGAGAAGTGAGAAGTGAGAAGTGGGAAGTGGGAAGGCGTTGAGCTGCCTGGCGGAAGCCTGCGGGTAAAGGGTGCTGGTGACGCGGTGCCGACGCCGTGCGCACCAGGGTGCGAGGGCGTAACCGGGGCTTTCTCCCGTCCGCTCAGGGGCTCTGCTGGGGCACCGATTGCCCACGGTCTGAACGGGACTCGGGCGCGGTGTGGTGCGGCGGCTGACGGCGCCGCACCGGATGTGTCGCCCTCCGGGCTGAAACACAGAGCGGGCACGCGATGAGCCGCCTGGCGGGACGCTTCGCGAGAGAGGAGAGGGTAGAAAGTAGAGAGGAGACGAGGTGCGCCGCGCGGACGTGGGACGTGGGAAGTGAGAAGGCGGCGCATGAGCCGCAGGGCGGCAGCCCGCGGGTAAAGTGCCCTGAAACGCGCTGCTGACGACGCGGGAAGGAGTCCGCACCAGGATGCGGAAGGCGTAACCGGGGGCTTCCGCCCGTCCGCTCAGACGCCGGCAGGGGGGCGCACCAGGGTGCGGAAGGCGTAACCGGGGGCTTCCGCACGTCCGCTCAGGCGCGGGCAGGGGGTGCGCGGAGGTGCGGAACGCGAGCGGGATTGAATTCCCTGCGGGCGGTTGTTAAGGAAGGAAATACATAAGCGATTGAGTTGTAAGACAGGTAGAAAATTCGACCGGAATGGCTTGAACACGGGCTTTTGGGGTTCTTAATGCGACTGATGATTGGCACGGACGAAGCAGGCTACGGTCCGAATCTGGGACCGCTGGTGGTCACGGCGACTGCATGGCGATACGTGGACGACGAGCGTTCTGCGGATCTGTGGGAGCGGCTGTGTCGGGTGATCACAAATTCACCCAGGTCCGGCGACAATCGGTTGTTTGTGGCGGATTCGAAGGCCGTTTATCAGTCTGGCGACGGTCTGGAGTCACTGGAGGTTCCGGTGCTCGCATTTCTGGGCGTGCTGGGAATTCAGCAGCGATCGCTGGAGGGGCTCGGGACGGGTTTGTGCGGGTCCTGTTTTGCAGCGGGTTACCGGGACGAGCCGTGGCATGGCGGTGTGGGGCTGGTGTTGCCTGCGGATTCAAGTCTGGAGCACATTGAGGAGTGGATCCAGGAGCTGCGGGCTGCTTTGCGGGAAGCGGGACTTGAGTTTCTGGGCATTCGCAGCCGCGTGATGTTTCCTGCGGAATTCAACCGTTTGGTATCCGCGGTGGATTCGAAGGGGGCGGTGCTGTCTGCAGCGACACTGGAACTGGTGCGGCAGCTGCGGGATGCATGGCCCGGGGGACCGGCGGAGGTGATTTGTGACAAGCACGGTGGCCGCAATCGGTATGACGAACTGATTGGGCAGCACTTTGATGATCAGTTTGTGTTTCGGCTTGAGGAGTCTCGGGAGCGATCACGTTATCGGATGGGAAACATGGAGTTTTGTTTCCGCACCAAAGCGGAAGCTCTGCTCCCGGTGGCGCTGGCGTCGATGGTTTCGAAATACATGCGGGAACTGCTGATGCGGCAGTTCAATCAGTGGTGGCAGCAGCGAGTACCGGGTCTGCGGGCGACGCAGGGCTATCCTGTGGACGCCAGGCGGTTTCTGGGGGACGTGCAGCCGCACCTGCAGGAGCTGGGGATTACGGCTGAGGAGCTGTGGCGGAATCGCTGACGTCGGGAGCAGTCTCCGCGGGTTTATACAGACCCAGTTCGAATCGCTGCCAGAAGTCGGCGGTGGAGAGTGGTTCGTTGATGTCGGTTTGGATCTGCGTGAGTGAAGGCATGTTTCGCAGGACTTCGATACCGGCGGTGATCCGTGTCGGAGTCAGCGTGATTCGCTGCAGACGCAGGTCAGCGAGTGGTGTGAGGTCGGTGACGGGAGTTTCGGCGATGTTCAGCCGTCTGAGGCGACTGGCATTGGCCAGCGGGGCGAGGCCGGCGACGGCAGTGCGGGCGATGTCAAGGCTTTCAAGTGCGGTCAGTGGCAGCCCGGTGAGATCGGTGACCTGGGTACCAGCCAGCCAGAGTGTTTCGAGGGGCATATTCTGCAGGAGCGGGATATGGGAGTCGTTGAAGGGCAGGTTGAGCAGGTTCAACTGGTTGAGCGGCATGCCATTCAGGGGAGAAAAGTCGGTGACCTTTGTGTTCTGCAGTTTGAGCAGTGTGAGGGGCATACCGCGAAGCAGGCTGATATCGGCGACGGGCGTGTTTTCAAGATCCAGCCGCTGCAGCGGCATACCGGAGAGGGGTGCGAGGTCGGCAACCTGAGTCATACCGAGGTCGAGAGCGACCAGCGGGAGTCCGCGCAGGGGCGTGATGTTGCGTACACCGGACTGATAGAGGGAGGCTTCAGTGATATCGCTGCCCTGCATCACAAATTTCGCCTGCCAGCAGTTCAGCTGACGCTTGAGTTCCTCCGGTGTGACGGTGTCGGTGGTGGACTGTTCGCGTGCATCGCTGCGGGCAGTCCCGGCAATTTCGTCCTCGGCAGGGGGAGCTGTTTCGCTGCAGCCGAACAGAGTCACAGCGGCCATGCATGCTGTGAGCCTGCCCATTGAACGAATGGTGGTGTTGAGTGCACGCGGCGGTTGAATCATGCGTTGGGACTCCATTCCTGAGCCAGACGGGTGAATTGATCGCCACGATCGCGATAGTCGCGAAACCAGCCATAGCTGGCGCAGCCGGGTGAGAGCAGCACCATATCGCCTGGCCGGCTCATTTCAACTGCGAGCTCAAAAGCGGTTGGGAAGTTGGGAGCGATGAGTGCGGGCGGGGGAGTCAGGGTGGCTGAGTTCTGCAGGTGATGCAGCAGTTTGTCGGCCGTCTGGCCCATCAGCACAACGCCACGGGCGTGTCGGCAAATGGCATCTGCGAGGGGTTGCAGATCCTGTCCTTTGTCATAACCGCCCGCCATGAGCACTGCGCGGCCGGAGGCGTGCTGGAGCGCGGCGATGGCCGATTCCGGAGTGGTGGCGATGGAATCATTCCAGAACTGTCGTCCGCTGCGTTCGGCAACACACTGCAGCCGATGCGGGAGTGGTCGCCAGCTTTGCAGAGCAGCGGCGAAGTCTGTGGGTGCTGCACCCGCCAGCCAGGCCGCACAGGCCGCAGCCGCCACGTTGCAGCGGTTGTGGACGCCGGGCAGATGGGCCGGAACAGACAGCGGCAGACAGTCCTCCACCCGGCCATTGCGAGTCCGCAGAATTAAGGTGTCGCCTTCGAAGAAGGCGCCATCAGTTCCCGAGTCTTCGGTGCCAAATTCATGCCTCCGGCCCCGCACACGCCAACTGTCTGTGCCGCCCGACTCATCGGTGACCGGAATGGGCACGATGCTGCAGTCTGCCGGCAGCTGAGACGCGAACAGGGACTGTTTGGCCAGTCGATAGGCGGCAAGGCTGCCGTGCCAGTCAAGGTGGTTGGGAGAGAAATTGGTGAGCACCGCGATTTCCGGTCGGAAGCGTCGCGGCCTTAGAAGCTCCAGCTGAAAGCTGCTGAGTTCGAGGACCACCCAGTGACTGCTTTCAATTTCGGAAAGCCTGGGAAGCAGGCTGATGCCGATGTTTCCCCCGAGCCACGCCGAGTGGCCGGCGCGTGCCAGCAGATGCTGGATCAGCCCGGTTGTGGTCGACTTGCCATTGCTGCCGGTCACCCCGATGACTCGCCCCTGCTGATGCCGCAGAAACAACGCGATTTCCGTCGTGATTTCCGCTCCCCGGGCCCGTACCGATTCCACGCCGGCGTGACCGGGCGGAACTGCCGGATTGACAACCAGCATGCGGCAGTCAGCGAACACGTCCGGCGGGTGCCCGCCGAGCTCCAGCCGAGCCAGCGGCAGATCCTGAAGACCTGTCAGCACGTCGGCCAGTTCCGCGGCAGGTCGGAGATCGGTCACGGTGACCACAGCGCCCTGTTCCACCAGGAAACGCGTCGCCGCTGCCCCTCCGCCGAACCGGCCAAGCCCAAGCACAGTGACCGGCCAGTCCTGATACAATCCTGCCATCAAGTTTTTCCAGACAGACCGCGGTGTTGGAGTGGGGGTTGGAAAGGGCGGCCGCAGCAAACGCCGACGGGCATCTTCCCTGCCCGCCCGCCGGGGAAACAAGCCGAGGCCCGAAAATTCTTCGACATGATCTCGGCAACAATTCAGCCGGATGCCACGCACCACGCCCCATTCCCGCCCTATACTTCCCCCCATGGTTGAAGCAACTCTCAGCGAAACCCTGCTCTGGAGCGGCCTGCGGGCGGTGATCGTCGCCGGCTGCGCGCTGCTGCCACTGCTGGTGCTGCAGCGCGCCTGGGATGGAGCCACAAACAGTCGCCAGCGCCTGCGTACGATTGCCGTGGCCGTGCTTTCCTTCTTCATCCCGGAACTGCTCACCGGCTTCCATTATCGAGTGCAGGCCGCCGTGTGGGCCGCACAACTGGCACCAAACTGGAACGCCTGCTTCGCTGAAACGCTCTACGCACTGCTGCAGCTCCTGCGGGCTGTTTCCGCCGGAGCGATCGTGCTGCTGGTGCTGCCGCGAAACCCCGGAGCGGCCAGCAGCCTGCACGCCTGGTCACTGCTCCGCCCCGCACTCCCGCTCCGCTGCTGGCTGCGAGGAAAACTGCAGCTGCTGGTCACCACCGTCCTGCCCGCTCCCCTGGTGGCGTGGTCCGTGATGGCGATCACCGTCTTCCAGGAATTCGAAACCGCAGCCCTGATGCAGATCGACCGACATCCGCTGGCATGGACCGTGTGGATGTTCGATGCGCATGCCGCCCAGCAACCGCTCAGCGAATCCCTGAAAATGGTGCTCGGCCCACTGGCCGTGGAACTCCTGCTGCTGCTTCCGCTCCTGCCGCTCCATGGTGCATTCCAGCCTGCAGGCGGCGATCGATACGCGGCGGCTGCCGGTGAGCAGCGGAATGCGTCCCGGACAATCCACCTGCTGGCCATGACCTGGGGTCTGGCTGCCGGAACGGTGCTGGTCGGAATTCCCCTGCTGCGGATGGGTGCTGATACCCTTGACGGACTGCTGCTGCTGCTCCAGTCGCCGCGGCTGCTGCAGCAGTCGCTTGCCCAGGTCCTGACGTCAACGGCGGTGAGTGCGGCTGCGGCCTGCGCTTCCCTGGCCATCTGTGCGGCCGCGATGGGCACTCCCGCAAACACCCCGTCCAAACGCGTGCAGAAACTGGTTCTGGTCACGATTCTGCTGCTGCCTGGGCTCGCCGGGCCAATCGCCAGTTCCCTGACCCTGCTGCAACTCTTTCAGACATCCCTGTTCAGGCCACTCTACGACACGTGGCTGCCGCTGCTGGTGGGGCTGATTCTGGCCGTCCTGCCGCGGGCCTTCGCCCTGCAGCTGCTGGCAGAAAGATTTCTCCGCAGCGAAGCCCTGCACACCGCCGGGTTGCTGTGTCAGAGCACGTCGGCGGGAGTACGTGGCCGGGCCGCGATAATTCTGTGGAGGCTGGTGGATGTGAGGCGGATGGCTGCGGTGCTGGTGCTGACGCAGTGGTGTTTCTGGAATGTGACGAGCACCAGCATTCTGCGTCCGCTGGATCCGGAACCCGCGGTCACTCGGCTGTACAACGAGATGCATTTTGCCCGCACGGAGATTTTACTGGGGCTGACGGCGTTATCTGCGGTCGCTCCGGGATTGCTGTTTTGTGGGGGGCTGTTGGTGTCCCGGCTGATGCGCAAAAAAAGAACACGCAGCTGATGCTGCGTGTTCTGATACGTTTGAGCAGATGTTGATCTGCGCTGTGTTGTTATTGACAATCAGTAGCGATCGCCGCGATCTGAGCGATCGCCACGGCCACCACGGCCGCCACGGTCACCACGGTCGCCGTAACCACCACCACCGCCGTAGCCGCCGCCGCCACCGCCGTAGCCACCGCCGCCACCACCGTAGCCGCCGCCGCCACCGCCGTAACCACCACCACCACGAGCTTCCCGGGGACGAGCTTCGTTCACGACAATGGTGCGGCCGTCGAGGGTCGCTCCATTAAGTGCACGGATGGCTTCGTCACCACCGGTGGCCATTTCCACGAAGCCGAAGCCCTTGGAACGGCCGGTTTCGCGGTCCGTGACAACCTTGGCGGAAGTCACTGAGCCATACTGGGCGAAAGCCTTTTCGAGACCTTCGGATGTGGTTGCCCAAGCCAGGCTGCCCACAAAAATGTTCTTACTCATCACACAAACCCTGAGCCTTGCAGCTCCCAAAACACCGATCGCTGCCCCAACGGCAGCTGTTTGAACACAAAGGAATGCGTCAGACTGAAAAGAAGCCAAACGCTGTTGGGGGGGACACTGCAGAAGTACTCAAGTTCACACCGAGAACACTGTAGGATCACACCATGAATCCAGCTGGACTCTCCGCACAGGACTTTACGAGTTCTTCCCGGAAATAGCAAGCCTTCCCGGTCAGGAACCCGCCAACATGGAGATTTTTATCGACAGGTGGCGCTGAATCTGTGATGATTAGCGGCAATTTCCAGCAAAAACCATCAACTCCACCACCACCGGCAACGTTATGCCCCTGCTGCTTTCCCCTCTCCAGCACTCCCCGATTCCCACCGAAATTCGCGGAATTACCCCCGATCGGCTCGCCGGATTGTCGCTCCCGGAAATCGAACGTCTGCCCGTGCTCCACGGAAATCGCTCCCTGCCCCTCGCCGAACTCTTTGATGTCGCCGGCTCCGCTCAGGACCTCCACCTCGAACTCCACGGTGACCTTTCCTGTGTTCACTGGGTGGGTGCCGGAATGACCGGCGGGCGAATACACGTGGAAGGCAGTGTTGGCCGCCACGCCGGAAGCGGAATGTCCGGCGGACTGCTCGAAATCGCCGGATCTGCCGATGGCTGGGCCGGTGCCGAAATGCGCGGCGGACTGCTCCGCATCAAAGGCTCCGCAGGTCCCCTGGCAGGTGGCGCCTACCGCGGAGCCACCAAAGGGATGACTGGCGGCAACCTGCTGATTCACGGCGATGCCGGCAGCGAAACCGGGCTCGTGATGCGTCGCGGTCTGATCGCCATCGGCGGTTCCTGCGGCGATTTTCCCGCCTTCAATATGCTGGCAGGCGCCCTGTTCGTGTTTGGCAGCTGCGGCCGCCGCCCGGCCGCCGGCATGCGACGTGGTACGCTGGCGATGCTGGGACACGCCCCTTCCAATCCCCCACTGCCCACGTTCCGCTATGCCGCAACCCTGCAGCCAACCGCACTCCGCCTCGTACTCACACGCCTCGAACAACTGCAGTTTCCGTTCAATCACGACCTGTATCACGCATGCGTCGAAATGTACCGCGGAGATCTGGTCGCCGGTGGTAAAGGAGAGCTCCTGAAGATCCCGGACGCAGCTTTCCCGCAATGAGCCGCCGGGCGGGAGCCCAATGGCATTGGGATTCTCTCAATCGCCGCAAAAAAGTCGGAAAGGCGAGCGGGGGATGTCAATCCCCCGGTAACGGCCCGTAGCCGCGCGGGCAGTGGCGCAACAGGAGCAAACCAGCGTCTTACCGGCCGATTGACATCGACCGCACGCCTTGCATGATCGGGTCGAGGCGTTTCAACGGAGAGCGAGTCCTCCCAAAGCATGCGAAACACCAGAACGCCAATGCCATTGGGCGGCAGCCCGCGGGTAAAGTGCCCTGGCTAAGCGATGCTGACGCTGCGGGCAGGCGCGGGCACCAGGGTGCCAAAACACAACCGGGGGCTTCCGCCCGCCCGCTCAGGAGATTCGGGATCGCGAAAACAGCGAGATCAGCGCGGGAATACACCAGACACTCCTGCCGCCCGTCCCGTTGACAGTATCGCAGAACTCTCCAATCCCGCCTTCCACATTTTTCTCTGTGTAACTCTGTGTCCTCTGTGGTCAAAAAATCAATCCCCATCCGCGCGCCGTTCCGCCGGCATTCAACCGCTGCACCATCCCAGCCACAGCGGGGCACCGGGATCAGGACTGTGGCACGTCAAATGGCCTGCCGGTGAGTCGAGTCCAGGCTTCGATGTAGCGTTCCGAGGTGCGCTGCACCACCGCTTCGGGCAGCTGCGGAGGTGGGCTGTTTTTGTCCCAGCCGGAACGCTCCAGCCAGTCGCGGACGAACTGTTTGTCGAACGATGCCTGACCGCGCCCCGGCTGCCAGTCATCAGCGGGCCAGAAGCGGGAACTGTCCGGAGTCATCACTTCGTCGATGAGCAGCACTTCGCCATCCACCAGCCCGAATTCGAATTTCGTATCGGCGATGATGATGCCTCGGCCCGCCGCGTACTCGCAGCCCCGCGAGTAGATGTCGAGCGTCAGGGTTCGCAGTTTTTGGGCGAGCGGGAGCCCGATCAGCTGTGCTGTTTGTTCGAAACTGATGTTCTCGTCGTGCCCCGACTCAGCCTTGGTTGCCGGAGTGAAAATCGGTGCCGGCAGGCGGCTGCTTTCCGATAGTCCCGGGGGCAGAGCAATCCCGCAGACCGTTCCCGACCGCTGGTACTCCTTCCATCCGGAGCCGCTGAGGTATCCCCGGGCCACGCACTCGATGGGGATCACCTGAGTTTTGCGGACAACCATCGAACGACCGGCGAGTGGAGCGAGGTCCGTTCCGGGGGGCAAAGCCGCATCGGCGGGGTTGTCGCTGATGAAGTGACAGGGCACCCCGAGCAGATCGAACCAGAATCGGCTGAGCCGAGTCAGCAGTTCGCCCTTCCGGGGAATGCCATTCGGAAGCACATAGTCAAAGGCACTGATGCGGTCGGTGGCGACAAACAGCAGCGTATCGCCCAGATCGTACACGTCCCGGACTTTTCCGCGGCGGACGGGCAATCCGGGAATATGACTCTGCAACATCACCATCTGAACATACCCCGCAATCAAGCCCTGAGACCGGCGTTCCTTCGCCCCGATTCGCTCCGCCCGAACGCCCTATTCCACCGTCGGCCGCGGTGGGTTCTTCCAGTGACCGGCCGTGTCCACACCGCGAACCACAATGCCCTTCTCGTTCCAGCCCATGGCAGCACGCACGGATGCGTGGGCATACCGCAGCGTAAGTCCGCAGCGGCGACGAGTGGAGAGGTTGGCGTCGGAACCGTGCAGCAGCAGATCGTTGTGGATGGAGGCTTCACCGGCCTGCAGGTCGTCGAGAACGATGGTGCCGAAGGATTCCGCGTTCTCAACGGTCTGGTCCAGCACGTTGTGCTCTTCAGGACTGCTCTGACGGTAGGTCAGATGCCCGGAATGATGCGAACCGGCAATAAACTTCATGCAGCCATTCTCGATGTCAGCATCGTCGATCGCCAGCCAGACAGTGACGGCATGGGAAGGAGAAAGCGGCCAGTAGCTGGCGTCCTGGTGCCACGCCACCGCTTTGCCATCACCCGGCATCTTGCAGAAGAAGTGCGAGCCCCAGGCAACGACGTCATCGCCAAGCAGATCGGAGACGTGGTCAACGATCACAGGATTGGTCAGGATGTCGTACACCCCGCCGTATTTCATGTGGGCGGTGCTGATGGAGTAGCTGTTGCCGCCGCTGGCGATGGTCTTTTCGAGCAGTCGATCGAAGTAGCGACGAATGTCGGCAATCTGCTCGGTGGAATAAGCGCGGAAGCGACGCACAAACCCGTCACGATTGTAGTCCTCAATCTGACCGGCACTGAGAGTTCGGGCGCGGCTGGCGTCGGCCGGATGGAAGGTCAGGTCCCGCTTGAGACGACCAAGTGCATCAGCTTCCGGGATCACGCGAAATTCAGTGCCAGCCGACATTTGGGGGTTCCTGTGAAATCTGTGGTGGGTCACGAGACTGCCAGTGACGGCCAGATCTTCGTGGAAACTCGGGCTGCCGTCAAAAGCACGTCCAGGCAACGCAGATGGATTACCAACGATGAATAAACCCCGCCGACGTTACGGTCTCGGGGAAGCAGAACTGCGGACGCGATAGACCTCAAAACGCTGCTGCAGGGCTTCGGCGTGCGTGGAGAGGTATTTCGCGGAAAACAGGTCCATCAGCGTCACTCGGCCAGGCTCATACAGCACATCTCCAAGCCATTCAAAGCGGATTTCCTCCAATTGCCACTGTTCCCAGAAGCCGGGCGTGCGTTTGGCATTGGGCCCGAAGATCAGAAATACGGGCGTCCCGACACCGTCCCCCTCCACCCGCAGGTGACTGACCGGAACCGCCGCCATGCCGGCCGCCGACAGGTGCCACGCGAGAGCCGGCTCGCCGTAAACGCACAACACCGCCCGCTCCGATTGCTCCCCGGCCAACGAACCACACAGCCGCGACACCTCACCGGCCGCACGCACAATGTCACGCCGATCCTGAATCACGGGATCGCCCCGCAACTCATCCAGCGTCACCAACACGGGCCTGCCGTTTCCGTCGGGAACCAGCAGCGAACCGCCGAGAGCGATCATCAGCAGACCAACGACCAGCAGCCGGCCGGACAGCTGCACAGCCCGCTGAAACCCGCTCAGCTGCCGCGGCATAACAGCGGCCATCAACTGACACTCCAGCCACCAGCCGACACCTCCGGCCGCCGCCAGCCAGACACCCGCAATCAGCGGCAGCATCAGCCGCGAATAGGGTTGGTAGAATGGAGTGGCCAACAGCAGGCCTGCCACCCACGCAGCAGCCAGCCAGAAGCCAGGTCCACTGGCCTCGCCGGGGACGATCGCCAGCCCCGAACGCTTCGCAGAACCCCCGCCCCCGGCGCCCACCGAACTGTTCCGGATTGGCCACAGAAACATCCCGGACAGGCCCCCTATCGCCACACATCCGAGGATAACTGGCGTATGCACTCGCAGACACAGCAGCCCGATGCCCAGAGCCCCTGGAATCACTCGCAGCCACAGCCCCACCACCACCGGCCATGCCGACCCTGACGAGTTCTCAGCGGCCGACACGGGGCCCGCGTTCCACGTGAAACGGACTCGGCTGAGCCCGGCTGTTATCGCTGCCAGCGTCAGTGCGGCCGCTGCCGATGCAGCGCCCCACAAACCATCCAGCTGCATTTGAAACGCCAACTGCTCGCCAAGCCTCTGCGACCACTGTGACCAGCCGGCGACGTATCCCACGTGGTTCGCGGCAACCGCCGAGTAGCCGCCGATCGACTGCAGTGACCACCAGCAGGGCAGAAAGGTCACAAGCGCGGCGGTCCCCATGAGCAGCTGCAACACCAGCAGACGCAGACCGCAGAACGTCTTTCGCCCCTCCGCCAGCCACCATGCTCCGCTGCCACTCGCAATGATCGCCAGCGGCAGCCAGCCGGTGTACTTGATCCACCATGCCAGACCGCAAATGCATCCCGCTGCGACGGCCAGACGCCGAGAATCCCGCTGAATCGCCAGACTGCCTGCCGCGACCGCAGCCAGCACCAGGCTCAATGCCGGAACGTCCGTCAAAGCCATCCGCGAATAGATCACGTGGAATTCGGAACACGCACTGATCACGAGGGCAAATAAACCCGCCGGACGACCAAACCAGAATCGTGCTGTCCACCAGAACAGCAGGGGGGTTGCAGCCCCCAGCAACAGGCCTGGGAGGAACGGGGCGGTTCGGTAGAGCCCCGGCAGATACGACGCCAGCTCGATCAGCAGCGGCAGTCCCGGCGGTGCAAAAAACTCCCTGCCAGGCCACGCGGTGCCGAACAGGTCGTCATACCACAGCACCGACGCATAGACCCCCTCGTCAAAATGCTCCACCACCTCGAACTCACCACGCACACAGCGCAGGAAGAACCCCAGACACAGCAGGACCCCCACCAGCATGATTTCAATCTGCACCGGCCGCAATCGCATGCTCTGGTCCGCTCTTCTGAAGACTGCTCTTCGCCAATTCTCGATGCCCCAATCCTACCTGCCAGATCCTGGGGAAACAGGTCGATTCCGGAAAACGCGTGGCTTTTTTGCTGAAGGCCGTTTCACGTGAAACGCAGGCCCAGACCAGGTTGACAAAACAGCAGGAACTCCGCCCCACACCGAGCCGCAGGGCGGAAGCCCCCACGCTAAGCCGCAGGGTGGAAGCCCGCGGGTAAAGAGCCCTGCAAAGAGAGGAGAAAGCATCGAAAGTAGACAGGAGACGGAAATGAGAAGCGAAAAGTGAGAACGCCCTAAGCCGCCGAGCGGGCAACGCCCCCCACCGCACTGCCAGCGACAGCCCCGCAACCCCCCGGATCTGCTCCCGGCACTGGAAATTCCCAGGCAGCATCGCGGAGCCGCGCTGGCAGGACTTTTCCATCCGCCAGCCCGTGCTAGAATCCCGCACCGCAGTCGCTAGCTCCGCAACAGCCCACGCCCGGCCGACTCGACTCTCCATCAATCGCACCCAGCTCCACAGCAAATTCCTGCTCCAAACTTTTCTCCCCGTTGCAGCCGCCCGGAAAGCACACCATGTCCCAGGACTCACCCGCAAAACTTTACGACGCGGCCATGAAGCTCAAGTCTCAGGGAGATCTGGAAGCCTGCATCGAGGCCCTCAAAGCCCTGCTCGTCAGCTTCCCCGATCACGTGCAGACCCACATGGCGCTCGCCGTCTACCAGCAGAAACAGGGACGCTTCGACGATGCAATTCAGCACGCAAAACGCGTCACTGAGCTGGAACCGAATGACGCGTTCTCCTTCACCCAGCTCTCTGTGATCTACCAGCGCTGCGGAAAGATCTTCGAAGCCGAAGATGCCATGGCTCGCGCACGCCTCATCCAGGGCACCCCACAGCGGCACTGAATTCAGGTGCGGCGCACGATGCAACTGCAGCGTCCTCAACCGCGACTTGAATAAACCGGCGTCCCCGAAACCCCGTCCGCGAGAAGGGATGCCGAAACAGTTGAAGATGGGGCAGAATGGAATGACCTCGAGTCAGCCCGCTGTTGACGTGCTTCGCCCCCATCTGGCCGCAAAAAAACGCCCCTGGCGTGCGGCCGATCTCAGTCGGCCGGTACGGCCCCGGTTCGCTCCTGCTGCGACGCCGGCAGAGCAAACCCGCGCCGTTGCCCGGGATTAACATCCCCCGCACGCCTGATCGCCCTCGAACCACGCACTGAACCGCAGGGCGGCAACCGCACTGAGCCGCAGGGCGGCAGCCCGCGGGTAAAGTGCCCTCCCCACGCACTGCCAACGCCCACGCAATTCAGCAGACATGAATTCCCTCCGGCGTTCCGACGAGTCTCAAACACAACTCCCACTTCCAGACACAGCGATCGAACTTCTCACTTCTCACTTCTCACTTCTCACTTCTCACTTCTCACTTCCGCACGGCGCCCCTGTTCTCCTCTCTACTTTCTACCCTCTACTCTCTCGCGCAGCGTGCGACACATGCGGTGCGGCGCCGTCAGCCGCCGCACCACACCGCGTTAATCTCGTTGACACCGTGGATAACCGGTGGCCCAGCAGAGCCCCTGAGTGGGCGGAAGCCCTCGGTTGGTTTCGCACACTGGTGCCTACGGCGTCAGCATCGCGTCGCAGGACCCTTTACCCGCAGGCTGCCGCCAGGCGGCTCATCGCGTTCTCACTTCTCACTTCTCACTTCTCACTTCTCACTTCTCACTTCTCACTTCTCACTTCTCACTTCTCCGCTCTCGCGCAGCGTCCCGCCCCGCGGCTCATCACGAGTCCCCTCTGTGTTTCAGCCCGGAGGGCGTTACATCAATTGCCGGCGGCGTAAGCCGCCGTGGCTTCCACCCACCCGCTCAGGATGCGGACATCGCACTGACGTCTTTGCAATTCGCGTCCATTCCGGCAGTTGACGGCATCGAACTTCCGTGTGTTCAGGCACACACGCGCCATGGGGGTGGCTTTGCTGTTCCCGGCTCCTCACGGTAAACTCCCTGCAGTGCTGCCTGTCGGCAGTTTTCTTGATCAGTCCCCAGCCGAGTTCCAACCATGCTGCTCAGGTTTCTCTGCACTTCCCTCTGCTTCATCCTGTGCCTCTCCCGCGTCTGCCTCGCTGATGGTCCCCAGGACAACATCCCTGAGAACGTGCGGCGGATACCAGCTGAAGGAATTTCGGTGCCGGAAGAACGTGCGGCCGCGATGCGCACGGCACTCACCAGTCTCCAGCAGAAGCTTGAACAGATCCGGGGCCTCAACCGCCCGGATCTGACCGCGCTGCTCCCGGACGTCCAGATCTTCGAACGTGCTGTCCGCTGTGCTCTGGACTACAACGAATTCTTTGACGCAAAGGAATTCGACCGGGCCGATGAACTGCTGGCTGAGGGCCATCGTCGGGCGGACGAGCTGCTGGCTGGCAATCCGACGTGGCCCACGCGTCGAGGGCTGGTTGTCCGCGGTTACGTCAGCCGCATTGATCAGACGGTGCAGCCTTACGGCCTCGTGATCCCTCCGACCTACGACATGGATCACAGCGTTCCCACCCGCTGCGATCTGTGGTTCCACGGCCGCGGTGAAAAGCTCAGCGAGGTCAACTTTATCTGGGAACGCCTGCACAATCCCGGCGAGTTTACTCCGGATCACACCATCGTGCTGCACCCCTACGGCCGTTACTGCAACGCTTTCAAGTTCGCCGGCGAAATTGACGTGCTGGAAGCCTTACAGGACGTGCAGGCGCGGTACCGCATTGACGAAGACCGCATCAGCGTTCGCGGATTTTCAATGGGCGGAGCAGCCTGCTGGCAGTTCGCCACGCACTATTCAGACCGCTGGTTCGCGGCCAACCCCGGCGCCGGCTTCTCGGAAACTCCCCAGTTCCTCAAAGTCTTCCAGAAAGAAGAACTGGCGCCGCTCCCGTGGGAACGTACGCTCTGGAGTCTCTACGACTGCGACAAGTGGGCACTCAACCTCACCCATTGCCCCACCATCGCCTACAGCGGCGAGAACGATTCACAAAAGCAGGCGGCCGATGTGATGGAACGAGCGCTCGCCAACCACGGCATTCGTCTGCGGCACGTGATTGGCCGCGGTATGGGTCACCGCTACGACGCGGCATCGAAACAGGTCGTTGAAGACAGCCTGAAGTCGCTTGCCAAAGCCGGCCGCGATCATTCACCGCCACTGATTCACCTGACAACATACACCCTGCGTTACAACAGCATGCGAGCCGCCCGCATCGATGCGCTCATCGAACACTGGAAACCCGCCACCCTCACCGTCTGGTGCCGGGAAACCGAAAAGCCCGGACACCCCGCTCACCTCGTCATCGACACGTCCAACGTCTCGGCCTTCTCCGTCGACTTCTCCGCTGAAGAGCTGCCCCTGTCTCCTGAAACGCTGAGCCGACTGCATCGGCCACCCTACCGCGGACTGCTTGTGGAAGTCATTTCCAGCGAAGACCAGCAAAGCACTCCGGGAGCTCGGCTGCAAATGGGTTTTCTGCATGCCACCGGCCCGCTTTCAGACGGCACCATGCACATTCAGGGGCACCGCACTCCGGAGGGCAAATGGGCAGAAGGACCGCTCCCGGAAGGCATTCGCAAGCGCCACGGGCTGCAGGGTCCGGTCGACGACGCCTTTATGGACTCCTTTGTCTTCGTCCGCCCCACCGGAACCGCCCGGCACGAACTCACGGCCAAATGGACCGAAGCCGAACTCACCCGCGCCATCGAACACTGGCGACGGCACTTCCGCGGCGATGCCCGCGTTGTTAATGATACGGACGTGACGGAAGAACTAATCCGCGACGCCAATCTCGTGCTCTGGGGCGACCCCAGCTCCAATCAGGTGCTCGGCCGCATCGCCGATCAGCTGCCGATTTCGTGGAAGTCCGATGCCATCACGGTCGGCAACCAATCGTTCGACGCCGCTCATCACGCACCAATCCTGATTGCCCCCAATCCGCTCAACCCCAACCGCTATGTGGTGCTCAACAGCAGCTTTACCTTCCGCGAATTCGCCTACCTCAATAATGCGCGTCAGGTCCCAATGCTGCCGGACTGGGCGGTCATCGATTTGCGAACTCCACCAAATGCCGTCAGGCCCGGAGCAATTGTCGCGGCAGACTTTTTTGACGAACAGTGGCGGGTGAAGGCGGAGTGAGGGCAGTGGGACCTGAGAATGGCTCAATATTCCATGGCCTGCAACTGCACTGACATCAATGCCCGTTTTAGACCTTTTCTTTCGCTTTGACGCCGGAATCTTCTCCATGCCACGGTTCAGTACATCGCTCTGCGCAGCATCAGCCGCGTTCGCTCTGCTGCTCACCGCAGCCACTCCACTGGCTGCCCAGGACAGCCCGCAGCGACCATCCGCTCCGCCTGCCGCCAAATTGCTCGAAGGCTTCGTAAAGGAACTGGTGCAAATTGAACCCGGCAGTGACAAATTTCCCGCGAAAGCAGCGCTGGGAGTGGCCGAGCCGCAGGAGGAGCTGGCGATCGTGCAGCTGGAATTCACAGCTCCCTTTCGCATTTCCCGCTACGAAATGACTCAGGAGCTTTATCAGCTGGTCACAGGTGGCAATCCCAGCCGCTGGAAAGGTCCCCGCAACTCTGTGGAAATGATGACCTTCGCCGAAGCGGAAGCCTGCTGCACAAAACTCACCGAAATGCTTCATCAGCGTAAACTGATTGCCGACAACGAATCCGTGCGGCTCCCAACGGAAGCCGAATGGGAGTACTGCTGCCGCGCTGGCACTTCCACCCGCTACTGCTTTGGCGATTCAGCCACAGCCGACGGTGACCAGTCACCGAAGGCCAGTCTGCTGGATCCATGGGCCTGGCACACTGGTAATGCCGCTGGCAACGACCCTCCGGTTGGTGCACTGAAGCCCAACGCCTGGGGCCTGTATGACGTGCACGGATATCTCTGGGAATTCGTCAGCCCCGATCCTCGACTCCCGGCACTGCCCGCCGGCTCCGTGATCCTCCGCAGTGGTTCCTGGAAGGACCACCACTCGCGACTCACCAGCAGCGCCCGCAGGCTGGTACCGGCTGCCACAGCAGATGATGCAGTGGGTTTCCGCTGCGTGGTATCGAAGTAAGGCCGACGAGCTCCGAAATCTCTGCCGCTCAACCAGCATCACGCGACCCAAAAAAACGGCCTCAGGGTTAAGTCCCCTGAGGCCGTGTCGATTGCTGTCACAGCATTCGGTCAGTTCTTTTCAGCCAGAAACGTTACGGCCCGGCTGTGACTCACCGGACGGGCACTCGCCGAATCCTGAATCAGCTCATCCACGCTGCGGACAGGCGAGGCACTGATGACAGTCGCGTTTTCCGTGAACAGGGCGTTCACGGAGGCCATGAGGTCCTCAGCAGCGCGGTCCGAGTGGGATGCTTTGTAGACGTCACGCTTGACGTCCAGCAGTGACAGGTCGGTTTCGGTACGAACGATCTGGCAGGTGAGATCCTGAATGTGTTCCCGAACATCACTCACAGAACGTTCGTACTGGGCGATGGCTGAGTTGTAGCCATCGATCTGCGCCAGCAGGCTGGCAGTCTGGGCTTCCACATCAGTCTTCGTGTAAGCCCGTCCGTGAATGGTGACGGGGAACTGATCGGCCTGCCATGCAGCTCGGAAGTCATGGGACGCGCGAGTGGCATAGTCCAGCTTTTCCTGGACTTCGCTCTGACGGACAGTGACATCTGAGATGCTGCTGCGGAGCCGATTGCGAGTTTCCAGCATGGTGCTCAGATCACTCTCAGCCTGCTGCCTGACGCGATCGAAGAAAGCGTCTGGATCGCGGCTGCACTGTTCCTGAGCCGAATCGGGGGTGATGGGTTTTTCCATGCCAACACCGTAGTAACCAGCACAGGCCAGGACGGAAGCCACGGACGAGGCGACAGCAAATTTCCACATGATTCGATACTCCTGAATGCGTTTTTTCATTGACACCGCGACAGAACCATCCGTCGCACTGACTGAATGAGGCACAGGTTGCAGCCGTCTTGCGCTGGATTCGGAAAATAATCGTGGGAGAGTGCTGAGCTGACTGCTGACTACCTCATGGCAGACGCGTTGAGCCGTGCGTTGAGCCGTGCGTTGAGCCGCAGGGCGGCAGCCCGCGGGTAAAGTGCCTTGGCCACGCACTGCTGACGCCGCGGCCAGGGAGACGCACCAGCGTGCGAATCGCAAC
>JBEAUF010000303.1:0-8398 GCA_041161565.1 Planctomycetota bacterium | reverse complement strand
TTCTCACTTCTCACTTCTCACTTCTCACTTCTTATTTCTCACTTCCCTCTCCTCTCCACTTTCTACCCTCTACTCTCTCGCGCAGCGTGGCGGAAGCCCCTGGTTGCGTTTTGGCGCCCTGGTGCCCAACCCTGCTCGCGGCGTCAGCAGTGCGTTGCAGCGCCCTTTACCCGCAGGCTGCCGCCAGGCGGCTCATGCGTGGCGGAAGCCCCCGGTTGTGTTTTGGCACCGTGGTGTCCAACCCTGCCCGCGGCGTCAGCAGGGCGTTGCCCCGATAGTGGACGAATCGCGTGAAGCGATTGACACGCGGCTGGAGGGCGAAGAATACTCCTCGACACAAATCTGCTCACGCAGATGACGCGGTTGGCAGTCGGCAGTCGAGCGTAGCGCGTGTTCGTTGACCAGTGCGGGCAGAGCCAGAAACAGGTGCTGGATTTCCAGCAGCGCGCTGGCGGGGCGGCAACCGGATAATTGTTTGCGAAGCGTATCTGTCTTCCGCGTTTTCAGGCGATCTCAGTGAATCGATCGGCGAGCAGAGTGATTCCACGCACGGTCTGCCTGTTGTGCGCTTATTGCCCACTTTCTGTCACCGCCTTTCGGAGCAGCTCCAGGTTCCTGGTCAGCCGTTGCGCGATGCTTTGTTCTTTGCCGTCTGCCAGTCCCTGATCGAGACGGAGCGGTTTGAGTCCGAGGTCAGCTGCGGCCTGTTCCATCTCGTTGGGTCGCTGATCGCTGAGCAGAAACAGGCGGAGCGCTGCCGGGGGGTGTTTGTCGGCGAGCTCCCTGAGCTGCTGGAGTTGTTCCGATTCGGCGGGGCCTGATTCAGTGCCGGCAAGATAGGTGCTTTCCCAGCCGAGGTCTCTGAGCAGGTAAAGGAACAGCGGGCTGTCGGCAATGATGGCGGGCGGTTGATTTTGGGTGGCTTCGCGAAGCTCAAGAGCGAGTCGTTTGGGTTGTTGCAGCGTGGTTTTCCAGGCGGCCGCGTTGCGGTTGAGGGTTTCGCGGTGGGCGGGGAATTGGTGCAGGAGGGCCGTTTGGAGGGCATCTGTCTGGGCTTCGAGCAGTGTTGGGGACAGCCACGTGGCGGGAATCACGCCGGGATGGCTGTGTCGTCCCTGTGGACCGTGCTGGTGTGTGACAGCGTCGGGGACGGTGATGAGTTCTTCCGTGAAGGCTCTGGAGGTGACGACGAGTCGGGATGCGGGCAGCGAAACGCGGCTGGTCCATGGTTCCCACGAGGCGCCATTCATGACGATCAGCGTGGCCTGCTGCATGGCTCGGACGTTTTCAGAACGGGGCCGCCAGTTGCGGGAATCGAGGAGATCCGGGAGTGCGGCGGCGACGGTGATATCCGTGTCGGCGGTGATGGCCGCGGCGACTTCCTGCAGCACAGGGTGTGTTACGAGCACTGCGGCGGGGGCCGTGGCGCTGCGGGGACCGGTTTGGGACTTCTTTGCGGAATTGCCGGGAGCCCGATCACCGCACCCGCAAAGCAGCAGGAGGATTGCGGTTGGCAGAGCGGTGCGGTGAAATAATGGGAATGGTCGATTGCTCATGGGAAGTCCATCCGGAAAACGCTGCTAACAGCCCTATGTTCCGACATTTGCGGCGGCCTGCAAGCATCTGCGTCGGTGACTCCCGCTTTTCCCGGTTCGCCAATTGCATTGAATCGGTGCAGCCCGGTAACATTCAGCGTTCCCGCATCTTACGCCCAGGAGGCTGCATGCCTGCTTCCCCTGCACCTGCGTTTCCAGCCGAACTCTTCCCTGGCCGCCGCTGTCTCCGTGCGGCCGGATGCCTGTTGCTGGTCGCGGCCTGCGTCCCTGCGGTGGCTCAGGACACACCCCAATTCACCAGAGAGCAGCTGGATTTTTTCGAATCCCGCATTCGCCCGGTGCTGGCTGAGCATTGTCTGGAATGCCATTCCGCCGACTCGCGGCCGCTGCAGGGCGGACTGCGGCTGGATTCCCGTGCGGGCGTCGTCCAGGGGGGTGATTCAGGGCCGGCTGCGGTACCCGGTCAGCCCGACTCCAGTCTGCTCCTGAAAGCCCTGCGTCACGATGGTTACGAAATGCCGCCTGCCGGAAAGCTGGCGGACAGCATTGTCGCGGATTTCGAGAGCTGGATCCGCATGGGCCTGCCGGACCCGCGTACGGCCAATGCTCCCGCGGCTCAGCGGAGCATCGACATTGCCGCCGGTCGCGAACACTGGGCCTTCCGCCCGGTCAGTGACCCCCCGGTGCCTGCTGTGAAGTCTGCCGACCAAAGTCTCGATCCAATCGACGGCTTCATTCTCGCAGAACTGGAACGCCGTGGTCTGCAGCCGGCTGAAGAGGCCGATCGTTATACGCTGTTGCGGCGCGTTTCGCTGGACCTGACGGGGCTGCCGCCCACTCCGGAAGACATCGCGAGCTTCGTGGCCGACGAAACTCCCAAGGCCTTCGAAACTGTCGTCGATCGACTGCTCAATTCCCGCGCCTTCGCAGAACGCTGGGCCAGACACTGGCTGGATCTGACCGGCTACGCGGATCAGGTGGGCACTTCCAATGAAGTGTTTGCGGAGCACGCCTGGCGGTACCGCGACTATGTGATTGAAGCTTTCCACACGGATAAGCCGTGGGATCGTTTTGTGATTGAACAGCTGGCTGGCGACCTGTTGCCGATCACAGATCCTGCGGAACGCGCAGCGGCTCTGACTGCTACCGGCTTTCTGCTGGTGGGTGACGTCGAAATTGTTAATCCTGACAAACTGAAGCTGGAGACCGATCACATCGATTTCCAGCTGCAGCGAATTGGTGCCGCTTTTATGGGCATGACGCTGGGCTGTGCCCGCTGTCACGATCACAAGTTCGATCCGATTGCACTCGACGACTACTACGCGCTCGCCGGAACGCTCCGCAGCACCATCTCCACTCGCAGGATTGATCATGGCATCTGGAGCGGACTCAATGTGGTTGAACTGCCGGAGACGCCGGAGCAGACGGCGCTGCGCGAGCAGGCACTGGCGGAGCATCGTCGTCGCATGGAAGAGCTGCGGGCTGAACAGCAGCGGCTACAGCAGGAACAGTCGGCGGCGACGGGCACGGCAGAGCAGCCTGCGGGAGAGCAGCTGGAGAACATCCGCAAGCGTCTGCGGCAGCTGGGCACCGAGATCACCCACGCTGAATTCTTCGCCCCCGCGGTGCCTCGAGCCTTTGCCGTGCAGGATGCGGCGGGACCTGTCGACATGCCAGTCGCCATTCGCGGCAACCCGTATGCGGAGGGCCGGCGCATTCCCCGGGGGGTGCTGCGAGTGGCGGCGTGGGATGCCGGGCCGGTGATGCCGGCCGGCCAGAGCGGTCGCCTGGAACTGGCCCGCTGGCTGGCGGATCCCCGCAATCCGCTCACAGCCCGCGTCACGGTCAACCGCATCTGGCAGAAACTCTTCGGGGAAGGGCTTGTTCGCAGCGTCGACTACTTTGGGACTCGCGGTGAACTTCCCAGCCATCCGCAGTTGCTGGATCACCTTGCGAGTCGGTTTATGCGTTCCGGCTGGTCTCAAAAGTCCCTGATCCGCGCGCTGGTGTTGAGCCGTACGTGGCGTCAGGCCAGTCGTGGGCACTCCGCCACGCTGGCTGTGGCCGAGAGTATCGATCCCGAGAATCGGCTGTTGTGGAAGATGCCCGTCAGGCGGCTGGAGGCTGAGGCGATTCGTGATTCGCTGCTGGCGGTCAGTGGCGAACTTCAGCCATGTGCGGGTGGCCCCGGTCTGCCGCTCGAATATCCGGAAAACACCGGAAATCTGCAGCCCAAATCTGTGAATCCCCCCAGCTTTTCGCTCCGGCGATATCGTCCGGAACAGGAGTTTCAGCGGACCATTTACCTGCCGGTGGTTCGGAGTGCTCAGCGGGGTCCGGCGGAACTGCGGGATTTGTTCGACTTTATTCAGCCCAATGGGATTTCCGGCCGGCGTGCGGAGACCATAGCTGCCACCCAGGCCCTGTATCTGCTGAATAACGAGCTGCCCCGGAAGCGTGCTGCAGCGCTGGCGGAGCGTCTGGCGGTGGACGCCTCGGAAACCGCTGCCCGACTGGAATTGCTCTGGCTGCGAGTCCATGGTCGGCCGATCACCGCGGATGAGCGTCGTGATGCGGACGACTTTCTGCAGGCAGCCGGTGAGCCCGCGGAGGCGTGGACGGAATTGTGTCATTCCCTGCTGGGCAGCAATGAATTTCTGCATCGAAAATAGCGAGGTCAGTCAGATGGATGGTTTAGCAGTACCGATTCCGCGTCGCAGGAGTCTGCAGCGAGCTGCCTGTGGATTTGGTGCCGTAGCGTTCTCGGGGCTGCTCCATGCAGCAGAAGCCAAGGCTTCCGGCCCTGGCGCCCATTTCCCGGCGAAGGCCAAACGAGTCATCTTTTTGTTTATGCAGGGCGGTCCATCGCAGGCGGACCTGTTTGATCCGAAGGAGTTCATTCAGCAGCGACATGGCCAGCCGATTGATTCGCCGCTGAGTAAGAATGTGTTGCAGGTGGGGACGGAAAAGTTTTTGGCTCTGGGCACGGCGATTCCGGTACGTCCCCGCGGAAACTGCGGCATGCCCATTTCCGATCTGCTCCCGGGCCTCGCATCGATTGCCGATGAAATCTGTCTGCTGCGGGGCATGAACGCTGATAATCCGCAGCACATGCCTGCGGAACTGCAGCTGCACACCGGGGCGCTCAATGACATTCGCCCCTCGATGGGTTCGTGGATCAGTTATGGACTGGGGAACGAAAATCAGAACCTGCCTGGTTTTATCACGATTAACCCGCATGCGGACGTGCGTTATCACGGTTCAGCGTGGTTGCCGGCGCAGCATCAGGGAACGCGTTTGACGGCGGCGGCAAGCGCGGAGACGCCACCGATTGAAAACCTCCGCAACCTCTCACGCGACTCGGCCGCGCAGCGTCGTCGTCTCGATTTTCTTCAGCGTCAGAATCAGCGACTGCAGCAGCAGTATCCGCATGAGCAGTCGCTGCAGGGGATGATTGATGCGATGGAGCTGGCCTTCCGCATGCAGTCCACAACTCCGTCGCTCGTGGATCTTGCCGGCGAAACCCAGGCGACTCTGGACATGTACGGTGTGGGCGGCAGTGATACGGACCGCAATGCACGTGCGTGTCTGCTGGCGCGGCGGCTGAGTGAGGCCGGGGTGCGGTTTGTGCAGGTAACCATGGGAGGCTGGGACCATCATGGAGACATTCGCGGCAACCTTCCGCGACTCTGCGCACAAACCGATCGCCCGGTAGCGGCCCTGATCCGCGATCTCCGCCAGCGCGGGCTGCTCGACGATACACTCGTGATCTGGTGCGGAGAATTCGGTCGCACCCCGTGGAGCCAGGATCTCAGCGGCACCGCACCCATTGACTCGCACGGACGTGAACATCAGCCTGAGAGCTTTTGTGCGTGGATGGCTGGTGGTGGCGTAAAGCAGGGACTGGTGTATGGCGAGACGGACCACATGGGTTACCGAGCCATCAGCGGCCGGGTGCATCTGCACGATCTGCACGCCACGCTGCTGCATTTGCTGGGCATCGACCACACGCGGCTGACGTGGAACCACATCGGCCGTGATTATCGACTGACTGACGTTTACGGCTCAGTCGTGCATGACATTCTGCAGTCATGAAACGTGATGTCCGGGTGCTGCATCAGCCGGCAGATTGATGGTTTCCCGGATCACGTATTGTGGCGAATCATTGATGCAGATGTAGACGCGTCCGAGGTATTCGCCGAGCAGGCCGAGTGAGAGCATTGTGAAGCCGTTGGTGAACAGCAGCACGGACATCAGCGATGTGAATCCGGCAGGGGCGCCTGGCGACATGAGCTTCACCGCTATGGTGTAGATCAGGCCCAGAAATCCGATCATGGCAAACACAAATCCGGCAATCGTGGAGATTCGCAGCGGGGTCACCGAGAATGCCGTCAGACCGTTGACGAACAGTGACACGGATTTGCGGAGCGTGAATCCGGAAGACAGTTCGTCGCCGCGGGCCCGGCCCAGCATATCCACGGACGCGATGTTTGAGGTGACTCGCAGCACAAGTCCCTCCAGATAGGGATAGGGATGGCGATAACGCGAGATTTCGTCTGCCACGAAACGCCGCAGGGCATTGAAATTGTGAAAGCGGACGTTCTTCGGCTTCTTCAGCAGAATATCGCCCATGATGTTGTTGACATGACTTCCCAGCTGCTTCCAGCGTGCCTGAATATTGGCAGGGTAGCGGGCCGTGACGGCGTCGTATTGATTGCTGAGCAGAGGTTCGAGGAGTCGCCAGAGTTCGGGAGTTGGGCACTGCATGTCGTCGTCAAGGTTGATCACGATTTCGCCACGAATAAATCGATAGCCCGCCAGAACCGCCGCGTGCTTTCCCATGTTTTTGGCAAGGCTCACCACCCGCAGTCTGGGATTGGACGTCGCCAGCTGTCGCAGAACTTCAAGCACATTGTCCGGTGAACAGTCATTGACCGCAATCACCTCGTAATCGAACTCCGGGCGCTGCCGAACCGTGCGGTCAATCTCTTCAATCACCTGCGCGATCGTCAGTGCACTGCGATAGCAGGGAATTACAAAACTGAGCAGTCGCATAATGCGGAACCTGGTGGCAAATGGCAGCAGCCGGGAAGGTTTCAGACAGCATTTTGAGAGTGTTCAGTGAATTGGCTGAGGAATCGCATTAAACACCGGCAAAACCCGGGAACGCGGACTCCGCTGTGACGAATCTATCGATTGCGTCAGAAATAACACCCTGCACCCGGCCGGCGGCGGTTACACGGGCCGCCATGAGCACCAGCCGCCGAGAGCTGCTTTGCGGTTTGCTGTGAGAGCGGTGCAGTGGATGCCGGCGCCGTCGGAAGTCACACCAGATCTGCAGGGCGGTTGCGGCCGGAATCTTCGGGCTGCCGCTGTTCGACGGGGACCTGCGATTCTTCGCGGGAATCCCGCACCATCATCGGATTGGGTGTCAGGCCCACAACAAGGAAACTCAGGGTCAGCCAGCCAATCACATGGCGGAACCAGCCGAGTGATTCGCTGTCGTCGGCTGTTGGGGGATGCCTGATGCCGGTGAGCAGCATCAGGACGACCAGCAGCACAAAGGAATAGTTCTGCTGAAAGATAATCATGCCCGCAGCAGCACCCACGGTGATCAGGGCCAGCGTGTGGGCGCGACGGCCAAGCAGTGTATAGGCGATGTGGCCCCCGTCCAGCTGACCGACGGGCAGCAGGTTGATGGCTGTCAGCAGCACTCCCACCCAGCCGGCAAACGCCATGCTGTTCAGAAACATCACCTGCCCCGCTGGCAGCGGGCCATGAATCAGCTCCATCAGCCACGTAATGATCAGCGGATCACCAAACTCCAGAAAGATCCCGGCGGGCAGCGGAGCGTAGTAGGAGTTGTTGAGGCCAACGCAGAGCACCGGGATGGTCACGGCCAGTCCGGCCAGCGGCCCGGACACTGCAATGTCGAACATCTGCCGCCTGGTGGCTGTGCCACGCCCCTGAAAAATCACGGCTCCCATGGTTCCCAGCGGCGTGAGCGGCATGGGAATGAAGTACGGCAGGGATGCGGGGACCCGGTAACGCACCGACTGCAGGTAGTGGCCCATTTCATGGGCAAACAGGATCAGCATCACGGGCACGGCATACGACAGGCTGCCGACAAACCACGTGCTGAGAAAGGTGAGCACAAACAGGATCACACACTTCCGCAGCTGTTGGCGTTTGTAGCGGCGGTAAAGCTCACGATGGTGAGCACTGGCGGCTTCTGCCTGCTCCAGTCGCTGTTCGATGCTTAGATAATCCGGCGTCTCAGAAACCACCTGCGATGTGGTCATCACCACCACTTCTGTGGAATACGGGAGTTGGGGATCTTCCCGCGGCAAATCAGAGCCGTCCGGTGAATCGGGCTGAGGCGTCGACATGGCGTTGCTGTGGCTTGACATGGAATTTGGTGGGTCGTTCGGGATTCCGTAGGGAATCCTAGCACCACTGTAAAGTTCGGGCAGCGGTGGTTTCGGGTAAATCGCGCGGAGAAGCGGATTTTCCCACAGCCCGCCACCCCAGGTCGATCGTGGATGATCGGGCTGCGAGACTTCAGTTGAGACTCCGCCCGACCGCGATAGACTTCGCATCCGCATCTCAGCACCCGGAAGGTTTTCATGCCCCAGGTTTCCTCCACACACGTCGTTACTCCCCAGAATGTCGGCACAGTGCTGGCTGTGCTCCGCAGCGCCCTGCCCGGCACCAGCTGGTCCGCCGCCAGAAATCTGCTCGCCGGCAACCGCCTGACCGTCAACGGGATTCTCTGTATCGACGAAGCACGCCGACTGGCCGTCGGTGATCGGCTCGAAGTCCACTCCCGCCCCCTGCCACCC
>JBEAUF010000263.1:0-11909 GCA_041161565.1 Planctomycetota bacterium | reverse complement strand
GTTGTTGGTGGGCGACACTCCCTCGTGATGCACAAATACAAACAGGCTGTAACACTCGTTACCCAGACGTCTACAGGTTTCTGCGGTCTTCGGCTCGCCGCAAAGAGCACCGTCGTGAAGCCCGTCGAGGATTTCATTGCGCAGCTTGCGATTGTAATGGTCGAACGTAGCCCGCTGAATGTTCTTCGACTTCAGTCGATTCCAATGGTGAATCAGTTCTTGCCCGGATTCTTTCAGGCGCGTGCCAATTTCGGCAGAAACACCACCGCGATCGATCATTGCCTGAAAGTCGCGCAGCAGGTGAGCCCAGCAGAACTGGCGGCAGTCATCGGCCAGATGGTTGTAGGCCGAATAGCGATCGCAGACCACAATACCATTGAAATCATCACCCAGCAGATGATGAACGTCGTTACGGGAACGCGAAGGCCGCACGGCAAACAACGTCACCAGCTTCCCAACGACGGTCCACAACCAGGCATTGTTGCCGTTCCGGCGCCAGCCTGTTTCGTAGATATTCAGGGCAGCGGAATCTCGAACGTCCGCCACAATATCGTTGTATCCCGCCTGGAGAGCCTTGCGCCCGACGCTCTGCAGACCGCTGATTTGTCCGTCAGCTACTTTCAACTGGTACAGGTCTTGAAGTATTCCGGAGATCATTCGTTGGCTGAGTCTCCCAAAACTACTCAGCAGTGTGACGACCGCCACGACTCCAGGCCCAAAGCACCCGCGTGGCACGGTCGCTGGCAGTTGTCCTCAACAGCAATGCCCGCAATCCGGACACTGAAGCGTATGGATCTGGTGTTCCGTGACAATCGGCTTAACCGGTGGGAGGTCCGTGATCTGATGGCGTTTGGGATTCGGGTCGTCACCGCTGAGTTTCGCACCGCAATCACTGCACGCCCCGGGGCGATGATGTACCACCCGGTCACACGCTTCCGTCGGAATCAGAGAGCGAGTCCGTTTCACATGTCCAGCCTGACCTCCGCGTTTGCGCTTGGATTTTGGCTTCGCTGTGCTCACAGGCTGCTGTCCCGGTCTGTTACTCGACGGTGGCAGCGACGAATTGCCCGAGTTCATTCCAAGTCGGCGCTCGAGTTCCTCGATTCGCTTTTGCTGTGTCGCGATAATTTGATCCTGCTCCCGGATCCGTGCGCACAGCGCTTCGACAAACGCCCGCACTGCAGGCGTCATCTCATCCAACAATTCCAGCGGTATTTCCGACATCCGTGTCATGGACGAGGTATCGCTGATTCTCGTGAATTTTCAAAGACCAATCTGAAGCTGTGAACGGTTACCTATGCATGAATAGTGGCGTTCGGCAAATCGAATCCAATCGGCATTCGCCAATGTCATGCATCCGGGCTTGCGATTGTCGCGAATGTAAATCGCCCAGACTGTCGGATATAGGTCAAAGGCTTCAGCGAATTTTTCGGCGGCGAACATTGCTCGCTCAAGAAGGTCGCCATCCTGTTGAATCAGTTCGAGTGGAGTAGCCATAGAATTTCCCAATACTGACATGTGATTGTGGCATGACGTTTTGTAGTGGATCACAATGTCGTTCCGAAAACAATCCCTTGTGTGAGGGTTGAGATTTTCACAAGTCGCTGCCAGTCGCCCTCCCACCTGCTAATTGACATCGGTGGCACTCTGAATTATACGGATTCCGCGCCCAGTCTCTGTGCCTCGTGTTCGCAAGGATCCCACCATGCAACAGCTCCGTTCCTCCGGCATCCGTCCCATTGCTGGGCTGCTGATCATCTGCGGACTCCTGGCCCCACGCGGTGCTGTGATCGCTCAGGACAGCCCCACCCAGGCATCGCGAACTTACGAAAACCGGCTGCAGCGGATCACTAATCCCCGGCCGCTGCTGGCGGATTTCCCGGAATTCTTTGAACCGATCATCGAACAGGCGCATTTTGAAGCTCCGGCCATCGTCGCAGACGAAGGTGCGGATCTGCATGTCCGAGCATGGCGATTTTCCTACAACGCGCGTGGCATCATCGAAATGCCCAATCATCTGCTCGCCCGCGAGACCGCCATCATCATGGTGCACCCATGGGCCATCGACGACAGCTGGGGCTGGAAGTCACCGCAGCCGGCCGGTGTTGCTGACTTCTGCACGCCCGAAAAGAATGCACTCGCGGCCCGGCACACAAAACAGGTCATTGATCCCTTCCTGAAACGGCTGCGGGACAAGGCCGCGTTCGTGATGTACAGCCTTCCCGGGCCTGCCGATGCCATTCGCACCCAGGTTTATCGGTCCTTCAGAAAAACGCCCACGGCGGAAGAGCGGGCGACCGGCGAAAAGCAACTGCGAAAGGTGCTGGCAGACTTCAATTACACCGGCCAGACTCTGCCCACCGAACTGACTCTGAACCCGCGTCTGCCTGTGGCCGACTACTTCCGCCAGTTCCCGGGACTTGATGCCGGTGCCCGATTCAACGGCGAAGGATTCTGGAAGCTGCCCATTCCCGTCAGTGATTCCGTCACTGTGCAGCCCAGCGACGTGGTGATCTTCGACGACGAGGGCTATCCGCCGCTGCGTGATTTTCTGCAGCAGCACGGAGTAAGGCATGTGCTGCTGACCGGCTATGCCACCGACATGTGCTACTGCCGCACCACCGCCGGCTATGAAAACCTCTCAAAGGACTTCAATGTGTTCCTTGTGGCCGATGCCTCGCTGGCCACGTTCCCCTCGAACACGTCACCACGCTTCGCCGTGAATGCTTCGATCTCCTATGCGGCACTCAACCAGCTGATCACACAGGTGTCGTGGGTGCAGACTGAGAAGGCGGAATAACCGATGCATCCTGATGGACGACTCACGCGCCGCCACCTGCTCCAGACTGCTGCCGCTGCCGCACTGTCTTCCCGCTTCAGTGCTGGAAAGACTGTAGCCGCAACAGCCGCGGCCCCGGACTCGCGTGCCGCGCAGATCGCCATCACGCTGGATCTGGAAATGAGCCGCAACTTTCCGGTCTGGGATGCCACGCACTGGGATTACGAAAAGGGCAACCTCAACGAAGAAACCAGGCAGTATTCCGTGGAAGCGGCGAGGCGGGTGAAGGCAGCCGGCGGAGTGCTGCATTTTTTCGCCGTTGGCCGAGTGCTTGAGCAGCCCGACGTGAGCTGGCTGAAGGAGCTGTCAGCGGCCGGCCATCCGATCGGCAATCACACCTATGATCACGTGAATCTGCTGGCCACTCGCCCTGAGGACCTGCAGTTTCGTTTTCAGCGCGCCCCGTGGCTGTTGCGGGGAATGCCCGTGCAGGAGGCCATACGGGAGAACATCCGGCTGGCAAGTGAGGCCATGCAGTCACGTCTGGGACTGCAGCCTTCGGGGTTTCGCACACCCGGCGGCTTCAGTGACGGACTACGGCAGCACCCCGCCATTCGGGCGATGCTGCAGGAGCTGGGATATACGTGGGTGAGCAGTCTCTATCCGGCACATCCGAATACTCAACCGATGCAGGAACCGAGTGACGCTGTGCTGCAGGGAATTCTGGACGCCCAGAAGCTGGCACAGCCTTTTGCCTATCCGGACGGGCTGATTGAGGTGCCGATGAGTCCGATCAGCGACATTGGCGCTTTTCGCACCGGCCGCTGGCAGCTCGACTGGTTCCTCAAATCCATCCGCCAGTGTGTGCAGTGGACGATCGACAACGGTGCCGTATTTGACTTTCTGGCGCATCCTTCGTGTTTGTATGTGGTGGACCCGGAATTCCGGGCGATTGAGCTGATTTGCGAGCTGGTGCGGGAAGCAGGTGATCGCGCGGCGATTGTGGATCTGAATGCCATCGCCTCGCGAGTGTCTGCGGATAACAGAGGCTGACATGCGAATACTGTGCATGATTCTCGGAGTTCTGCTGACAGGTTCAACGGCTGCGTGCAGTGATGAACCGGTCTTCAGCCGGGATATCCTGCCGCTGCTTTCCGAAAAATGCTTCGCCTGCCACGGCCCCGACCCCGATCAACGAAAAGCTGATCTGCGACTGGACACACGTGAAGGCGCCGTGCTGTCCGCCATCGTCCCGGGGCGCCCTGATGGCAGTGAGCTGCTCCGACGCGTGCGTTCCGACGATCCTGAAGAACTCATGCCGCCACCGGACTCGCACAGCAAACCACTGACACCGGAACAAACCGCGCTGCTTGAACGCTGGATCGCCGCCGGAGCTCCCTGGGGCAAACACTGGGCCTTCGAACCGCCGGTTAAAGTCCCTTTGCCTGATAATCAGCACCCCATCGACGCGCTGATCAATCAGCGGTTGCAGCAGGAAGGGCTGCAGCCCGCTCCGGAAGCTCCCCGCCACACCCTGCTCAGAAGAGTTTCCTTCGATCTCACCGGCCTTCCGCCCACACCCGAAGAGCTGGCTTCTGTTGATGCTTACGAAACCCATGTTGACCGGCTGCTGAAGTCACCGCACTTTGGTGAGCGTATGGCCATGTGGTGGCTGGATGTGGCCCGCTACTCCGATACGGATGGCTTCCAGTCGGATGCCTCCAGAGACAACTGGCCGTGGCGCGACTGGGTGATTGATGCCTTCAATTCCAATCAGCCATTCGATCAGTTCACTCTCGAACAATTCGCCGGTGACCTGCTGCCGGGGGCCAGGCCGGAACAGGTTCTGGCGACGTGTTTTCACCGCAATCACATGACAAATGGTGAAGGCGGTCGCGATCCGGAGGAATCACGAGTGGATTATGTGCTGGATCGTGTGAACACGATGGGCACCGCGTTTCTGGGACTCACTCTGGGCTGCTGTCAATGCCATTCGCACAAATTCGATCCGATTTCACAGGCGGAGTACTATGGCTTGACAGCCTTCTTCAACAGCATCGACGAGGACGGCAAAGCGGGCAAGGCGGCAAAGCCGTATCTCTCGTGGAGTTCGCCTCGGGTGGAGCGTGCCGTGGTGGAGGCGAAGCAGCTGACAGCGGACCGCGAGGCCCTGGCTGCGACAGCTCGCAAGTCTGCTCGAGTACCCTTCGGGGAATGGCTCAGCACCCGCCGCACTGAAGTCGCCAGAGGCTTCACTGCCTGGCAGCCGCTCATCGGCACTGCCGAATCCACCGAAGGCACGCTCCTGAACCAGGCAGCAGACGGGACCATTCAGGCGAGTGGTCCGCATCCGCGTCAGGACGACTATCGCCTGATTGCCGGAGTGCCGTTGTCGCGGGTGACGGGAGTGCGGCTGGAGGTTTTACCGCATACTACCCACACCGGCGGGCGATTCACTCGGGGCGTTTCCGGCGAATTCATCCTGACGGATGTGAAAGTACAGGTCCGGCGCCGCGGCATCAGCCAGGTTCGGGATATTGCCATCCGCAGCGCGACCGCCGATTTTTCTCCGGACCAGAAGGAAGCTCGAGCCTACGGTGATATCCGCGGGATACTGGACGACGACCCCCGTAACGGCTGGACCACCCGCGGCGCCCCGGACATTCAGCCGCACTTTGCCGTGCTGGCATTCGCAGAGCCGCTGGTGCTTCAGTCCGAAGAGGAACTGATCATCGAGCTGCGGCAGCGTTCAACAGACGGCGATGCAAACCTTGGTCGCTTTCGACTGCTGGCCACCGATCAGCCGGGGCCGGCAGTGAGCTCCGTGGGCCCCGCGCCGCTGGAGGAGCTGGCTGGACTGCCGACAGATCAGCTTCCCGGTGACCAGCTCCGCGAGAGACTCTTCGAACAGTTCCTTGCCGACCACGCGCCGTATCAGCAGGCCCGGCAGGCACTGGACCGCGCCATGGCACAACTGAAGGAAGTTGAGGCGGCGCGGAAGGTCGACGTGATGGTACTGGCGGAACGCAGCGAACCCCGACCAACGTTCGTGCTGCAGCGAGGTGTCTGGGATCAGCATGGGGAACAGGTCCGGCGTGGTGGTCTGTCGCAGATCGCCCCGCTCGAGGGCACCTCACTGACGCGACTGGACCTGGCGCGCTGGCTCACGGCCCGTGAACATCCCCTGACGGCTCGCGTGCTGGTCAATCACCTCTGGCAGCTGTGCTTCGGTACCGGGCTCGTGCGGACGCAGGAGGACTTTGGGCTGCAGGGTGAGCGGCCCGAACATCCGCAACTGCTGGACTGGATGGCGGTGGAATGCATGGAGAGCGGCTGGGACATTCGCCACATGCTGCGACTGATCGTGACCAGCGCGACGTATCGCCGCAGTTCTGTGGTGACACCCGAGCTGCTGACGCGTGACCCTGAGAATCGGCTGTTGGCACGCGGAGCTCGATTTCGCCTGTCGGCATGGATGCTTCGTGATGCAGCACTCCGCGCTTCCGGACTGCTCAATCCCGCACTCGGAGGACCTCCGGTGCGTCCTTATCAACCGCCGGGAGTGTGGGAAGAAAACTTCATGGGGCGGTTCACGTGGGTTCCAAGTGACGGTCCGGCACAGTATCGGAGGACAGTATACGCGTTCTGGCGTCGGAGCATTGCTCCGACATTTCTGTTCGATACAGCGCAGCGCCGCACATGCGAAGTACGTGCGGTCCGCACCAACACGCCGCTGCAGGCATTAACACTGCTGAATGACGAAAACTTTCTCGATGCAGCCCAGGCGGCAGCTGCAGCAGCGCTGCAACAATCAGATCCCATAGCAGATCTGTCCCTGCGGATTCTTTCCCGACCCCCAACCGCCGACGAACGTCGCATTCTTGGTCGCGAACGCGATCGGGCGATTGAGTTTTATCGGGGACATGCGGATGAGGCACGGCTGTTTCTGCAGCGGGGCCAGAACGTCGTGGATGCGGCAACATCCACGGAAGAGCTCGCCAGCAGGGCAGCCCATACCGTCGTTGCCAGCCTGCTGCTGAACCTCGATGAGGCCGTCACCCATGAATGAACTCGCCGCACAAACCACGCTCTCCCGCCGGCTGCTGTTGCAGCAGGGCATGGGTCTGCCTCTGATCACCGCCGCACTGGCACAATTGCAGGGCACAACCACTGCAGCACACCAGCCCCATCACGCACCCAGAGCGCGGCGAGTGATCTTCCTGACCCAGTCCGGGGGCCCTTCACAGCTGGAGCTGTTCGATCCCAAACCCGGTCTGCTTCGCTGGGCTGGTACAGAACTGCCTGAATCCGTGCGTCAGGGTCAGCGACTCACAACAATGACTTCCGGTCAGAAACAGCTGATCATGCCGTCCCGAGTGCGATTCTCACGCTGCGGGCAGAGCGGCACCGAAATCGGCGAATGGCTGCCGCATCTGCAGCAGGTGGCCGATGAGCTTTGCCTCGTTCGTTCGATGTACACAGAAGAGATCAATCACGCACCGGCAATGACCAGATTTCTGACGGGACATCAACTGCCGGGCCGCCCCAGCATCGGTGCGTGGACCAGTTATGGATTGGGCAGCGAAAACGCGAGTCTTCCGGAATATATCGTTCTGATTTCAAAGATGCAGCGGCCCAGTGATCAGCCATTGTATGACCATTACTGGGGCAGCGGGTTTCTGCCGTCACGGTATCAGGGAGTCAAGCTGCGCAGTTCCCGCGAGCCTGTGCTGTATCTGCGTGACCCCGATGGACTCCCGCGAAACCTGCGCCGCGGCATGCTCGACGGACTCGCGGAACTCAACCACGCCCATCTCGAAGCCACCGGCGACCCCGAAATCGGTACTCGCATCCGGCAATACGAAATGGCGTGGCAAATGCAGACCAGTGTTCCCGAGCTGGTGGATCTGAGCGATGAGCCGGAAGAGGTTTTCCGGCTTTACGGCCCGGATTCACGCCGCCCCGGCAGTTATGCAGCCAACTGTATCCTCGCCCGGCGACTGGCCGAACGCGGCGTACGCTTTGTGCAGCTGTTTCATCCGGACTGGGATCATCACAGTCGTCTGCCATCGTGGTGCACCGCCCGCTGCCGCGACACCGACCAGGCCAGCGCCGCACTCGTACTGGACCTTAAACGCCGCGGTCTGCTCGATGACACACTCGTCATCTGGGGCGGCGAATTCGGCCGCGGCGTGGCGGGCCAGGGACAATGGGACAGCATCGAAGCGGGACGCGACCATCACCCCCGCTGCTTCAGCATCTGGCTGGCCGGCGGCGGCATTCGTCCAGGCATCACCTTCGGCGCGACCGATGACTTCAGCTACAATGTCGCCGAACACCCCGTCCACGTCCGAGACCTGCACGCCACCGTCCTGCAACTGCTGGGCTTCGATCATCAACGGCTCAGCTTCCGCCACCAGGGACTGGACTTCCGCCTGACAGGCGTGGAACCGGCCAGAGTGGTCACGGAGATCCTGCAAAGCCGTCATTCCCGGCCGCACTCCTGAGCGATCGGGCGGCAGCTCCAGTCCTGCAATACTCCCTGCAGATGCGCGCAGCGACGGCATTACTGATTATGTTCGGCAAAACAAATTCGAACCGCGAACGCAGGGGTGAGCGGGGGTGGGGGGGCAATTTCCCCCGCTCATGAGCCCGGTTTCACAGAACCTCGAGGCCACAGCACTGCTATCCAGCGGCTTCCGATGCTCCTGCTCCGCGCTGTTTGACCCGGCCCTGCCAGCTTGAATCGCAGCCAGGGATCTCTCCCCATCAACATTTGCGTGGATCACGAATTCAGCGCGAATCAATAAAAATTCACCCACCCCGCTCAAATTCCCGACAACAACAGCCATAAATGCGGGTGAATTGCACCGCCAAATTGCCCTCGACCGGCCATCGCGGCTGCCTGGCTCGTTAATTTCCCTACGGTTTTTCGGTGTGGAACGTGGATTTGAGCGTTTGCCGGGCGGTTGTATAATTCCGCTTCGGCTGCACGAAATTCATCGGTGACCGTCATGACTCGTCTTCCAGACTACCTGCCTTCTTCCCGTTTCGGAACACCACGCATTGGCGCGGTGACGTATTTGAATTCGCGCCCGCTCGTGCAGCACCTCGGCCGACTCCTGCCGTCTGCATCCATCAATCTGGATTATCCCAGTCGGCTGGCCGATCAGCTTGGCAATGGGTTGCTGGACGCGGCTCTGATTCCTTCTGTCGAATACTTCCGGCGTCCGGGCTACGAAGTGATTTCCGACGCCTGCGTGGCCGCTCGCGGTGAAGTGCTCAGTGTTCGGCTTTACTGCCGCGTGCATCCCGGCGATATTCGCACACTGGCTCTGGACGAAGGTTCCCGCACCAGCGCCGCGCTGACTCGTGTGATCCTTGCCGAGCACTTTGGCGTGTTCCCCGAATCCACTCCACTGCCGCTGGAATGCACCACGGCTGACACGTCCGCCGACGCTGTACTGCTCATCGGTGACCGGGCCATGCATCCGCCGGCTGAACGGTTTGTGCGAGTTATTGACCTCGGCCAGTTCTGGTATGAATGGACGGGGCTGCCTTTCGTGTTCGCCATGTGGGTGACTCGTCGAGACACCTGCACCGATGGTCTTGACGAAGCCCTGTCCCAGGCTCGGGACCTCGGTATCGAAGACATCCCCGCGATCGCCCGCAGCGAAGCGCCGCGGCTGGGACTTTCTGAAAGCACTGCTCAGCGTTACCTCACGAAAAACCTGCACTATCATCTGACTTCCGCCGAACGCAGCGGCCTGCGGCTGTTTTGCGAGCTGGCGGCTCAGCATCACCTGGTGAACCCCGATGTCGAACTCAGCTTCAGAGATCTCGTCACTGCTTGACAAGGCCGTTGCCGGCGTCCGCCTGACTCCGGCTGAAGGCCTTGCCCTGCTTCAGTCCCACGATTTGACCGCCATCGGCGCTGCCGCTGATGCGGTGACCAGACGACTGCATCCCGAGCCGTACCGGACTTACAACATCGATCGCAACATTAATTACACGAACGCCTGCACTGCGGTGTGTGATTTCTGTGCGTTCTATCGGCCACCCAATCATCCGGACGTCTACGTGCTGCCGATGGATGTGCTGTTGAAGAAGATCGAAGAAACCGTCGCTCTTGGAGGCGATCAGATTCTGCTGCAGGGTGGTCTGCACCCGAAGCTGCCGCTGGAATGGTACGAAGACATGCTGCGCACGCTCCGCAGCCACTTTCCCAACGTCAACATCCACGGCTTCAGTCCTCCGGAAATCCACCATTTCACCAAGATCAGTCATCTGCCGCTCCGCACGGTGCTCGAGCGTCTGCAGACGGCCGGCCTCGGCAGTCTTCCCGGAGGTGGCGGTGAGATCCTGGTGGACCGTGTGCGCAGTGCCATCACCCGTGGCAAGGTGCTCACCGAAGACTGGTTGAACGTCATGCGGGTCTGGCATCAGCTCGGAGGTCGTTCATCCGCCACCATGATGTTCGGCCACGTGGAAACTCTGGCCGAGCGTATCGAACATCTGGAGCGAATTCGACAGCTGCAGGATGAAACCGGAGGATTTACGGCGTTCATCTGCTGGACTTTCCAGCCGGACCACACCGACATGGCCCACATCCCGCCGGCTGGTGCGTTTGAATACCTCAAGACCCAGGCTGTCAGTCGGCTGTACCTCGACAACGTGCCCAACATCCAGTCCTCGTGGGTCACCCAGGGCGAAAAAGTCGGCCAGCTGGCCCTGCTCTTCGGTGCCAACGACATGGGCAGTCTGATGATTGAGGAAAATGTGGTCTCACAGGCGGGCACCGTGCATCATCTGACAGTGGACACCATTCGCCGCTGCATTGAGAATGCCGGTTATATCCCGCGTCAGCGAAATGTGTTTTACGAATACATCGACGGTGGCGTTTCTGCTGCCCGGCCTGCTGAGTCCGCACCGCTGCTCTCCGTGCTGCCCTCCTGACGGCCATCTCCATGCCCCACCAATTCGACGCCGAAACCGCCGCAGCCGCCGCCCATCTCGCCGAACTATCACTGCGTGAGGACCTGCTGGATGTGGGTGACCTGACTTCTCAGGCGACCATCCCGGAACACCTGTCTGCTGCCGTGCGTATTGTGGTGCGTCAGCCTGGAGTGATTGCCGGGCTGGGAGTGCTGCCGCTGGTTTTTCGTCTGCTTCCCGGGCACGTGCGTTGCGAAGTTTTCCTGCAGGATGGCGATGCTGTCAGCGCGGGCAGCGTGGCTGCTGAAATCCACGGTCCCGTCCGCACACTGCTCACCGGCGAACGCACGGTGCTCAACTTCCTCACGCACCTCAGCGGCATCGCCACTCGCACAGCTGAATTCGTCCGCGCCGTCCGCGGCACCTCCGCACAGATCCTCGATACCCGCAAAACACTCCCGGGTTACCGCCTGCTGCAGAAATACGCGGTCCGTTGCGGTGGCGGTTTCAATCATCGGATCGGGCTCCATGACGGAATGCTCATCAAGGACAATCACCTCGCCGCCCGTGGCTCCAGTTCCTGCGCCGGTGCCGTCAAGGCCGCCCGTGATTTTCTGCGTGAACGACGACTGGCCGTGCCGGTTGAAATCGAAGTGGACACACTTGAACAACTGCAGGATGCGCTCTCCGAACATCCCGAACTGGTGCTGCTCGACAATATGTCCTGCGAACAGCTCCGCGAGGCCGTCGCGCTGCGAAACCAGCTGGCACCCGGAACGCGGCTCGAAGCATCCGGCGGGGTCACGCTGCAAACCGTACACGGGATTGCAGAGACCGGTGTTGATCGGATCAGCGTCGGCAGCCTGACGCATTCGTCGCCGGCACTGGATATCGCCTTCGACTGGCCGTGGTAATTCCCGCAGCCGCCGGTGACGCGGTGAAAACCAGACGAAAACGCAATGACAACATGAGCCGCAGTGCGGCAGCCCAATGGCATTGGCTTTCTGGCACGACGCAGTGCCGGGAGGGCGAAACGATGTAAACAAGAGCAAATTGGGAGGTTTCAGTCCCGCTTGCCAGTTGAAATCCCACGGCCGGATCGAGTCACGAAAACGCAGTGTGGCGTGCGGCCGATGTCAATCGGCCGGTGCGGCCCTGGTGAGCTCCGGCTGCGGTGTTGCCCGCGCGGGCACGC
>JBEAUF010000234.1:0-19410 GCA_041161565.1 Planctomycetota bacterium | reverse complement strand
TGAAGACCTGGGAGAGCGAAGCTGGGATGGCGAAAACAACAAAACCCAGAGTGCATTTACACCCATTTCTCCTGCACGCGTCTTGTTAACACGAGTGCTGAATTCCCTGTGTTTCTCTGTGCAACTCTGTGTACTCTGTGGTTGAAAAGGAACACCATCCCAGGGCCGTTTCACCATCCCGGGCACTGCGTCTTGCCAGAAAGCCAATGCCATCGGGCTCCCGCCCTCCGCTCAGGTGATGGGAACGCGATAAGCCGCAATGCTCTCTTCGCCTTGGTTCCGACCGCTGCATCAAACCGGGCACCGGTCGCCCCACTTGCCCACAGCGAGCTGATCGGGGAGACTGTGTCACAGAGTTCCCATCTTTTTCCTCCCGCATCAAAACTGGCAATCGCATGCGAGCATTCTGCCTTCCCTGCATTCGCCAGCGGCCTGTGCCGCTGCCTGTACTCCGCTGCGTCATGCTCTGCCTGCAGCTGCTGCTGTTTGCCGGGCAGCAGCCTCCCGCGGCCGCTCAGACGCCCCCCGCATCGGCCGTCCCTGCCGCCGACATCCTCGCGGCCCTCGAGAACGAGAGTGCCGCGCTCCGCGCCGCCCTCGACGCACTCATCACACGCACCGAACTTCAGTCTGCCCAGGGCGAAGCGCTTCTCGCTGATGCTCGGGTTTACGAAAAAGCGGCCGCATGGATGCTGCGGTTCCGCGAGTTTCCCAAACCGGCATCGCTCGATCAGCTGCGAAAGGTGCTCGCCGAGGGTCGTCGGCGTGTTGAGCGTCTGCAGGCGGGTCAGCCGGACTGGCATCTTCGCGAAGGCACGTCGATCCGCGGTTATGTCAGTTCCATCGACGGCAGTGTTCAGCCTTACGCGGTTACGCTGCCAGCCGGACTGGATCCGGCCGGTTCTCGCCGCTGGCCGCTCTATGTTGTGCTTCACGGGCGTGCCGACGACATGAACGAGGTGAATTTCATTTCCCGGATGGATGGACGTGGCCCGGGGGCATCAAAGGACGAGCGACCAGGAGACTGGATTCAGCTGGACGTGTACGGTCGCGGCAACAACGCCTATCGCTGGGCCGGCGAAACCGATGTTTTCGAGGCTTTGGCGGCAGTTCGGCAGCGTTTTCGGATTGATGAAGACCGCGTTGTGCTGCACGGGTTTTCGATGGGGGGTGCGGGTGCATGGCATCTGGGCCTGCATCATCCCCACCTGTGGTGTTCCGTGGGTGCCGGGGCCGGATTCGTCGACTTCTACGCCTACCAGAAAAAGAATCCCGAATCGCCCACCGATCGGCTTCCGTTTGCCCAGCACGAAACTCTGGGAATCTACGACGCAGTCCCCTGGGCGCTCAACCTTGCCAACGTTCCGTTTGTGGGCTACGGGGGCGAAAAGGACCCGCAGCTGCTGGCGGGTACCACTATGCAGCAGGCCGCTGAAAAACTGCAGGTGCCGCTGAAACTGATTATCGGAAAGGACATGGGCCACGCTTTTGATCCAGCCAGCCGCAGCGAATTCATGGCCTTTCACGCGGCCAACGTGCAGACCGGCCGCCCTAAGTTCGGCACTCGGGACCGCATTCGCTTCACCACCCGCACCCTGAAATACAACCGCTGTGACTGGCTGGCCATTGTTGAAATCCCGGAAACGAACAAGCCAGCGACCGTGGAAACCGAGCGCGACGGTTCCGGCACAATGCAGATACGCACGGCAAATGTGTCACTGCTGACGCTGGCCCGCGACATCGCGGAACAGGTGCAGATCGACGGCACACTGCTCGAATGCCGCGCCGCCGCCGGCGAACTGCTCCCCGAAGTCTGGTACCGCAGGATCGCAGACGCGTGGGAAGTGGTCGACTATCAGGAATCCCGCAACATCTCTCGCAACCCGGAAATCATGAAACGCCCCGGTCTGCAGGGTCCGATCGATGATGCGTTCATGTCGTCCTTTATCTGCGTGCGGGGAACAGGCCAGCCACTGCATCCGCTCCCGGCCGCATGGTCAGAACGGCAGCTGGAAGTTTTCCGCGAAGAGTTTGCACGGTGGATGCGGGGCGACGTGCAGGTCGTGAATGACGTGGATGTCACAGCCGACATGCTCTCGCGCAGTCATCTCATACTCTTCGGTGATCCCGGCTCCAATCTGCTGCTTCGCAATCTCCTCGCAGCCCGCCCCGGGGGATCGTCTGATGCAGCTCAATTGTCAGCCGCAGCTGCCAGCCTGCCGCCCGTTGACGGCCGGGTTGCTGCAAAGCTGCCGTTTGCGTGGAACAGCGAACAGATCACCATTGGCAGCCAGTCGTGGCCGGCCGCCAGCCATGGTCTGTGCCTGATTTTCCCAAATCCCTTCAATCGCTCGAAGTATATCGTGTTGAACACCGGCCACACATTTGGCGAACGGGATTTTCGAGCATCCAATGCCTGGCTCTTCCCGCGACTGGGTGATGTGGGTGTGCTGCAGCTGTCTCAGGGCAATGCTGGCGAGGCCGCAGCTGCCGTGGTCTGGTCCGACGTCTTTAACGCTGCCTGGCAGCTGCGGTGAGGCATAATCGCGAGATGTTTGGCAGGCAGGTCTTCACGTGGCCGCGGGGCTGCGGCGTTGAGCTTCCGGCGAGCTGAACTCAACGCCCCAATTCCCGCCGCCACACCAGCCCCAGCGTTGCGTTCCCTCCGCCGGTCCTTCAGAATAGCCCGGCAATTCCATAGTGTCTTCGCGCCTCCGTGGTTCAACGCCCGCCTCCAATCCTGCACCCTCCCCGCACAAGGCCCGCCGACATGCTCCGCTTCCCCGTCGTCGTCCGCTGCCTCGGTGTCCTGCTCGTCATCTTCCTCGCTCTCCCCACCGCAATGGCTCAGCAGCCCGTGGTGCTTGGCGAACATGCCGGCGCGGTGATGGCCGCCGGTTTCGTGACCGATGATTCGCGGGCCGTGACGGTCGGCAGCGATCAGCGAGTGCTCTTCTGGGACGTGACCTCCGGCCGCGTACTCCAGACCTTCACCCAGCACACCGGTCCGATTTACACACTCGCCGTCAGCGCGGACGGACAGACCCTCGTAACCGGCGCCCAGGATAACTCCGTTCGCGTCTGGGATCTGCCCCTGCGGCTGCCGATCAAACGCCACACGGAAGCCGGCCCGCTGATCACCAGCCTCGCCCTCGCCCCCGACGGCTTTTCAGTGCTTTCCACAGCCGCGTCCGGGGCAGTCCGCACATTCCCGCTCACGACCGCAGCCGTGGCGGTGAGTCGCTCTGGGCACACCGCGGAAGGTTCCGCTGTGGCCTGGAGAAGCGACTCCGGAGGCTTTGCATCGGCCGATGCGGCCGGCGCAATCTGCCTCTGGTCGCCGGACCTCGATGAGCCTCTGGCGAAGCTCATCGGCCACTCCGGTCGCGTTGGTCAGCTGCTGTTTGCCCAGGGCAACCAGCAGCTGCTGTCCGTGGGGGACGACAATCTGCTGCGGTCGTGGCAGCTGCCCGCAGCCCCCGGCCGACTGCTGCTGAAACTCGACGCCGCCGCAGTTCACTGTGAACTCGTGCCGGGCCAGAATCTGGCCATCGTCGCCGCCACAGGTCGCCCCCCGTTGCTTGTCAACCTGCAAACCGGCGAACGCACACGCGAGTTCCCGGCGGCCGGAAACGACGTGAACTGTCTCGCTCCAGCCCCCAACGCCCAGTGGCTCGCTGTGGGCACTCCAGCGGGTGAAATTCGGATCCTTAATCTCGGCGACGCAGTGCAGACCGGCCGTGTGGCTGGGCACACCGGAGCCATCACTGATATCGCCGTGCACGCCGACAGCCAGCGGATCCTGAGCGCCGGAACTGATGGCACAATCCGAGTCTGGAAGCTCCCGGTCGCCCCCAAACCACTCCAGGGCCACGCGGCCGTCATTCGCGGCCTGATCGCTGCCTCCAGCGGTGCCTGGACTGCCACCTGGTCCGACGACAAAACGCTCCGCTTCCGCGATGCAGCCGGCAACCCTGCCGGTCAGCCGGCCACCCATCAGCAACCCGTCACCTGCGCTGCCCCGCGTCCTGACGATGCTCTGACGGCCACTGGTGATGCCACCGGCGTCGTGAGCGTCTGGAACAGCAGCAATGGCGCACTCGAGGGACTAATCCCGGCCCATCAGGGGGCCGTGCACAGCCTTGAATTCACCCCCGATGGCGCCGGCCTCGTCACCTCCGGGGCCGACGGCATGCTCCGCCGCTGGAAGCTCCCGTTCCCCAAACAGCTCCCGGCCACCGATGCCGAACGACTCAAACCCGAATGGGAGCTCGCCGCCCCGGACGCCGACCAGATCGTCCGTCTGCAGCGACTTGCCGGCGACCAGGGCCTCGCTGCCACCACAGCCTCCGGAGCACGACTGCACCGGCTGGGATGGAACGGACAGATCACCGCCACCACGGGCTCTCCGGGCGGTCCCCTGAAGGGACTTCAGGCGGGCAAAAAAGGCGAAATCTTCGCCGCCTGGACCGACACCGGCATCCTGCACATCCTCGGCCCCGATCTTGGGCTGCTGCATTCGCTTCCGGCCATCCAGGGCCTGCGTTCAGCCCGCTGGAATCGCGAAGCCACGCAGCTGCTGATCGCTGACGGCCAGTCCCGTATTCGCGTAATCGCCGCAGACAGCGGCCGGCTGCTTGAAGAAATCGCCACCACCAGCGCCACACACTGGGCTGACTGGAACGGCACTGACCACGGCACAGTCGCGGCCTGCGGTGAAGCGTCACCCGAAGCCATACTGCTCACCCGCAGCCTGCTGGCCCTGCAGGACACCGCCAGCGAGGGCCCGCTGCAGCTCAGTCCGGCGGCCGATCAAAACCAGCTCTGGTCCGCCGGTATGTCCGGCAAAGTGCAGCTCCGCCCGCTGCTGGGTGGTGATCCCCTGCGCACCATCGAAACCACTGCCCCCGTCACCAGTCTGGCCCTCGCCGGAAACGGTGGCGTCGTGGCAGCAGCCAGAGCCGATGGCGCTGTCAGCGTCTGGAAGTCCGACGGCACGGCACTGCCCGAAATTCGCCCGCCGGCCGCTCCCCGCAGCCTGGCGTTCACCGCTGACGGAGCGCGCCTCGCCATCGCCGCTGCCGACGGCGCTCTGCGAGTCTACGACACCACCACCGGCCTGCTGCTGGAAACCCAGGCTGATCACGCTCCCAACATGCCCACAGCTGCCGTGCGGTATCTGCCCGATAATCTCACACTGCTTTCAGCCGGTGACGACCGCCAACTCCGCACTCGCAAAACCTCCATCATCCGCGTCCAGCCGCTCGCGACCGAACCCATCCTCACCGCAATCCCGATCAATGCTGGTGCCCAGTTCCTGATCCTCACAACTGCCGGTGCGGTGCAACTGGTGAACGCCACCAGCGGAGCTGTGGAACGCTCATGGCAGACCGACAGTCGCCCCGCCCGATCCATCGCCGTGCGCCCGGACAACCAGCGAATCGCGGCCGGTCTGGAAGGCGGCGAAATTCGCATCTGGAATATCAACGAAGCCGAAAAGCCCCTGCAGGTCCTGCCCGGCGAACGCACCGTCAACCAGCTGGCATGGAGCCCCGACAATCGTCGCCTCGCAGCCGCATCCGCCGAACAGGTGCTGATCTACGGCCCGCCGCTTCCCAATACGCAGCCGCCGGTGGAATTTATTCTGCACCAGACAACCGTCTGTGAAGCCCCCGTCCAGCGTCTGCAGTTCAGTCCGGACGCCCGCCGACTGCTCACAGCACTCGCCAGCGGCCGGCTGGACGAATGGACCTGTGCCGGCCCCGAACAACGCCGCCAGTTCGCCCATGGCGGACCCGTTTACGGCACGGCCGTGTCTAAGGATGGCAGCATCGTTGTTTCCTGCAGTGTCGATCAGACCGTGCGTGTCTGGGACAATGGCACAGGCCAGCAGAAATTTTCGCTCACAGGGCACCGCGGCGCGGTCCACTCCGTGGCCCTCAGCCCCGATGAAACCTTCGTCGTCTCCTCTGGCGCCGATGGCACGCTCCGACTTTGGGACATCGTCGGCGGCCGCCAGCTGAAACAGCTGGCAGCATGGGAAACCACCATGTACTCGGTGGCAATCCACCCAGACGGTGGCCTGATCGCCGCTGCCGGAGCAGACCGCAAAGTGCATCTGCTGGACCTGATCACCGGCAGCGAAGTCCGCAGCATGACCGGACATACTGATTATATACACTCTGTGGCCTTCAACCCCGATGGCAGTCGCGTGCTGTCGTATGGTTATGCCGGACAACTGAAAACGTGGTCCACCGCCGATGGTTCACCGATCCACCAGCAGCAAATCGGGCGGATTGGCAACACCGCTCGGTATTCCCCGGACGGACGCCGGATTATCCTTGCCGCCGGCGATGGCAGTACCACCGTGATCCAGGCCCCATAGGCAGACAACCGCAGAGAGTCACCACCATGAAACCCGCTGTTTCCGTAACACTGATTATCTGTGGCACATTCCTGATTCTGGCGCCGTGGCTGTTCCAGTACCTGCAGCTGCGGGAACTCACCGAACTCGCAGCCGCCCTGAAATGGGACCAGCTGAACTATGACTCCAGCCGCCAGCAGGAAGACTACGCCTTCTTCTGCTGGATCAGCGGCGCCGCCATGATCCTGCTGGGCGTCTTCGGTCCCAAATTCTACCGCAGCTGATCCCGGTGAACGGCGATCCAGGAACGGCACACTCGGGAAGTGCGAATACGCGCGGCTGGCTCGTCGGGAGTGAACATGCGGCGGTGTTGGCGTGAATGGACCCTGGATGCGTTGTCGACGACGCAGGCTCTGGACAGCGGCTTGCTCATAAACCATGCAGCATGCCGGTGTGAATCGGGCGGTTGACACCGTGAATGTGAAACGGTGATGAGTGCGTCTGAAGAGATCGCCCGTTGCCGCTCTGTCGGTGCGTTCTCAGGTTCCCTGCACCTGCCATTCAGGCTTCACGGGAGAAAGATCGCTCGCGAGTCACAGCCTGGGATGGCGAAAACACCAAAAACCAGAGGGGTTTACACTCAGTATTCCTGCACGCGTCGGGTTAACACGAGTGCTGAATTCCCTGTGTTTCTCTGTGAAACTCTGTGGACTCTGTGGTTGAAAAGGAACACCATCCGCGCGCCGTTTCACCATCCCAGTCACAGCCACGCGATAAGCGTATCAATCGCGTGCGCCATTGGTCCCATCTGTCCCATCGCATCCCTGCACGCCGCAGAACCTGTTGTGCCGCAGGGGCGTGATGTAGTGAGTTACGGCATTGCACGCGACGTGCCGCCGTCCGGGCTGAAGCACATGATTGACTCTGCCGCACAATATTCATCGGCAGCTTTTCGCCGCACAGTTCGAGGCCATGCCCGAAGCATGTCCAGGGCTCGTTCCTGCGGGTGTTCACGGGACGTCATCAGTAGTCCGTCCCGCTCACTGTGCTGCAACCATCCTTCCCGATATCCTGCAACATCAGGCGGGGCAGGGCTGATTGGCTGATTGGCTGTCCCGCGGGAATTCTTCACCTGCATAGAGTCTTCCATGTTCCACGACGCACAAAACTGTGATTTCCGCCTGCTCCGGCTCGCGACTGTCGCTCGTCGGGCCCCGGCGCTGCCTCACTCTCGGCCACTGCGCCTGATCCCAATCATCAGTGTCATCGCTCTGGCGGCATTCGCCCTCCGCGCCTGCGGCCAGGAGCCGGTCACCCGTGCTTCCGGGCAACTGCTGGATGCCGGGAAACTGCTGCAGCAGGAGACCTTCTGGGAGAATCGCGACTGGAGCTGGTACTCCACGAATATCCCGCTTTTTGAATGCCCCGACCGCGAACTGCAGACTACTTGGTACTACCGCTGGGAACTCGTCACCAAACATCTCACCTATGGATCACCCAATTCCGGTTACTCCTTCACGGAATTCATCGATCGTCCATTCTGGTCCGGGACTTACGGCGCGATTTCCTGCCCGGCCGGGCATCAGCTGTATGAGGTTCGCTGGCTGCGGGATCCCAACTACGCCCGAGACTACGGTCGCTATTGGTATCGCACACCCGGTGCCCAGCCGCGGAACTACAGCACCTGGCTGGCCGACAGTCTCTGGGCCGTGCATCAGGTGCATCCCGACTCCGATTATCTCCGGAATCTGCTTCCGGACATGATCGCCAACTATCAGGCGTGGGAGCAGCGTCACTTTGTTCCGGAAGTCGGGCTGTTCTGGCAGACGGGACACGACGATGGCATGGAATTCAACATCAACAGTCGCCAGACCACCGATATTCTCCGCGGTGCTCCCGGCTATCGACCGACGCTTAACAGCTACCTCTGGGCTGATGCTCTGGCGATTTCCCGAACTGCTGCCCTGGCTGGCGACTCAGCCGCAGCCTCAGCCTTCCAGGCCCGTGCGGAAAGTCTCAAACGCAACCTCCAGCAACGGCTCTGGGATCCCCGCAGGCAGTTCTTTTTCCCGATGTCTCAGCGTCAGGAAGAAGCGGAAGGTGCCACGGTCCAGGCCCTGTCGCTCACCCACCAAACCGGACGCCACGCGGGAAGTCCGTACGGTCGCGAGCTGATTGGGTATGTGCCCTGGCAGTTTTCGCTTCCGGATGCCGGCTGGGGTTATGAAGCCGCATGGCCGAAGCTCTTCAGTCGAGATGGCTTTGCTGCCGACTTCGGCCCCACGACGGTGGAACGCAACGACCCGATGTTCCTGCTGAAATCCTCCTGCTGCTGGTGGAGCGGTCAGTCGTGGCCGTATGCCACCAGCCAGACCCTCAAAGCGCTTGCCAATCTGCTTCAGGGTTACCAGCAGTCCGTCGTCACGCCGGCCGATTACTATTCGCTGCTCTCCACCTTCTCCAGAACCCATCGCAAGGCAGGGCGTCCCTATCTCGCCGAAGCTGCCCACCCCGATACCGGCTCCTTCGAAGGTCACGATGCCTATAACCACAGCGAACACTATTTTCACAGCAGCTTCAATGATCTTGTGATCACCGGGCTGGTGGGGCTCCGCACACGCGACGACAACCTGCTCCAGCTGCACCCGCTCGCACCCGCGGACTGGAACTACTTCGCTCTGGACAACATCCCCTACCGCGGACTGCTGCTGACGATCTTCTGGGATCGCGACGGCAGCCGCTACGGCCGCGGAGCAGGCCTGAGGGTTTGGGCGGATGGCCGTGAACTGGCCTCCACAGAAAAACTCGGACCGCTCGAAGTGCAGCTGCCCGAGGGCAGGCCACAGCCCGCTTCCGCCGCACGGCTCGTCAACTACGCCATCAACAACGACGGCACGTGGTTTCCACGGCTGCGAACCTCCCACAGCAACTCCCGCACACCCTCATCAAAGCTCACAGACGGCCACATCTGGTACGACCGCGATCCCCCCAACCGCTGGACCTGTGAAGGCTCAGCCAGCACCGAAGACTGGATCGAAATCGACCTCGGAATGCCGAGAAAACTGGAAATCGCCAGACTGTATTTTCTTGACGACGGTGAAGGTGTCGTTCCACCGGCCACCGTGCGAGTGGAATATTTCGACGAAACATGGAAGCCACTGGGAATGTTCGGCGGCCCAGGCCAGCCCACCGTCACCGGCCGTCGCGCCACAGAACTGCGGTTCACGCCAACCACCGCCACACGCCTCAAAGTGACGCTGGAGCATGCAGCGAACGGCCGCAGCGGACTCAGCGAAGTCGAATTCCTTGGTACAGCCCGGCTGCCCGTTCCCGCAGCCCCGCACCCCGCAGGTAATCTCGCCTGGCGCGGTCCGGACCGCGAATTTCCCAAAGCCGCAGCCTCGCACTTCGACCGCTTCGGTGGTCGACCGGAACTGGCCAATGACGGCCTGATCAACTTTCTTCCCAGCCCCGTTAATCGCTGGACCAGCTACGAATCCAAAGATGAACGCGACTGGCTGGAAATCGACTTCGGCCAGTCTCGCGAATTCCGCCGCGTCGAACTGGCCATCTACGATGACCGTGGCGGAGTTCAGCCGCCCGTGAACTACGAACTGGAATATTGGGATGGCACCACGTGGCAACCCATTGTGAATGTCACCAAATCCCCCGAACGCCCCGCCGGCGGGGAACTCAACACCGCCCGCTTTTCACCCGTGCAGTCTCAGAAGCTGAGGATCTGGTTCCAGCACTCCGGACAGGCCCGCAGCGGCGTCAGCGAGGTGCTTGTGTGGAACGCTGAACAATAACGGCCCATCTCGACCGACAGGCCAGCAACCACGCCGCACGTGGGATTCCCAGCAACCATGCACTGTCGTCCCAGGTACTGCGATGACTCAGCACGAATTGGAAACACACGAACATCAGCAGAGCACTTTGGCATTCATCCATGCCGCGAAGCTCGCAACAGGCTCTGCATCACCCCGGGATGCTGAAAACATCAGCAGCCGAGGTGAAACACACCAGCTGTTCTTACCGCCACTCCTGTTGCTTTCCCGGCAAAATCCCGTGTTTTTCCCTGTGAAACTCTGTGTACTCTGTGGTTAAAAACAAGTCCCCGCCGGCACACCGTTTCGTCATCCCGGACTCAGGCACCCTCGGCCCGAAAACCGGCGGCACGCTGCAGCTTCAGCTGGGCGATGTTGTAATCTGCGATCGATCGCGCGTATTCCCGCCGCGCCGCGGCCAGCGCCTGAAGCGACTGCAGAGCCTCCAGCGGCAGCCCCTGCCCATTCTGAATTCGCTCTAGATTCCGCTGATAAGACAACTCCGCGGAATCCACCGCCTGCATAGCCGTTTCCATTTGCTTTTTGCCGCTGGCCACCTGCAGATAAGACTCCGTCACCTCCCGCGCGACCCGATCCATCATCTGCAGCTGCCGCGCCCTGGCCTGACTGATTCTGGCCCGTGATTCCCGCTGAACAGCCTGTTCCCCAAGCCCCAGCTGACGCAGTTCCCAAAATGCCATCGCGTCTGCGTCCAGACGGTCGCCGGCCCCCCGCAAATCGCTTCCCAGACCGCCCGCAAGGCCCCCATAACTGGCCGATAACATCACACTCGGAATCAGCGGGCTTTGACGCTCCCGATTCAGCCGCTCCACCGCCTCACCCACCAGATACCGACACTCCGCCAGCTCTGGACGAGCCGTCAGGCCGGCGGCCACCAGCTGCTGCAGACTTTCCTGCCCGGAAACCAGCTCCACAGGGACCAGCTGTGGATCCGCGGGCTTCAACACAGTCGGCTTGTCCCACCGCACCTGCTCAGCCAGTCGCACACTCGCCGAAGCCGCCGCTTCCTCCGCCCGCAACTGTTCACAACGCCGCAACGCAAGTTCGGTCAGCGCCCGATCGTGATCCGCTGCCGTCCCCGCCCCGCTCTTCGCAAATTCGCCGGTTGTCCGCTCAAGCTGCTCAACCAGCCCCACAACTTCGTCGCAGATCGCCAGCTCCTGCTCCGCCCGCAACAGCTCCATATATCCAACACCCGCAGACAGCAGCACGTCATTCTGAGCAGCCTTCGCGCCCTGACGCCGCGCCTGCACTGTCAGCTCCGCTATCCGCGGCTCGAAAATCGCATCGGCCACGTGAAACTGAGCAACGATGCCAGGTGTCGCCGGTGAACCGGCCCCCACCGCGCCAGCACCCAAACCGCCATACAGACTGCCGCGGCTCGTCTCAATCACACTCCCGGCCACATCCTGAATCCGCCCCTCGTGCTTGTGGTAATTCAAACCCGCACGCAGCGATGGCAGCTTCAGAGCCTGCGCCCGATCCAGCTGCCCATACGCCTCCTCCACCCGCGCCTTCGCATACGCCGCCTGCACGCTGCGGCCCGCCGCCAGCGACAATGCCGTAGCCAGATCCAGACGCGTGATCTCACCGGGAACCCCAGCCACGCCAGCCCCCGTTTCCGGAGCTGCATCGGCCACCGAATCAGCCCCGGAAACTGACGCCCCAGCAGGCGCTGAACCAGTCACCGCAACCGTCGGCGGCTGTGCTGCTGAGAAGCCCGCGGCCACCGACTTCGGCCGCAGCGGAAATTCCGATTCCGCAACCACGTGAACCGTGCCAGCCTGCATCTGCGGAACGACCAGCTGGCAACCTGCCAGCCAGCAGCAGCCCGCAGCCACAAATGCTCCCGCCAGCCGCTTCATGGATCCACACCCACTCAACCCAGACCGCTGTCCCTGTCAGTCCGAATGCCCGGCGCACTCAGACACTGTCTCATTCGGCATTGCCGGCGTGGGACTGCGCGGACTTTGGGGGTTGGAGCGGTCCTGCGGGCCCGCTTCGACCGCTACAAGCCGCAGAAACAACCCAAACTGCCTGAATTCCGGCTATTTGGCAGCGATTTCCACTTTCTGCCCTTCCCGAAAAGCGGCAGTATTTGCAGTGATCAGTGTGTCCTCCTCACTCAGCCCATCCACGATTTCCACCTCGGTGGCCGTTCTCAAACCTGTGGTCACCGGCCGCCGCTGCAGCACGCCGTCAACCCCCACCACAAGGCAAACACTTTCGCCGCCCTGCTGCACCACTGCAGCTTTGGGAACCACCAGGGCCTGTGCGTTCTGCCCGACAATCAGTTCCACATTGGCGTACATCCCCGGTCGCAGTACGCCGTCCGCATTCTCCAGGTCGATTTCCACCTGCAGCGTCCGCGTCTGCTCGTCCAGCGTCCAGCTGGTTCTGGCAACTTCTCCGGTGAACTTCCGCTGCTGCAGCGCTGGAATGCCCACGACAGCCGGACTGCCGCGATCAATTTGTACGGCGTCCGCTTCAGGCACCCGCGCTGCAACTCGCACGCGCGCCGTATTCACGATCGTGAACAGCGGCTCAGAACCGCTCCCGGCCGTCGCCAGATCCCCTGGATCCACGTGCCGCGCCGCGACAATCCCGTCGAATGGAGCCTGAATCTGCAGATAACCGCATAACGTCTGCAACCGCTGCACTTCCGCCGCCGCACTCTCGCGTCTGGCTTCCATCGCCCGCAGATCAGCTTCCGCCCGTGCAGAGGCTGCGCGGGCCTCGCCCCGGCGAGCCGCTGCTGATGATACCGCGGCTGCCAGCTCTTCCAGCGAGGATTCGGCAGCCGCCAGCTTCTGCGAGGCCTCCTCGGCCAGCCGCTCAGTCACCACACCGGATTCCGCGAGCCCGGCCAGACGCCGCGATTCGGAGGTCAGACGCGAGACTTCCGCTTCAATCCTCCGTCGACCGGCTGCCGCTTCAGCCTCCTCAGCCTCCGCAGATCGCTCGGATGCCAGCGCCAGCTGCACCGCCGCCTTTGCCTGACCAATCTCAGCTTCCGCCTGACGCTGCAGAGCTTCCTTCTGACGCAGTTCGTCCTGCAGTTCAGGAGCCGACAACACGGCCAGCAATTGTCCCGGTGCGGATTCGGCAGCAGAGCCGGAGGGCGCGGGTTCAGCGGGGAGCTGGCCCCGAACGGAGTCACCGATATCCACCAGCACCCGCTCGACAACACCGCTGCTGCGCGGATGAATGTCCGCCTGCAGCCATGCCTCAACCACCCCAGGCTGCTCCGTTTTCTGCACCAGCGACTTGCGCTGTGGCCTGCCCGCCTGCACTCGCGGGAGCTCCGCTGCCTTCGCAGTTCCCTCAGAACCGCCGCCGGGCGTCTCAGCAACCTGCGCCTGACAGCCACTCAGGATCATCGCCAGCGCCGTGGCCCCGAATTTCAAAGAATGATGCCGCATGTCATGTTCCTCAGAGCTCACCACGGACAGAACTGTCCGGGCTGCATTCAGCAGAGTTGCCTGCAAAAAATCGACTGTCCGGATCGTGGGGATGCAGCGAAGCCGATGCGGCCTCAGGACAGAGGCAGCAGTAGGCGGCGGGAAGTACCAGCAGAGCAGCCACGGTTGCTGCACTCAGCCCCCCCAGGACGGCCAGTCCCAGCGGCGCGGTGCCAGCACCGGCACTGCCCCAGCCCAGAGCCAGCGGGAGCATTCCGGCCAGCATCGCAGCGCTGGTCATCAGAATGGCCCGCGAACGCTCGGCCACCGCTCGCTCAGCCGCAGCAGCTGCCGTTCCCTGCGCCGCTCCCGCTGCCCGCCGATGCTGCTCAGCAAAACTGATCAGCAGAATGGCATTCGCCATTGAAACTCCCAAACTCATGATCATCCCGATAAAGGACTGAATGTTGAGCGTTGTTCCGGTGCTCCACAGCATCAGAGTGCTGCCAGCCAGAACTGCAGGCACGGTTGTCACGGCTGCCAGAGCGAGGCGAAACGACTGGAAGTTCGCGGACAGCATCAGAAAGATGGCCAGAACTGCCAGCACCAGCCCCGCTCCCAGTCCACTGACCATTTGTTTCAGCGGCGGAATCTGACCACGGAGTTCACAGGTGATTCGGCCGGGCTTTGGCTGCGCACCAGCCCGCTCCGCCTCGTCCTTCAGAGCGTCGTCCTGCTGCTGCACACGCCTGACCGCAGCCTCGACACGAGCAGCCGCGGCGCCCAGATCAGAGCCGTCGATGTTGGCCGTCAACGACAACTCACGCTTCATGTTGTACCGGTCAAACTCCCCGGGCATTTTTCCGGTGCTGAGCTCCGCGACGTCCCGCAGCAGTACCGCGCCGGACTCATTTTTCAACACCGGGATGGCTCCCAGATCTGCCGCAGACTTCAATGCCGGCTGCGGAATCTCCACCTGCACCTGATAACCAATCCCCGATTTTGGATCCGGCCAGTAACTGGGGACCACAAAACGGCTGGATGAGGTGGCGGCGAGCACCGAGCGACTGATTTGATCCGCCGTAGCCCCCGCCAGACCCGCGCGCTCCCGGTCGATCTTTACCTCCACCGTGGGATACTCCAGTGACTGCACGATCTGCACGTCCCGGAGCGTTGGTTCCCGCTGCAGTTCGGCCTGCAGCCGCAAGGCGTAGTCGCGATTCTCAGCCAGCGATCCGCCACGGACCGCAGCCTCCACCGGCGCAGCCGCTCCGAAACTCATCACCTCACTCACAATATCCGATGGCTCAAACGAAAAACGCAGCTGCGGGAACTCCTCGGCAAAACGTGCACGGAGACGCCGTTTGAGCAGTTCAGTCTGCACGCCTGCCCCCTCACGAAATGCCACCCTCAAAATGGCTTCCTCGGGCCCCCGTGAAAACTGATACACCGAATTGATCGGAAATGACGCGGGCACCGTGCCGGCGTAGCCCAGCGACAGTTCCACGTTCCCCTCGCCAGCCTCCCGCTCGATCGCCTCCAGCACCCGCACCGCGTACTGCTCCGTCGCTTCAATATGCGTGCCATCCGGAGCCCGCAGACGCAGACGAAACTCCCCCGCGTCCGTCGCGGGGAAGATCTCCAGCCCCGCTCGCCGCACAGAACTCCACGCCAGCATTAAACACGCCACCACGTAGGCCGGCACCACCAGCCATCGCAGTCGAATGCTGTAGCCTGCGAAGCCTTTGAGGACTTTTGTGAGCACACCAGTTGCCGGTTCCCCGGCACTGTCCCCGTGAGCAGGCCTGAGCAGCCAGACACACAGGACCGGCACCAGAGTACTGGAGAGCAGGTACGAGCCGGTCATTGAAAACATCACTGCCATCGCCAGCGGGGCGAAGAGTTCCCGCGGTGCTCCCTGCATGAAAAAGGTTGGCAGAAACACCGCCAGCATGCACAACAGTGCCAGCAGTCGCGGCAGGGCTGTTTGCTGGTTGCCCCGCCACACAGCCAGAGAAACAGAACCGGTGCGACGCAGCTGAGTATGGATGTTCTCGATCTCCACCGTCGCCTCGTCCACCAGAATTCCGACCGACAGAGCCAATCCTCCCAGAGTCATCAAGTTGATGGTCTGACCGGTCAGCCACAAACCCGTCACGGCAAACAACAGTGCCAGAGGAATATTGAGCACCACCACCAAAGCACTTCGCCAGTCGCGCAGGAACAGGAGCACCATCAGGCCCGTCAGAGCAGCTCCCAGCAGCCCTTCCGCAGACAGACTGGAGATCGCCCGAGTCACATAGGGCGACTGATCAAATTCGAAGGAGACGCGAATGTCATCCGGCAATTCCTTTTGCATCGCGGGCAATGAACTGCGAATCCGGTCAATCACGTCCATCGTCGACGCGTCCGCACGCTTTGTGGCGAGGATGTAAACCGCGCGGCGGCCATTCACGAGCGCGTAGCCTGTGGTCAGGTCCGCTGAATCCTCGATCACACCAATATCACGCAGATACACCGTGCGATCACCCGTACGCAGCGGAATTCGCCCGAGATCACTCAGGTCACGGGCGAGCGCATTTGTGGGAACGGCCGGATACATGTCCCCCACACGGACGTTGCCGGATGGGGCAATCGTGTTGCCTCGCGTCAAAGCCGTAATAATTTCGTCCGGTGACAGCCCGTAAGCCCGCAGACGATCGGGATTGGCACGAATCACCACACTGCGGGCTGAACCGCCGAAAGGCGGTGGAGCAGAGACACCGGGGAGTGCTGAGAACAGCGGACGCACACGAAACAAAGCCTGGTCCTGAATCTCGGCAATCGTTCGAGTCGCACTGGAGAGTACCAGATAACCCACAGGGACGCTGCCCGTATCGAATCGCATCACAAACGGCGGCACCGTACCGGGCGGCATCATCGCCCGCGAACGATTGACGTAATTGATGGTTTCCGCCATCGCCTGAGCCATATTGGTGCCGGGATGGAACACCAGCTTCATCAGCGCAGTGCCCTGCACATTACGGCTCTCCACGTGATGAATGCCGTTGATGTACAAAAAGTGATACTCATAATAATTCGTCAGCAACCCCTCCATCTGCGCCGGATCCATCCCACCGTAGGGCTGACACACGTAAATCACAGGCAGATTGAGCGCCGGGAAAATGTCGACCGACATCCGCCGCAACGGGAGCTCCAGCCCACGCGTGCGCAGCCATTCATCCACGGCGGCAGGACGGATCACACTCAACCCGGACAACACCAGCGCCAGCAACAGCACAACAACGGTCTTCGGTCGCCGCAAAGCAAACCCAATGGGATTCATCCACACCTCCGGAAAACATTTCCCGATCGCCTGGTCGCCCCGGAGTCTAGCAGGGATTTGAGGCAGTGTCAGCAGCACACGAACAGACAAACATCAGCCCGAAACTCACCGCGCACACCTGCGGTGCAGGACACTTGCCGAAGGCTGTCGCCCTCCGCTCAGGACATCGGCAAACGCCGCGGCAAACGCACTGAGCCGCAGGGCAGCAGCCCAATGGCATTGGCTTTCTCGTATCCGGGGCGTCGGAAGGGCGAAGCTGGGATGGCGAAAACAACAAAACCCAGAGGGCATTTACACCCATTTCTCCTGCACGTGTCTTGTTAAGACGAGTGCTGAATTCCCTGTGTTTCTCTGTGAAACTCTGTGTACTCTGTGGTTGAAAAGGACCAGCATCCCCGCGTCGTTTCGCCATCCCAGGGCGAAGCTCCTGCTGAGCGGCAGTCCCTGCGCAAGCACTGGACCGGCCATCCGTCGCTCTGCAAAAACACACGTCGACCTTCACCGCACGGGCCGGACGCAGCGCCGACCACGATCAACATTTCCTCTTCAGCACCACAGATTCACTTGCATATCTATTGCATTTACATAACAAATCCTCAAGAATGCAGCCGTTGCTATCAGGGCAGGGCAGTATTTGAAAACGCGTTCAGGAGCCGCCGCGATGTCTCTTTCCGTTCCACAACGTCTTCCGGTCACCATTCTTTCCGGCTTTCTCGGTGCGGGAAAAACAACTCTCCTCAACCACATCCTCACCAGCCGCCATGGGCTGCGTGTAGCTGTGATCGTGAATGACATGAGTGAAGTGAATATTGACGCAAAGCTCGTTGAGAATGGCCCTGCCAAACTCAGCCGCACCGAAGAAAAACTTGTGGAACTCTCCAATGGCTGCATCTGCTGCACACTCCGCGAGGATCTGCTGCAGGAAGTATCCCGACTCGCCCGCGAAGGCCGTTTCGACTACCTGCTGGTGGAATCCACGGGAATATCAGAGCCGCTGCCCGTGGCAGAGACCTTCACATTCACCGACGAAGACGGTCATTCGCTCAGTGATTTCGCAGTGCTGGATACCATGGTTACAGTGGTGGATGCCGCAGCATTTCCGGACGACTTTGCCTCACAGGACGAACTTCGTGACCGCCGCATCGGACTTGATGAACACGACTCACGCGATCTTTCGCTGCTGCTGGCAGATCAGATCGAGTTTGCTGACGTGATCATCCTCAACAAGATCGACCTCGTATCGGAATCCCGGCGACGGCGACTGCTGACGCTGCTGCAGCGGATGAATCCCGAGGCGAAAGTGCTGGAGGCCGAACGCAGCAGAGTGCCACTGCCTGAAATACTCAACACCGGGCGCTTTCAGTTCACACGTGCCGCCGAACACCCGGAATGGCTGGCAGAACCGCGTGGCAGCGAAGCATCCGAGACTGATGAATACGGGATTTCCAGCTTCGTCTATCGCTCGCGGCGGCCCTTCCATCCAGATCGTTTTCATCACTTCTGGACCGAACAGGAAATCTCCGGCGAAATCCTCAGATCCAAAGGTCTGTTCTGGCTGGCGTCAAGACCGCGATTCGCCGGCTCCTGGTCTCAGGCGGGCGCCGTGATTTCCGCCACCTGTGACGGAATCTGGTGGGCCGACACACCTCAGAAAGACTGGCCACCGGAACAAATGCAGGAACTCCGACCAGTCTGGGACGAGCATTGCGGGGATCGTCGGCAGGAACTGGTGATCATCGGACAGGACCTGCAGACGGCAGACGTCACCGCCGCGCTCGACCAATGTCTCCTGACAGATGCGGAACTGCAGGCAGGCCCTGAAGCCTGGCGGCTGATGGTGGATCCCTTTGAACCCTGGGACCTGCCGCAGGACGTGGAGTCTGACGAAGAGTAACAGGACGCCACTACCGACACTCAACCCCCACGCTGAATCAAAAAACCATTGATGTTCCGGTGCACGCGATGACCACCACTATGAGCCGCAGGGCGGCAGCCCAATGGCATTGGCTTTCTGACAAGACGCAGTGCCGGTAGGGCGAAAACAACAAAACCCAGAAAGGATTACACGCAGTATTCCCGCACGCGTCTTGTTAACACGAGTGCTGAATTCCCTGTGTTTCTCTGTGAAACTCTGTGTACTCTGTGGTTGAAAAAGAACTCCCTCCGCGCGCCGTTTCACCATCCCGGCCTCGCCCTGGGATGGCGAAACGATGTAAGCAAGGACAAATTGGGAGGTTTCAGTTCCGCTTGCCAGTTGAAATCCCACGGCCGGATCGAGTCACGAAAACGCAGTGTGGCGTGCGGCAGATGTCAATCGGCCGGTGCGGCCCTGGTGAGCTCCGGCTGCGGTGTTGGCCGCGCGGGCACGCACCGTTACCGGGGGATTGACATCCCCCGCACGCCCTGTAATGGGGGGGCGGAGTCCGAAAGACGACTTCCGGTATTCTTAACACCGTTTCGCCATCCCCGCCT
>JBEAUF010000203.1:0-12882 GCA_041161565.1 Planctomycetota bacterium | reverse complement strand
TGGTGCGCACCCCTGCCCGCGGCGTCAGCATCGCGTAACCAGGGCGCTTTACCCGCAGGCTGCCGCCAGGCGGCTCAGCGCGCGTTCTCACTTCTCACTTCCGCGCGGCGCCCCTCTTCTCCTCTCCACTTTCTACGCTCTACTCTCTCGCGCAGCGTCACTGCCCACCATTTCGGCACAACTTCCCGCCACCCTGAACCCCGGCCGAATTTCCCAGTCGCAAACTCGTCTTCCGCCGGGTACGATCTTTTCCTGCCGGCACCTGCCGTGGGGGCCGGCAGCAGAAAGATTCGAGGCATTGCGATGCTGCGGTTCGAGACGAACGGCAAATCACAACACCGGTCCACCCCCGCGGGTACTCGCCGGGAATGGCTGCGGATTGGGGGTCTGGCCGGGCTGAACTGGGCTCTGCCAGGACTGATCCCCGCGCGCAGTTCGGCACAGGAATCTGCAGCGCCGGTGGATGTGCCAGGCTTTGGCCGGGCAAAGTCGGTCATCGTGGTCTTTGCCAGCGGTGGCCAGAGTCAGCTGGACACATGGGATCCGAAACCGGAGGCTCCGGAGGAAATTCGGGGAGTTTTTGGCTCGATCGAAACCGCGATTCCGGGAGTCCGGTTCTGCGAACACATGCCGCGAATTGCGCGCGTGGCGGATCGGCTGACGGTGATTCGCAGCATGGCACACGAAGATCTGGACCACGGTTCGGCCTTTTACCTGTCAATGACCGGCCATTACCACCGGCGGCGGTCCGGTAATCCGCTCCCCTCTGCCGAAGATCTGCCGTGCATGGGTTCGATCCTGCAGCGGGTGCGTCCGGCGACGACATTTTCACAGACGGCGATCCATCTGAATGGTCCGGCGGAGGTGCCATTGATTGTCGCGCCGGGGCAATTCGGCGGACTGCTGGGCCGAGGCTATGACCCGCTGACTCTCGGTGATGTCTCCCGGGAACTGACCGCCGTTCCCGCATTGCTGCCCCATGCGGATCTTCCGCCGGTGCGTCTGGAAGCACGTCAGTCACTGCTGGCAAGTGTCGAGTCACAAATGCGGTTGCTGGAGAGCGACACAGCACGGCTCGAAAAGCAGTCCCTGTACGGCCAGGCGTTCAGGATGTTGTCGCGTCCGGAGACGCGCTCGGCATTTGATTTAAACGCCGAGCCGGAATGGTTACGGGATCGGTATGGTCGAAATCGATCCGGTCAGGCCTGTCTGCTCGCACGGCGTCTGGTGGAAGCCGGCGTGCCGCTGATCACCGTGATCTGGTCACACAACAACCGCGGGCAGGATCTGGAGCCGGAGAACACGGACCTTTACGGCTGGGACACACACAACGATATTTTCAGCAGCCTGCAGCAGCACCTGCTGCCGCGTTTCGACCAGGGCTTCTCGGCCCTGATCGAAGATCTGGATCAGCGTGGTCTGCTGGAGACCACGCTCGTGGTCTGCATGGGTGAATTCGGCCGCGCGCCCCTTGTGGCACTCGAACCGCGATTTGCCGGTGCCACCCCCGGCCGCAAACACTGGAGCTGGGTCTATTCGATCGCCATGGCGGGCGCGGGGGTTCAGCGCGGTGCTGTCGTGGGGTCCTCAGATCCTCGCGGCGCCTATCCCGTGGAAGAAGCCTGGGGCCCGTGGGACGTGATGGCAACCATCTTCTCGTCGCTGGGCATCAACCCGGAGCTGCATTACCGTGATCTGGTTGACCGCCCGATTCGCATTTGTGACGGGCGGGTGATGACAAAGGTGTTTGGATAGGAATGGGTGTCATGCTGCGAAGAACCTGCGTCTGGATGCCGGGAATCTCACTGATGTCTGTGCTGGCAGTCGGCACAGCCGCACGAGTGTCGGCGGAAGACTGGCCACAGTTCCGTGGACCGGGATCGTCCGGTGTCAGCCGCTCACTACAGGCTCTCCCGGTGCGAGTTGGACCGGAAGAGGGTGTTATCTGGAAACAAAAACTGCCCACCGGCCATTCGTCTCCGGCAATCCACAACGGCCGACTGTTTCTGACGGGAGTGGACGGTGAAGAACTGGTGACCATCGCCGTCGACTGCAACACCGGCGAAATGCTCTGGAAGCAACCTGCACCGCACGTCACCAAAGAGAAAATACACACCACAGGAAGCCTCGCACAGTCCAGCCCGGCAGCGGATGGCGAGGTCGTCATCAGCTTCTTTGGCTCAAGCGGGCTCCTGGCCTATAGCCCCGACGGGAAACTGCTGTGGTCAAAACAGATGGGCCCGTTCAGAAATGACTTCGGTGCCGGGAGTTCTCCGGTGATTGATGGTGACCGCGTGGTACTGGTCCAGGACCACGACGAGGGTTCGTTCATCGCGGCCTGGGACAAGCTCACCGGCCGGGAACTCTGGAGAAAGGAACGCCCTGAGTTTCTCAGGAATTACGCCACCCCGGTGATCTGGACTGTCGAAGGCCGCAAACAGATCGTGGTGCTCGCAACCCTGCGAATCACGGCCTATGACATGGAAAGCGGAGACGAAATCTGGACCTGCGGTGGAGTTTCCCGGATCATCAATATGACTCCGGTTATCGGAGACGACAATACGCTCTACGCCGCCTGCTTTTCACCCGGCAACGACACCGACGACCGCGTCGTACCGCTGACGATTGATCAGCTGTTTGCGGCGGATGCCGATGGCAACGGCACCATTGAGGAACCGGAGTTTCCCGATCATCCATTTCGCGGACGATTCTCACAGCTGGACCGGAACAAGGATGGGCATCTGACCAGGGCCGAATATGAAGTGACGAGTCGGCCGCACATCGATGGGCGCAACGTCGTCCTCGCAATCGCACCCGGTGGTCGTGGCGATATCACCACCACCCACGTTCGCTGGGAACACCTCAAACAGATCCCTTACTGCCCGTCACCACTCTACTACCGCGGTGCACTCCTGATGGTGAAGAACGGAGGCATCATGACGGTGCTGGATGCTGCCACGGGCAAAGTGCAGAAACAGAAGCGGCTGCGGGCCACGGCAGACTACTACGCGTCCCCTGTGGCCGGCGACGGCAAAGTCTACCTGCTCAACGTCAACGGCGAACTGACAGTGCTCGCGGCCGACACCTGGGAAGAGCTGCACACGGTTGCTCTGGAAGCCGACGGACACGCCACACCGGCGATCTCCGGCGGACGTCTGTTCGTCCGCGCAGGAGAAACACTGTACTGCTTCGGATCGCCCACAGGCACACCGTAACAGCAGGTCAGTCTTCGAGGATCGGAAGCGGGCTGTTGCGTTCCCGAACCATGGTGATCCGACGGCCGCCTTCAGAGTATTCGCAGACGCTGAGGTAGGCGCGCATCAGCATCAGCCCGCGACCACTGGGACGCTCAATGAACTCCTCAAGCGTCGGGTCCGGCACGTCCTCCGGATTGAAGCCCTCACCCTGGTCGGTGACGATGACCTCGATCCGGATCTCGTCAACCCGGCAAATCACATGCACCTGTTTGTCGGGATCCTGTCGGTTGCCGTGCCGAATCGCGTTGGTGATGGCCTCTTCCAGCGAGAGTCGCATGGCAAAGACGTCTCGCACACTGTACTCGAACGACTCCATCAGGCTGATCAGACGGTCCTGAACAGCAAGCCCCTGCCGGGTGCAGTTAGGGATGCAGATTTCGAGATCGACAGGATCTGCCATGGCGCTCGAAATGCCTTTGCTGGTGGACTGAAGAGAGTAACGCTGCCAACTGCCGCACCGGATCCATCCGCTGCAGATCAGAACATGCCGAGCGCGTCGTCGAGAGTTCCGCAGAGCTTCAGGATCTTGTCGATCTGAGTAATGCGGAATACTTCGTGGATTTCCTTGCGGATGCAGCAGAGCACAAGCTTGCCCTTGGCTGTCATCATCTTCTTATGCATGGTGATGAGCTTGCCCAGAGCGGCGCTGGAGAGGTATTCGACATGCGTGAAGTCGAGAATCACCTTGCGACGGCCGTCTTTGTCCACCAGAGCGAACAATTCCTGGCCCAGAGCTTCGATGTTGGCTTCGTCGAGGATTTTCTTCTCGAGCAGTCGGGCGACCGTGACGCCGTTAATGTCTTCGATGTCGATGCGGCGATCTTTTGACATGACTGACCTTACCTGATGGGAGAAAAAAACGTACGGTTCCCGAACGTACAAATCTGCTGGCAAACTATTTCCGAAGGGATTTCATACAGGCGAAACGTCGAGCTGTCAAGTTCCGAGTCTCAGGGGAAGGGTATTGGAGTCCCCACGGTGGCGGAATATGCTGACTGGAGCCGGGTGGGTGGGAATATCGCCCGCCAACCCGGCGGCGGGTATCCCGTCACCCGATCGCCCCCAGGGCCGCCTCAGCCGCCCGCAACCGCGGATGCTCTGCCGCCGCCACAGCCGGTCCCGGGAGTGTGGTCAGGACGACACAAATGGTTTGCTGCTCTGGATCAGCCAGCGCAAGCGTGCCGGTTGAACCGGTATGTCCGAAAGTCCGGGACGAACACCCCCGGCAGATGGCGTCGAGCCCGACGTCGAAGGCGAGTCCCCGTGATTCGAAGCCCGGTGGGTTGTGATTGCGGATCATCAACGCAGCCGTTTCACTGCGAAGCACGCGGCCGGATGGCTGCAGAAAGTCGGACAACCAGCGACCAACATCCGCAGCAGACGCCTGCACACCACCCCAGGGCGCACCGAGCTGCCTCCAGAAGGCGCTGTTCCAGTCCCAGTTCTGCGCCTCCGCAGCACCCGCTCCGGCCTCCGGCGCCGCAAATTCGGTCTGACAGCGCATCATCTGGCTGGAGTGCAGGTGGCCTGTGCCAAGCGCCGAATTGTGCATGCCCAGCGGTGAGAGTACGGTTTGCTGCACGAGGGTGCGGATATCTGTGCCGGTCAAACGCTGAGCAATTTCAGCCGCCAGCAGAATGCCCATACTGGAGTACTGGTAGCGGGAACCGGGCGGGAAGCTGAGCGGCACCTGGAGCGCGGCAGCGGTGAATTCGGACAGCGCTGCGTGGCTGGCCCGAAGCTGATTGTTATTGGGGAGCTGGTCCGGCAGACCGGAGACGTGTGTAAGCAGGTGCCGGATGGTGACCTGCTCGCGGCCACCGTCGCGAAACTCCGGCAGGTAGCGGCAGACAGGGTCATCGAGCTGAAACCGCCGCTGGTCAAAGAGTGTCATCAGCGCGGTGAGCGAGAGTGGTTTGGAGATGGAACCGAGCAGGAAGGCGGCGTTTTCATTCTGAGCAGCTCCGAAGTGCCGGCATTGCCGGTCGGCACCGCGCTGCAGGAAGAATGCAGCAGCGGTGACCTTCCCGGAATCCACGGACTGCTGCAGCACGGCGGATGCGGCATCCGCCGCATCTGTCAGCGTGCGCAGGGAATGTGGAAACGCGGCGGCCAGTGTGGCCGCCGCGAGCATGCTGCGACGGGGCAGGCGAGTTGACATGGGAGATTCCGTGGCGAATTACCGACGAACGACCCAGATGTTGCGGTAAGCCACCGGGTTACCGTGGCCCTGCAGATAGATGACATCAGGTCCCGGACCTTCGGGGTTCTTGCCCGGAGTGCCTTTGGGGAGCTCCAGATTGTCGTGAATCACGATCCCGTTCTGCCGAATGGTGACGCGGGCGTTTTTCACCTTTTTGTCGCCTTCATACTGAGCGGCCGTAAAGTCGATGTCGTAGGTCTGCCAGACCAGCGGCGGGAAGCAGGCGTTGACGCGGGGGCGAGCGATGGAATAGATGCCGCCACATTCGTTGTTTTCTCCTTCGAGCCCGAAGGAATCGAGAACCTGACATTCGTAGCGGCCCTGCACATACACGCCGCTGTTGCCTCGATCCTGGCCCCGGCCGGCGGGCTTGAAGGGCGTGCGGAATTCAATGTGCAGCCGGTGACTGCCGAACTTTTCCTTTGTTTCGCAGTCGGCGGCCAGCAGATTGCCTTCGGTGAGCTGACCGCGGACGAATTGTTCCGCGGAGCTGCCGTCGAAGAGCACCACAGCGCCTTCCGGCGGTTTGGCCCCCAGAGTGGGACTGGTGCGTTCGACCTTTTTAAGCATCCCCAGCTCGGCACCACTGGCGGAAAGTACCGTGACAGTGCCGTCGCTGATTACAGCACTCCCCTGTCCATCAGCGGCCTTGAGCATGGTGCGACCGTTTTCCGTGGCACCCGATGCACGGATTTTTTCCTGTTCGTTCCAGCCATCGCCGGGAAGGCCACCGATGTAGGCCACCGCGTCAAACTTGCTGCCGCCAAGCGCGATGACCTGCAGACCGACTCGGACCTGCTGTCCGTCGCTGGTGAGTTCACCGCTGTATTCACCCTGGACTGCGTAGTCGGGACCGGCGTCCTTCACGTTGAGGAAGATGTCCTGAGCAGCCGCGGAGGAGATCGGCAGCAGTGACAGGCAGAGTGTGCAAAGCAACTTTCGGAGCATGGCGGGGAGTCCTGTGATGTTGAAAAAGGGAAACTCAGGCCAGTCATTCTTGAAAAAAGTGGGTTAAACTGCAAATCAGGGGAGCCGAATCCCTGGCAGCTCCGGCTGCTGCGCCGGCGTGTGCTCGGGACACCATGTGCGCGCATCGCAGGCCCGGCAAACAGCCGCATTCGCGGCATTGCGTTCCCAGGCCGAAACAATGCGCCCGGTGAGCAGTTCGCGGGAGCGACACAACCGGATCCGCTGGACGGTGCTGTCGAAGTGCTGCAAAGCAGCCTGCTGACCGGCTGACGTGATGGGGATGATGCTGAGCGTCCGCTGGAGCCTGAACGCCAGGGACAGCAGCGGTGGCACTTCGTTTGCGCTGCCGGGTTTCCACGTGCGCAAAATCCGGGCGTCCTGACTGTCTGCTGCAGGAATGCAGGGATCACCGGCGCGCTGCATGAGCGCTTTACGGAGCGCAAGAAACTGGCGGCGCGAAGGCACAAGCTCACTCAGATAACACACCAGCCCGGCAATCACCGGATGCGGGGTCCGCGGACTGTACAGCGAAGAACAGGCCTGAATCTGCTGCTGCGTGACATCCTCGAACGGCCGCCTGCAACTGCTCGAATCAGGGCGTCGATTCCCCTGGAAGTCAACGAGGATTTCAACCGTGTCTGCGGGCACGGCCGGCAGCTGCTGATGCAGGAGCTTTACGAGGCCATGCGACATGACTGCGGGATCGCGCAGCTGCAGACGGGCCACAGCATGAATGGTGGCCGTGAGCTCCCATGAAGGCTGGTTGTCGGAGCCGCCATGGGTCACCGGCTCGGCCGTGCGGCGACTGCTGCGGACCTGCAGACGGGCGTGGCAGAGGAAAGGAAACAGGAACGGTCCCAGTTCGTTGACGGCCGCGGCCGCCCGGAGTCGGGTGTAGTGACGTCCGATGGCACTGTGGCAGCGAACTCCGCGAGCCGCCAGACGACGTTCGACGTGATCCAGCAATTCGCAGAGACGCTCATCCGGCCACGGAAATGACGGACCGGCGGTGCTGTGGGAGTGCAGCAGGGCATCTTCCAGCACCTGCTGGAGAAACTGGCCACTGAATTGCTGTGAGGAATGCGATGGCCGCGGCTTGCCTGGCCGGGAATAACGGTACTGCAGACCGCAGCGAAGAAAGCTGAGCAGATCTGCGGCGATGTCCCAGGTGGACCGGGTATCGGTCAGGGAACAAACCGAAAGCGTCATGGTCAGATCTCGCACCAGGGGATTTTTTGCCAGTGGCAGCGGCCGGTGCGGTCCCAGCCACAGGCCACGTTGGGTACCGGACCGCCCGGTCGGGCGGCATTGAGTCCGGCCAGCACCAGCACATCACGGGGACGACTGAACGCCACGAAATACTGGCGATACAGGTCGTCAAAAGCCCGATTGGTGCCGTTTCGTGAAACTGTGCCGAGCGGACTGTGGGGACGCAGGAGGTCTTCGAGCCGGTGCGGGGTGGCGGGACCGTTCGGAAAACGCCGAAAGGCATTTCCCGGCCGCGGATGCTGGAGGTCGGAGCCCACGTCCACAATCACCAGCGGAAATTCCAACCCCTTGCTCTGATGGATGGACAGCACATTCACCTGGTCTCGCGGGAGACTTTCAATCAACGATTCGTCGATCGGGATGGAGTCTTCTGCGATGGGGAGCAGGAAATGTCTGAGCAGATCGAGGATGGATTTGGCCGACAGGGCCGGGTTGGAGGGATCTGTGAGGATGCGTCCGCGGAATCGGCTGAGCTGTTCGGTGGCATGGAGTTGCCGGGTGAAGACTTCGAACCAAAGCTGACCGGTGGGACTGTCGTGAAGCTCAGGAAGCCAGTGAATCAGTGCATACAGGAGTTCAATGCAGGGAACACTGACCGGCCACACATGACCGCTGCGACCAGGATCGCGACGCCCGTAATAATCGGTGAAGGTGGCCAGTGGTTGCAGATGTGGCTGGGTGGTGAGGGCCGTGGTGGAAGTGGTGCGCCACAGGGTGAGCGTGGCTGAGGTTTGCGGCGAAAGGCCCTTGAGCTGCTGCTGGAATGTGGCGGTGGGGTCGAGACACTGCAGGAGCAGCCCGCCAAGCAACCGAACCGTGGGCACCTGAGACAGGTTCCGGCCGCGGGGGTTGAAGATCGGGATGCCGGGCTGGGAATGTTCCAGTGCCATGCGGAGCAGCAGCGGGAGACGTTGGCGAGGGCGGGGGCCACGGGTGTATTCGAGCGGTGAGCTGCAGAGCAGGGCACAGTCGCCCGCGGCTGTCCCGGCAGAGCCACCAGGGCGGATGGTGCGGCCATGCACGGTGATGCCCCGGCCGTGAATCACAGCGTGCAGAAAACGGGCGAGACTTTCTGCGAGCTGTTCGGGGGTGTCGCGAAACAGGCCGAGCACCGGAGCGTCTGTAGGGCGGCGCCGCGGCAGACCAAGCGGTGGTTTGCCTGCCGTACGCACCGGCTGAAAACGACTGTCCAGCGAAACAAACTGATTGACAAACTGAATGATGGCTGCCGTGGATCGGTAATTCTCGCTGAGAAAGATCCGCGCAGGATGCACTCCGAGTGCCCGGAAATGGCGCTGCGGGAAGTCCTTGAACAGATCCACCGTCGCACCACGAAATCGATACAGACTTTGATCGTCGTCGCCGACGACTGTGATGACCGCATGAGTCATGCGGGCCAGCTGAAAAAAGATCTGTTCCTGGAGCAGATTGGTGTCCTGGTATTCGTCGATCAGGATCATCCTGAACGGCACAGCAGGCGGGGGTGCGGCGGTGGACTGCAGCCGGGCCAGAACGGCTTTTTCGAGCGCCGGGAAGTCGCACAGCAGGCGGCGGGAAAGAGCTTCGTCGTAATGCTGCAGGATGCGCAGCAGGAGCTGCAGCGGGGACGCACAGGAACTGTCGGTCGAGGCGGGCACGGCGGAATGAGTGACCGCGGAGTGACCGGAATTACCTAAGTCAACGGAGCCAACAGCCCCGGCAGAGCCGACAGACCTGTCGAAGTCACCGGACCCAACAGACAGCAGCTGTTGCCGGTCGACAAGGTCGTGTCGGAGGCGATCAGAGACGGACTGAATGACATCCCGCAGCTCGGTCGTGGTGGAGCTGCCGGAGAAACCACGCAGCGACTGCAGGTAATCGCGGAGCAGTGGATTGCGATGCAGCCGGCCGCTGGTGAATGCGCGCAGCAGGAGTGTGGAGGCGAGAAAGGGGTCTGCAAGCTGCGATGGGTGCTCGCCGGGGAGACGACAGGCGCGCAGAAACTGTTCGCAGAAACTGTCGAGTGTACCGAGCTGTACGTGGCTGAGTTCGATTTGTGCGAGCTGAGCGGGGAGGTCGGGGGAATCGTGCGAGCTGCCGTGCAGCGACCGCAGGATGGCGGAACCCCAGGAGATCAGGCGTGAGCGGAGTTCGTGGGCGGCGCGGCGAGTGAAGGTGGTGGCGAGAATTGCGTGTGGGGGTATGGAGTCGACGAAGATCAGCCGGAGAATTCGCAGAGTGAGAACAGCGGTTTTTCCGGTCCCCGGCCCGGCGACGATAAAGAGCGGCGTATGGGCCGGAGCAGCAACAGCCTGCAACTGAGCGGCATTAAGGGTCTTGCCGGTAGCGTGCGGAATGGTGTCGAGAAAAAGTTCAAGAGAGATCATGGGGAGTTGTTTGTTGTCCGTTGTCCGTTGTCCGTTGTCCGTTGTCCGTTGTCCGTTGTCCGTGGTCCGTGGTCCGCTGCCCGCTGCCCGCTGCCCGCTGCCCGCTGGCTGTTGCCTGTTGCCTGTTGCCTGTTGCCTACTGGCTACTGGCTACTGGCTACCGGCTACCGGCTACCGGCTACTGCCTACTGGCTACTGGCTACTGGCTATCACCCTATGACCTTGAATTTCTCTCCATCACCGCAAAAGCGGGAAAGGCGTGCAGTGGATGCGAATACCGGGTAAGGGTGCGTGCCCGCGCGGCCAACATCGCAGCGGAGCTCACCAGGGCGGCACCGGCCGATTGACATCGGCCGCACGCCTTTCATGATCGAAACCACGCATGAACCAAAAGCCAGTCCTCCAAAACATCCGAAGCACCAGAAAGCCAATGCCATCGGCCAACTGACCACTGACCACTGACCACTGACAACTCCCCTTAACACAGGGTCATATCACTTGCACCCCCCTCGGGCCCCTACTATAATCCTCCTGCATCTCGTGTCAATACTCGGGTTTCTTCCCCCTTCGGTTTTTTGCAGAAAGCGTCCATGGACCGTCCGTTTGTTGTGATTCCCGCCGACAGCCCGTCTCTGGTCGGCGCATCTCCCTGCCTGGCTCAGCTGCAGGAAATCGCCGACTACCAACTCTATTCCGACCGTCCCACCTCAACCGCTCAGCAAATTCACCGCGTGCAGTCCGCCGACATTCTGCTCAATTCCCGCGGCAGTCTCGCGTTCCCTTCGTCCATCCTGCAACAGCTCCCGCGGTTGCGGATGATTGCGGTGTGTGGCATCGGCTACGACGCCATCGACCTGGCTCAGGCCACGCGTCAGGGAATTGTGGTTTGCAACGTCCCCGGCCGCACAGCTCCGATTGTCGCCGAACATGCGCTCGGCCTGATGCTCGCCGTAGCCCGCCGCATGTCCTTCATGACAGCTCAGCTGCGTGCCGGCCAGTGGCGCGGGGATCTGGGTCTGACGCTTTCGGGGCGTTGTCTGGGGGTGATTGGCACGGGCCACATCGGCTGCGAAATGCTCCGCCTAACGCGTGCCATTGGTATGCGCACGATCGCCTGGAGCCTCCACCCGGACCCGCTCAAAGCCGCGCGGCTGGGTTTTGAATACGTCGCCTTTGACGAACTGCTGCAAACTGCGGATGTGGTCAGTCTGCACACGCGTTTGTCTCCCCAAACCCGACAGCTCATCGGCGCCGCACAGCTGGCACAAATGCGTCCCTCTTCAATCCTCATCAACACCTCCCGCGGCGCCATCGTGGATACTCAGGCCCTGACCGCCGCCTTAAATTCCGGCCACTTATTCGGCGCAGGGCTTGATGTATTTGACCACGAGCCTCTGCCGCACGATCATCCGCTGCTCTCCTGCGCCAACGTGGTGCTCACACCCCACTGTGCCGACACCACCCAACAGGGCCTCGATCAGCTCACACTGGGCTGCATCGACAACATCCGCCGCTTCCTGCAGGGCAGCCCGCAGAATGTGGTCAACCCTGAAGTGCTCCACGAACCTCCTCACCCCTGACACCTCCTCCCTCCCCGCACACCCTCCACCTCCCGGCCATTCCCATGAAGCACATCATTCTGTTTCTGCTGTGCCTGATGGCGGTGATCGCCTACGTTCAGCGGGCTGCGATCAGTGTTCCGGAAAAGCAGGTGGCCCATGATCTGCAGGTTGCCGACCCGATCATTTCCATGGGCTGGGTCCAGTCCGCCTGGTACCTCGGCTATGCGCTCCTGCAAATGCCCGCCGGACGGCTCGCCGACCGCCTCGGCGCCGGCCGAACGCTCGTCATCTGCTGCGTCGCCTGGTCCCTGCTCACCGCCTGCACCGGCTTCAGCACCAGCCTCGCGTCGCTCGTGGTCTGCTGGTTTTTCATGGGAGCGTTCCAGGCGGCCGCATTTCCGTGTGCGGCGCGTTCCATTCGTCAGGTCTTCGCAGACGACCAGCGCGCCCGCGCCTCCGGAATACTCGCCGCCGGCATGATGGTCGGCACCGCACTCGCCCCACTCACCGCAGGGCACGGCCTGCGGCTCCTGCAGCCATGGGCCGATCAGCACCACTACCAGTCATGGAGACTCCTGCTGTTCGTCTTTGCCCTCCCCGGAATCCTCTGGGCCGTCTCCTTCCCCGCCATCGTACCCCGACGCTGTCTGCCTCCCGTACCACCCGCCGAAACTCCGCCGCTCCGCCCAATGCTCAGACTGATGGCCCGCAGCGGCCCCCTGATTCTGCTCTGCACCCAGCAATTCCTCCGCGCCGCCGCCATGGTCTTCTTCCTCACCCGGTTCCCCACCTTTCTCCAGGAAACGCGGGGCGTGAAAGTCACCGAATCCGCCAACCTCACCTCCATTGCCGGACTCGGCGGTGTGCTCGGCAGCATCACCGGTGGACTCGCATCAGACTTCATCCTCCGCCGTACCGGCAGCAAACGGCTCGCCCGACAGGGACTCGCTGCCATCAGCATGCTGCTCTGCTCGCTGCTCATCCTCAGTTCCGTCTTCGCCTCCGATGTCCACGTCAGCATCGCCCTGATTACTCTGGGTGTCTTCTGCGCGACTTTTGGCGGTGTCAGCGGCTATACGGTGGCCATCGATCTGGGCGGCCGACAGACAGCCACCGTCTTCAGCCTGATGAATATGTGCGGCAATTTCGGGTCAATGCTCTTCCCCATCACCGCCAGCTGGCTCGTCAAACACTATAATAACTGGAACGTCATGATGCTCTACTTTGCCGGCATCATGGCTGCCGACGCCCTCTGC
>JBEAUF010000118.1:0-9020 GCA_041161565.1 Planctomycetota bacterium | reverse complement strand
CCAACAACGAGGCCGGTGTAACTGTGGGCATCAGCCACGACACCGCAGAATTTGCAGTGACTGCCATCCAGCGTTGGTGGGGAAAACTCGGTCGCAAGCGATTTCCAAAGGCGAAACGTGGGATGGTCACGGCGGATTGTGGCGGCAGTAACAGTCCACGCACTCGACTCTGGCGACTTGAACTCCAGCGACTTGCCAACGAAACGGGACTTCAGGAGGAGGTTTGCCATTTTCCTCCGGGCACAAGCAAATGGAACAAGATTGAGCATCGTCTTTTCTGCCACATCACCCACAACTGGCAGGGTGTTCGATTGGAAGCACTGGAGATTGTGATCAACCTGATCGGCGCTACGACCACGCGCGAGGGACTGGAGGTCCACGCATGGCTCGACGATGCTGAGTACCCAAAATCACGAACGGTCAGCGACAAACAGTTGCTTCATGTGCAAATTCAGCGGCATGAATTTCACGGCGAATGGTACTATATAGTCATCCCGAATCGAGAATTACCGATCCGTTAACTAATTGTTTACAGGTCCTTAATACCACATCGCAGGCCGCGACCAGAAGGCTACTCGCCCTCCCGAGGAGACGGGGCGGGGCGTTTTCCACCGTCCTTGCTGATCAGTAACCTGCTGTTTGAAACCCAGTCCTTGGGGAACACAATCTCCCGAAGGCCCTCACTGCAAACCACCCAGCCTCGCCAAACAGTCGCAGCAGCGATCTTTAGCACGCGGTCATTCAATCCCGCAGACAAAAGAACGGACAGAAGAACGCACACTTAATCACCACTACTGACGGCAGCAGTTGCCCTTCATCTACATCCCTGACCGCCGAGGGAGAAAGTCTTTCACCGCACTTGCACCAGAATCCGATACCCACTCTCAGTTTGCGCACGTGAAACCACCTTCGCCCCGAGCGGATACCGGATCGTCTGTGAACACCTTCTCCACCACCTTATGACATCCGTGACTGAAGCTTCGCCCCTTTCTCACTTGGCCCCCCTACGAATTACGACACGTCGCCTCAATCTCCCCGCAACCCCCCTAAGCTTAAGCATCAGATGCCTAATATACGCACGATCGTACCAACGCAGTCCCGCATCCAACTGGAGCCAATCAGTCGGCCACGGATCCTCCGCCGTAACCGATGCGCCCGGTCTTAGCATTCCCTGCGCTGGACAAATTACTCTGCCACCGCTCAAAAACCCCCCCCACCAGCGGAAAGATGATGCAGCCACGACAACCGCAGAACACCGAGACATGAGGTAAATGTCTTCGGCCGCATTACCCCCCGAAACCACTCGGAAAGGACGGCCCAATCGTCGGAGAAACGAAGCCGCACGTATTGGCTCATCCGAGAACACTACGATCCCCATTCGGCCAGTTGGATCCAACACCTCGACAGACTCCCTATAATACTCCACACGCGGATTATAGTAATTTGCTAGAGTAGTGTGGTCCTCAAGACGAACATGAAGAGCAATACTATTTTCAAATTCAATTGACATCGCCCGAGAGAGTGCCGACGCCACGACGCGTTCTCGGAATCTAAACCAGCCTCTGACCGTTTCCTGCGCCGGCAAATAGCGCGCAGACACAAAATATCCAACGTAGTCGACATTGTCCACGGGGCGCCAATCCTGCAACCATCCACAATTGGAATCTGGAGCATACCATGCCTTCAAGTTCGGCCGATCGGTGGCGCGCATGCTGTCATCACGCAAATCGAAAATCTCGTCGCCTTCCCAATTGGGGCACCAGAACGTAACTGCAAGCCTTGTTGCCATAGCGCGAATGAAAGCGTACTGAAACATCTGATTTCCCAGCCTACCCATCGTGCCAAGATGTGAGAAAGAGATCATGCTTTGCATCCAGATTATTAATCGCACTTCACCTAAACTGTAAGGGTTTTATTTAGCCTCTCCCACTAAGCCGAACTTGAAAGGCCCATTTTGGGGGTCCGGCAAGTGAAAAAGCTGGCCACGCTAGCAAAACAAGGGCTGCAAAAATGCATATTGTAGCCAGAATTTTTGAAAATTGACCTGGACGTGGTTTGCGCTGCCGTTATAAGTCTCATCATGAGAGACAAAACACACCGCAGCGTATTCATTGAAGAAGTCCGTAAGGAAGTAAACGGTAAGCAGTACGTCAGTACTTTGCTGCGACGCACCTACCGTGATCAGGGAAAGGTCAAGCATGAAACGCTGGGGTCGCTCAATGATCTGCCAGCCGATCTGATTGCCGTGATGAAGCAAAGGCTGTCGTCAGGGCAGCCTATTACTGGAGATGGCGGTTCCATCGCAATCGAGAAGAGTCTTCCCCACGGCCATGTTGCCGCAGTGCTTCAAACCATGGAAGCGATTGGGCTCCCCTCAATTCTCTCCTCACGCCCGTGTCGTGAACGTGACCTAGTGCTGGCTATGATTGCCGATCGGATATTGTCTCCCGGTTCGAAACTCAGTTGTGCCCGAGGCATCGACCAAAGGGCTCCCCGTAACTCGCTTGGAGATGAACTGGGACTTGGTGATGTCGATGTTCACGAGTTCTATAAAGCCATGGATTGGTTGCTTGCAAGACAAAACCGCATCGAGAATAAGCTGGCGAAACGTCATCTCCAGAATGGATCACTGGTCCTGTTTGATGTCAGTTCCACTGCTTACACCGGCTCAAAATCGAGCCTGCGGCAGCATGGGCACAGCCGCGATCATCGCAGCGACCTGCCGCAGATCGTGTATGGACTGCTCTGCGATCGTCACGGGCGACCCGTCTCTGTCGAGGTGTTGCCGGGAAACACAGCCGATCCGAAGGCGTTTTCCAAGCTAGTTCAGCGGATGCGGAAGAGATTCGGAATTTCCAGCATCGTCTTCGTGGGCGATCGTGGAATGATCACATCGAAAAGAATTGACGAGGATCTGCGGGGTGTCGATGGATTGCACTGGGTCACAGCTCTGCGATCTGAAGGTATCCGAGCCCTCGCGAAGGCCGGACATGTCAGTCGCTCGTTCTTCGATGAAAAGAACCTTTTTGAAGTTCGCGATGACGAACTGTTCCCTGGCGAGCGATTGATTGTTTGCCGTAATCCAAGCCTGGCAGAAGAGCGGGCGAGGAAACGCGTGGAATTGCTGGAAGCCACAGAGCGAGAGCTGTTGAAGATCGTTAAAGCCACGCAGCGAAGTCGAAATCCGCTGTCCGGTGAGGCGAACATTGCCCTTCGTGTTGGGAAGGTGATCTCACGCCACAAGATGGAGAAGCACTTTGATTTAAAAATCAGTGATAAAGAGTTTACTTTTAAACGTCGTGAGAAAGCGATTCAGGACGAAGCTGCTCTCGATGGAATTTATGTAATTCGCACAAGTGTTCCTGTGGAACAAATGACATCCGAGGAGGCGGTGACCGGTTACAAGAGTCTTTCCAGTGTCGAGCGGGCATTTCGAAGTATGAAGTCGGTGGATTTGAAAATCCGTCCAATTCATCATTTCGATGATGACCGGATTCGCTCGCACGTCTTCCTCTGTATGTTGGCCTACTACACTGAATGGCATATGCGACAACAGTTAAAGGAATTGCTTTTCGACGATGAAGAGATCGCTGCCGCTCAAGAGCAGCGTGCGTCGGTTGTTGCGGCGGCACTTCGTTCAGAGTCCGCCCAACAAAAAGATGCGTCAAAGGTGACATCGACCGGCCTCCCCGTGCAGAGCTTTCAGGACCTGCTCAAATCATTATCAACACAATGTCGAAACACGGTTCGCTTCAACGGCACTAAGGCTGTCTTTGTACAGATGACTGAGACCAACCCACTGCAACGCCGTGCATTTGAGTTGCTGCGAGGGACTCCGCCGGAGCCCGGTTCATCGACGGTGAACGCCCCCTCGGCCTCATCGTAGCCAGAAGCTGCATTTTCTGGCACATCACCTTCAGCAGTGTTTTTGCTGGGATTGCGAGCGCAAATCGGCTCTGCTTTGTTTTCAAGTTCGGATTAAAGCTCATATCGACTGTCGGGTGATCACCGAGGATGAACCATCGAGACCTTCGAAGCCACTGGCGCGGCCGAGTAAAGCCGAGCTGGTGGACGCGAGCCTGATTTTACGACTCCCGATACAGAACAATATCTCTTGCCAGGCAGTACGACCGAACAGTGAATCTTGTTCGGATCAGGACGATGTTGCAGCAGCGATTACAATAGCGAGCGCCAAGCCCGCGACCGCGGCCAAACAGATAACAACGATCTTCATTGGAATCCGCTTCACAGGATCCTCATACCCCGAGGCTCTCGCCAGCCGTGTTCGTGCCATCGTTGCGGTCGCTAAGAGTTCGCGGAGTTGCTGTACTCCAGTTTCCTCCCGAATCCTTCCGTCTTTTCCGGTTCCAGAAACACTGGCGACTGCTACGCCTGCCGCTGGATCTCCCAGCAGTGTTCCCCACAGCACTGCAGTGAACATCTCACCAATCATGTTCCTTGCTTTCATTTGGCGTTCCTGTCTCTCGGCATCCCGAAGTCTCGGCTTCAATGTCTCGATCATTTGATCGAGTTGCTGCATTCGACGATGGTCTGTGCGCCGCTTTGGTTGCTGACTGCCAGTTGAATTCTTGAGCCACAGGTTGTCTTGTGTTGTTGATCGTTTTGACTCGAATCTGTCGATCGCCGAGTCCGCCGCGCACCATGGACAGGACAGTTGATTAGCTGGGGCGCTGCTCGTGCCAAGCCGTGAGAGTCGGCCCGGAATTGCGGAACAAATACGACCGCAGTTGGTGCATAGCCCATTGTTCTCAAAGTCCCCCCAGATGATGGGGAGGGCATTGCAAGCACATTGCCCCGGACTGCGATTATTCCGTTTTGCCTGCCCGTCGACTGCCGCCCCACAACAGGCACAACGTCCAGCCCGAAAGCTTAAATGACAACGGCTGCAGCGTTCTGCAGTTCTCTCCACTTTTGAGCCGCAACCGGGACATGGAGCCAAACCTCGCACCGAATCGCCCGATCGTTGCAGTTGTCGGGCTTCGAGGTCAAGAGAGACACCTGGGTGACTCTCCAGCATGCCGATCGCGTCTTCGACAGTACTGAGGAAATCGGATTCGCCGGACTCGGTCGCCTGATCGGTCTCAGGAACCCTGATCACTGATTCACAGAACCGGCACTTCGCTCGGCGTCCAGCTGCCGTATCACGGAATTTCAATGTGTTTCCACACGTACAAGTGAAAGTAATCATGGCACCTCCGCCTTATCAATGAGCAATCTTCGATTTCTTATGTCCACCTCGTTCCGGCAATCGCGTTAGTTCAGAAACCAGACGGCTGATCAAGATCGCCTCGTCTTGTGAGTGAATTTGATCGCAGACGATCACGGGATTACAAAATCGACCTGCGATGCTCACCGTTCTCAAGGTCTCATACAACAATCTGGGAAAAACCGATTGTTGAAGGTACTGAAACAGAGGCTGCAGTACCCAGAATGCAATGATCCACACAGGAATCAACATCACGATGAAGGGGATCAGCGGCATGGTGACACACAGGGCCACCAGCGATTTGCAAATGGAGCGAAGTCCAAACATTTTTTCGTACTCATAGGTACGGACGACCTCACAATCTGTGATGTCAATCGACTCATTGCGAAGCGGATAACCCATCAGAGTATTCGATACTTCGACAAGAACTATTCCCCTCTCAATGTGCGCGCGGAAAGTCGTTCGAGTGCCAAACAGACCAGCCACAGGAAACAACACACCGCCGAGCAGGCACAGAGTTGCAGCAGCATCTCGGAGAATTCCTCCTCCGGAGTCATTTGCAAAACCAACACCAATAATCGAAAGAAATCCTAAGAGGATCCCGAGCACCGCAAACTTCTTTTCAACAAGCCCGCTCGTGAGACGAATCCCGTTCAGCGAAGTGACTCGACGTGCTCGCTTCCTGACACTGGCGATATGCGCCGAGTCCTCTGTGCGGAATGTCTCTGATGAGTCCTGTGCGAAGAGTTTTCTCCCTGACGCAAACTCCAGTCCACATTCAATGCAAATCACGGCATTCTTCATGACGGGGGAATGACATCCGGGACATGCTGTTGGCGTCTTCATCGCCGGAGTCGTTTTACTCTTGCTGAGTCCGGGATCCGATGACTTTCCCGGGCTACCCTCCAACAGCAACTTCTCGCACCCCCTGCATTTCACGTCATGCTGGTTAGAGAACCAGAACCACGGAAGCCTCTGTCGCTCCCCGCAAGTACATTCCATCTGCAGATTCATAAGAAGCCCACGATCAAAGTCGCTCCGCCGACTCACAGGGGAATGTGTACCAATTCTCGAAAGGCATTCCGTATCAAGTCGCAAATGTGGGGAGCGCGAAAAGCCGTTCCCTACAGAGACATCGCGCAAGGGAACGGAATCTGACAGGGTTTCTTGGAGATTCGCCTTCGAGGCAACTAATCAGGCAGACTCAGTGTGCTACTGCCCGGGGCGCCGTGTCGGAAAGAGCTTTGCGAACTACGCGAATCGCGTCGACTCGGCAAACTCCTGGTCCTCGGGAATTAACGGCATCGAGCTCAACCACGAGCCGACCTGACGTCAAAGGGATTGTAGCAATCAAAGCCCATTTGGTGTTGTGGTCATCCGGAAGAGTCGGAGCCTTCTGCTGGTCAATGGCGCGAGTAATGGCATTCGGATTCTCGCCGTCGTGCAGATGATAAATCACATGACCGCTGGAGCTTTCCGCAGCCTGTTCTGGCCAGGTTGCGTAGACATTATAAGTTCCCTCAGGCAGGTCAGATATTACCCAACGGGCGGTCTTTGAGCCATCCTCGTTGTACCAGTGACTCCCGTTGTAACCCGCCGGAAGACTGCTTCTGCGCCATCCTGGACGTCCCTCGACCTGATTCCATTCCACGATGTCCGTGTCGTCCAGAATCAGTTCGAAATCATCATTCGTCGTCACAGCATACCGGTACAAAAAGAATGCTGCTGTGGAAACAAGACCGAGGACAACGAACCCATTGATCAGCCATGGCCAGTAATTCTTTGTGGTTTGTCCTCGTTTTGGAGTCGCCGCTGCAGCAGTCAGATCTGCGGCATGCGGCGTTTCAGGCACCACTTGCACTCCTCGACATCTTTCAATCAGCTCTTTCAGCGCCGCCCCCTCAGACAGTGGCTTTAGCCTGTTCGCTACTTCGCTGGCCTGACATCGCTGCTCGACATTCTTTGCCAGCATCTCCTGCACAAGTGTCTCGAGGTCCGGCGGTACATCGACACCAATTGCTTTTAGTGTTGGAGGGGTTGTTTGCTGATGATCCCGTATTTTTGTGCTGAGGGACCTGTGCGTGCCGAGGTCAAACGGCACTCGCCCGGACAATAACCGATAGAGAGTGCAGCCGAGCGCATAGACGTCGGCCTTTCCATCAACTTCGCTCGCGTTATCGAATTGTTCCGGGGCTGAGTAGTCAGGTGTTCCAAGAAAAAGTCCCTTTGCTGTCGCTTTTGATTCTACCGCATCTCCGACACCGGGCCGAAGCAGAGCCAGACCGTAGTCCGTGATCTTGACCAGGCCTCCCCCGTCGATCAGCAGATTGGAGGGTTTGATGTCACGATGCACACATCCTCGACTGTGGCCATATGCCAGACCTTCCGCAGCCTGGCAAACAACCTCACAGGCGTTTGGAACGCTCAGACAACCAAGCAACCCCAGTAACTCCTCAACATCAAAACCATCAATCAGCTCCATCACAAGGTAATGGATTCCATTCTCCTCTGAGACTTCCAGCGACTGAACAATATTAGGATGCTGAAGCCCCTCGGCAATTCTGTTACTTCTGTGAAACCGCCAGACTGCGTCATTGTTTTGTGGGCCACGTACGATTTTGACAGCCACCATGCGTCGCTTCGATCTCTGTAACGCACGATAGACTTCGCCCATGGATCCTTTCCCCAGCAGCTCAAGGATACGATACTCGCCGAGTCGCTGTCCCGGAGTGAACTGTAGATCGAGACCAGCACGGCTCTCAGTACCAGGTGGCAGCTCAACTGAGCTTTTCAACAGGTCGATAAGCCCACTGTTCTCGGCAGTTAAACCATCCATGACGGCCACACATCGGTCGCACGTTTCCACGTGAGTGGTCGTTGCCTCCTGAGCTTCCGGCGACAACATGCCGCGGAGATACTGGCGCAGGAGATCTTCCGACGGGCAAGACACGTCGTCACTGCGATCACTACTCATAGAGCATCTTCCGAACGTTTTGAACGGCCTCCAGAATCCTGCTTTTCCGTTTATAAAAACTCCCGACAGAAATACCGGTCATTCCTGTCTCAAGGTCTGTGCAACTTGCTGCCGCTTCTCTCGGTGAAAGTGCGCCTGTTATGACATCAAGAATCAACTGTTGATCCATCATTGGCAGGTTCATTCCTGCACACACGGTGAGGAAGACGTCCTTCGCAATCGCTACGTCTTCTTTACGCATGAGCTCTTCGTCAGTAGACAGTTGTTCCAGACGCAGTGAAACCTGTTCCAGCCGAGGAGTCACTTCACTCCCACCACTGGCACGATCGGGTCTGGCACTGTCTCGAATATGATTTGCCCAGATGTTTCGCGCGATGGCCCATAACCATCCTCGGAAATTTCCCGGTACGAAGGTGCCAATACGATTATGAACTTCGGCAGTTACGTGATGCGCAAGTTCTTCTGCAAGGTCAAAACTCAATCCTGCCTGTAGGTACCTTCGCAGAATAAGTCGTTGATAGATCTCCAGGTAACGATTCCACGCGGGCTCGTCTCTCAACTTCAGGGCCGCGATAAATGAATTCGAAGTTGAACCAGCATGATGAAGACCACCCAGCCTGCGAACCATAGCAGCCCTCCAGAGTACATCGAAGAACGCATAGCGATCTGACAGGAATTCCGGAAAGAGAATAAGAAATTGTACTGGTCAGACGGGACTCAGAGTTTGGCCTGTTGAGAGATATTGAAAAACGGACACAGATTTGGGGAGATCTTTGGAGGGATGCTGGGGGCCAGCCCCCAGACCCCCGGGATTTATCG
>JBEAUF010000114.1:0-14610 GCA_041161565.1 Planctomycetota bacterium | reverse complement strand
CGCTTATGTCCCGGGGGAGGTGCTGGTGCAGTGGAAGCCGGAGTATTTGCAGCAGGACGTTGTCGCGCTGACCCAGACGCTCCCGGGTTTTATTTCGGAAACGATCGAAACCCCGCTGATGCGTGCCACTGGCTCTGGTCGGGTGGACATTCTGCAGGTGCAGTCCGGAATGACTGTTGAACAGGCGATTGCGGAACTTCAGGCAGACCCCCGAGTGGAGCATGCGGAGCCCAACTGGATCTTCCAGAGCACTGCCGTGAGCAACGATCCTTCGTACACAACGGGTGGCATGTGGGGCATGTACAGCGGTGACTCGCCTGTGGCGGCCGGACCGACGGGCACCACCAATGTCTGGGGCAGCCAGGCTGAGCAGGTTTGGAACAACGGCGTGACGGGCTCTTCGCGGGTCATCGTAGGTGTGATTGACGAAGGCATTCAGGCGACCCATCCCGACCTGGTCGACAACATCTGGGTGAACCCCTATGAAACTCCAGGGGACGGCATTGACAACGACGGCAACGGATATATCGACGACGTCCGAGGCTGGGACTTTGTCAACAACGACAACAACGTAAACGACGGCAGCGTTGACAGCCATGGCACGCACGTGGCGGGCACGATTGGTGCTCAGGGCGGCAACGCTCTGGGAGTGACCGGAGTTGCGTGGGACGTTTCGATGATTTCGCTCAAGTTTCTTGGCTCCACCGGCGGCACTGTTTCAAGAGCGATTCGGGCCATTGACTATCTCACCGATCTGAAGGTCCGGCACGGCATTTACATTGTTGCCAGCAACAACTCGTGGGGTGGCGGAGCTTATTCGCGAGTTCTTCATGAGGCCATTATTCGCGGAGCCAAGCAGGACATCCTGTTCGTGGCAGCCGCCGGCAATTCTTCGGCCAACAACGACACGGTTGCCAGCTTCCCCGCGAATTTCAACACGTCGGTGGGCACTGCAGCCATGACTGCAGCCAGCTATGACGCAGTAATTTCCGTGGCTGCAATCACAGAGAGCGGATCACTCGCCTCATTCTCCAACTTTGGCAAAACCAGCGTCGACATCGGCGCCCCCGGCAACGCAATTCTCTCCACCTCACCCGGCGGCTATGCAACTCGCAACGGCACCTCCATGGCGGCCCCGCACGTTACGGGGACAATCGCGTTGTTCGCGAGTGCCCACGCTGGACGCGTCCCCGCCGCAGCCATTCGTTCGGCCATCATCAGCAGCGCCTCACCCACCCCGTCACTTGCCGGCAAAACCGTCAGCGGTGGACGACTCAATGCCCTCGAAGCCCTGCGTCGCTCGGCCAGCATTGCAATCGATCGGGACGTCTATGGCCCGGCGGAATCACTGAGTGTTACCGTGACCAGTGTCGGCGGAAACGCCAACAGTCAGCTCCCGGATACACTCACCATTCAGGTCCAAAGCACCACGGAAACGTCAGCACTCAGCGTGACCCTGACAGAGACCGGCAACGCCACAGGTATCTTCCGCGGCACCGTCCAGCTGGCGTCGGGAGCCGCTGCGGCCGACAGCCTGCTGCAGGTTTCACATGGGGACCAGATCACAGCGACCATTCCCGGCCTCGCCCTGTCCGACTCCGCCACTGTTGATGCTCTGCCCCCATCCATCTCCAACATCAGCCTCACGAGCACTGCATCGACGGCCGCCGTATCGTGGAACACCAGCGAACTCGCCTCGGCGGTGGTCCGCTTTGGACGCTCTCCTGATGCACTTGATCGTTTCCTGACCATCGCCACCACCGCGACAGCTCAAAGCTCCACTCTGCATGCCCTCGACGCGGCAGCCGGCTACTACTGCCGTATCGAGGCCACTGACGTCTATGGCAACACTCAGTTCTCCGCCATCCAGTCCTTCAGCACACTCCCTCCCGCACCGATACTCTTCGTGGATGACGACCACGGAGCCACCTTTGACAGCCACTTCCGAAATGCACTCAACGCCGGTGCCCTTGCGTTCGACGAATGGAATGTGTTCTCCGGCGGAAGACTGCCCGCAGCCGCCAATCTGGCCCAGTATCAGCTGGTGATCTGGAACACCGGCGCCGCCGTTGATGCCCCCCAGGCCGGACTCTCCGCTGAGGAACAGACCGCTATCGCCGCCTATCTGGATGCCGGCGGACGAATCTATCTGTCCGGTCAGGGCATTCTCTTTAACGGAGTCTCCGCGGACTTCCGGCAGAACTACCTGAAAATTGCCGGCTACCTCGATGATGCAATTTCCGGATCACATACGGAAACGGGCGTTGTCGGCAGCGAGATCACCGCCGATTTGACGCTCCCGGTCACCGTTCCTGACGGCTACCCGGCTCTTCTTATCGACGCTGTAACTCCGGCCCCCGGTGCCAACGGCCTGCTCCAGCACAACATTGCTGGACTCTCACCCGCCTGGACCGGCGTCAGCTATCGCGGAAACTACTCTGCGGGTGGTTTCGGAATGGTGTTCTCAACATTGCCGCTGGAAAGCATCAGCCCCACAGCTGCTGCTCCAAACAATCAGGCTGCGTTTCTCCAGCGAATTGTGGATTTCCTGAACACCAGTGTCTCGCCGGAAATTCAAATCATTCCTCCCTCAGCTGATCGAACAAGCGAAGCTGGTGCTGCCACATCCTTCGGAATCGTGCTGACAACTCAGCCTTCAGACACCGTCACCATTCCACTCACATCCTCCAGCAGCTCTGAAGGTTCGGTGTCCACTGCATCTGTGACCTTCACATCCGCGAACTGGAATATTCCCCAGACGATCACCGTCTCCGGAGTTGACGACTTTGTTGACGATGGAGATATCGCGTGGCAGGTGATCACCGGCCCGGCTGTCTCCACCGACCCGCGATATCAGGGCCTGAATCCGACGGATCCCGGCTTCATCAATCAGGACGATGACACTGCCGGCATCACCATTTCGGCACTCTCCGGCCCCTCCACGACAGAATCCGGCGGCCGGGTCAGCTTCACAGTCAGACTCGCATCACAGCCGCTGGCCCCCGTCACGCTCTCGATGAATTCCACCAACTCCAACGAGGGCACGGTTTCCGCCGCTTCGCTTGTGTTCACGACCAGCAACTGGAATTTGACACAAACTGTGACAGTGACCGGGGTTGACGATACCGCTCGGGACGGCGACGTCACCTACGGCATCAGCATCTTTGCGGCAATCTCCAGCGATTCCCTCTACCATGGCATCGACCCGGCTGATTTCACCGTGATCAATCTGGACAACGATCTGGCGCAGTCAACGAAGTTCTACGCAGTTGACGACGGAGCCGCGGACCATACGTTTGAATATGACGCCTCCGGCGGCTTTATCGAAAGCCATGCTGTCAGCAGCGAAAACAACGCCCCGCGGGGCATTGCCACGATCGCTGCAGCTGATCGTCTGTGGGTGGTTGACGCCAACCGCCGCGTCTTCGTCTACGACACCGCCGGCGGACTGCTCGGCTCGTGGACTGCCGGTCTGCTGTACACGGTCGCGGACGTACAGGGTATTGCCACAGACGGAACCCACATCTGGATCCTCGACCGGCTGACCGACCGCGTGTTCTACTTCGCCAATGCAGCCTCACGGCTCTCGGGAACCATGAACTACACCTCCGCATGGATCCTCAATCGCCGCAATTCAAATGCTACGGACATGGTTTTTGGCAGCCAGAATGGCCAGCAGTTCCTCTGGATTCTCAACGAAGCTTCGCTGGATCATGTGTACCGTTACACACTCAATACTGCCGGCATCGCAACCGCGTTCAGTTCCTGGCAACTGGATATCACCAGCAGCAGCCCCACCGGTATCGCTCTGGATCCGTCCAATGAAACCATGGATCTCTGGATCGCGGACAATACTCACGACCGAGTTTTCCGCTACGGCAACGGACGCACAGCCGTCGCTCCCGTCATCGCCAGCTCCTTTGAACTGGCAGTGGCCGCCGGGAACACCAACATTCAGGGCATCGCCGACCCACCGCCGCCGGCCACCGAAGCCGCGTTGCCGGGATATCGGCCCGCCACTCCCGGCTCCGTCAGCAACTCAGCACTCGACCAACCCGCAGCCGCTCGGTCCGCAGCAGTCTCCACGACCGAAACTGCCGCACCTTCGGCAGACCTGATCCCCGCACCCAACTCAGCAACTCGCGTGTCCCCCGGAAGGCTTCCCGCCCGACCAAAGGCCACTTCACGGGAAAGCGTGCGAGTCACCGTGGGCGAAGTCTCCGCTCCCGCTGCTCCGCGTGCGACTGTCCCAGACCTGTTCTCCAGTCAGACCGAGCTCGACCTGCTGCTCCGGGCTCTCTGAAAACAAAGACAGCCCTGAAGAATTCCTTCTTCAGGGCTGTCGCGTTTCAGTCCGGTTCAGGTCTGCTTAATCCGTCGCATCACCAGCTGGACGGATTCAGCACCCAGTACCACTTGTCTTTTTCCTTGTTGAAGTTCAGCTGCCAGTATCCATCATCCCACTCCAGCGAAACTTCTCGCCAGCCCATGGGAACCTGCGGATACGGATAGAACGGGCCAATGTACGGCCATGCACTGGCACTGTACTGCGTGGGGTAGCTCACCGCTGCTGAGTTTGGATACTGAGCATAGGAAGGCCACGCGTAAGGCGGCAGGTGCGGGTGGTTGTAGGAAGTCGGAGCATATCCGACAGAGGTCGGCGGCATCATGCCCGGACCGGCCTGCATCGGCATTTGCATCGGCATGCCGGACATCTGCATGGGGGCAGGAGCGGCCTGCATGGGTGCAGCCTGCATGCCGGGGCGGGCGGCTGCGGGAGCAGACACCTGTGCCACTGGCCGAGCCACGCTCAGTCCATTGTGAACGGTTGCAACGCCGGGCACCTGGGAAGCAGCCTGTGCGGCAGCCTGACGCTGAGCCGGTGAATCCACCTGGCCAATCAGAGTCGCGACGCCGTTCGTACAGCGGACTTCAATGTCATAGTTCAGCAGTCCGGCGTCAGCCAGTGCCTGAGCAACCTGACGGGCTACTGCTGTGTCATTGGATGCCTTTGGAGCGGCGGGCTTCGCCGGGGCAGCCGCTGGCTGAGCGGGCGGTGCCGGACGACCAGCCGGCATTGGTCCCGGGCCGGATCGCCCAGCAACCTGCTGGATCTGCTGACCGGCAGCACCGGTGTCAACAGCGGCAGCCCGTGTGACCGAAGCGGTCTGTTTGTCTTCAGCTTTCGCACCTGCCGACTGCAGCTGACCGCCGCCGGGAGGAACGTATTTAATGTCATTCTGCACGCGGGTAATACCGGGCACCGTGCCGGCAGCGCGCTGTGCCAGCGATCGCTGGGAAGGATCAGAAACGGTGCCGGTGATTACGGCCACGCCGTCAGTCACCTGCACCTGAATCCCTTCACCCTTCACCTGAGCCTGCCGCATGGCGCTGATCACGTCGTTGGCCTGCTGCTGGTTTCGCTCCTGCTCAGACCCTTCCGAAAACGGGAGACGCGGTTTGAGACGCGTCAGGAAACCGTCCGCACTGGCATCAGTCGGGCTGGCCGACAGCACTCCCAGCACGAGAACCCACTTACCGTACTTTCGCATGAAAGCTCTCCTCCGTGAGGTACCTTCCGTTCCGGACCGCGCTCGATCTGCTGGGAAACCGTCCCGGTAAGTTCACTTTTGAATACACAGACACTGACTGCCCCCTGTGAACGCCAGCGTTGGAATTCCATCCTTCACCGGCCCCGCTGACGCCCCGATTCGCTGCCTGAGAGACTCCTGACACCACGGCGCGGCAGAAAGACACATTATGTTCATCGGAGCGGTCGTACCGGATGGATAAGCCTTTCTGACTTTTTGCTTCCTGTCGGTTGTACGCCGTCTCGTGCGAATGCCATGCGGACTGCAGTCAGAGCGGCAAATTCCGCCTCAACAGGCCCCAATTCCCGGTTTTTGAGACGATTTTCCCGCATTTACGGCCTCCTGAACGTTTTTTGGAACGTCCTCGCGTCGTTTTCCGCCGTTCGCTTGTTTTCTCTGACGTGGAACTGTCCAATTGGCGCTGGATTGCGGCAGGTATCCCACCTTCTTTCATGTTTCCACACGCACAGGACCTCGACGAATGGCGGTAAAGGTTTACTACGACGACGATGCCGATCTCAGTCACCTGAAGGGCAAGACAATTGCCATCATCGGCTACGGCAGCCAGGGGCATGCCCAGGCACAGAATTTGCGCGACAGCGGTTGCACCGTGGTCGTTGGACAGCGTCCCGGCGGCCCCAACTATGACCTGGCCGTCAGCCACGGCTTCAAGCCTGTGTCTGCTGCCGAAGCGGCCGCTCAGGGCGACCTTGTCAATATCCTGCTTCCGGACGAGCTGCAGGGCGATGTCTACCGCAACGACATCCGCCCGAACCTCAAACCCGGCAATCTGCTGATGTGCTCACACGGCTTCAACGTCCATTTCGGACAGGTGCAGCCGCCCAAAGGTGTTGACTGTGCACTCGTCGCCCCCAAGGGCCCCGGGCACCTCGTCCGCAGCGAATACGAAAAAGGCGGCGGCGTTCCCACCCTGATCGCCCTCAGCGATGGCGCCTCTGAAACCTCCCGCAGCCTCGCACTCGCCTACGCCAAGGGCATCGGCGGAACCCGCGGTGGCGTGATCGAGACCACCTTCGCCGAAGAAACCGAAACTGACCTGTTCGGCGAACAGGTCGTGCTCTGCGGCGGCGTCAGCGCCCTCGTCAAAGCGGCCTTCGAAACGCTCGTCGAAGCTGGCTACCAGCCGGAAATGGCCTACTTCGAATGTATGCATGAACTCAAGCTGATCGTCGACCTGTTCTATCAGGGCGGCCTCAACTACATGCGATACAGCGTTTCCAACACCGCAGAATACGGTGACTATACACGCGGTCCGCGAATCATCACCGACCAGACCCGCGCCGAAATGCGAAAGATCCTCGGCGAAATCCAGTCCGGTCAGTTCGCCCGCGACTGGCTCCTCGAAAACCGCGCCGGCCAGGCCTCCTTCCTCGCCACACGCCGCCGCGAACGTTCACACCTCATCGAAAAAGTCGGCAAACAACTCCGCCGCATGATGAGCTGGATTTCCTCAAAGGAAGTCTGATCCCGCGGACCACAGCCGCCCTATTCCGCGGCCCGGCGCTCCCCCCCAAGGACCGCCGGGCCGTCTCTGTTGACGGATCCCCACATGTCTGAAATGACCATCCATCCCGTCCGCATGCCTCTCCGCGGAACCATCCGACCACCGGGCTCAAAGAGCATCACCAATCGCGCCCTCGTCCTCGCGGCACTCGCCAACGGCCCCACACTGCTCACCGGCGTACTCGACAGCCAGGATACCCGGGTGATGGTCGAAAGCCTGCGAAGGCTCGGTTTTGATGTCGACCAGGATATCCCCGGCTGCCGCTGCACCGTCAGCGGACAGGCTGGCCGGATTCCAGCCGATAACGCCAGCCTCTGGCTTGAAAACAGCGGCACCAGCATCCGCTTTCTGACCTCCGTCTGCGCACTCGGCCACGGCCAGTATCGGCTCGATGGAGTTGAACGCATGCGTCAGCGTCCCATCGGCGACCTCGTGCAAACCCTGCGACAGCTCGGAGCTGACATCACCTTCGAACATCCCGACAGCTCCTGCCCACCACTCTCCGTCAACTGCGCCGCCGGCCGTCTGCACGGCGGCTCAGCCTCCATCCAGGGCAGTATCAGCAGCCAGTTCCTCAGCAGCCTGCTGATGGCTGCCCCGGCCTGCTCGGAAGCCGTCCACCTGACCGTCGAAGGTCAACTGGTCTCCCAACCCTACGTACAAATGACTCTGCAGATGCTCCGTGACTTCGGTGCCGCCATCACGGCCCCCGCGGATCTTTCAGAATTCCACATCTCCCCACGCACTTTGCAGGCCCGACACTACGACATCGAACCCGACGCCTCAGCTGCCAGCTACTTCTTCGCCGCCGCCGCAGTCACCGGGGGCAGCGTCACCGTCACCGGACTCCATCAACAGTCGCTGCAGGGAGACGTGAAATTCGTTGACGCTCTCGAACAAATGGGCTGCAGTGTCGACTGGCAGCACGATCGCATCACCCTGAACGGCGGACCGCTCCACGGCATCGACATCGATATGAATGCCATCAGCGACACGGCCCAGACGCTCGCTGCCGTCGCCGTCTTCGCCTCCTCCCCCACCCGCATTCGCAACGTCAGCCACATGCGCCACAAGGAAACAGATCGCATCGCTGCCGTCGCCGCAGAACTGCGTCGCGCTGGCCTCCAGGCCGAAGAACATCCCGACGGACTGACCATCCACCCAGGCACTCCCCAACCCTGCAGCATCCACACCTACGACGACCATCGCATGGCCATGAGCTTTTCACTGCTGGGACTGAAGGTGCCCGGCATCACAATCCTCGACCCCGGCTGCACCGCCAAAACCTATCCCGGCTACTTCACTGATCTGCAGCGACTCTGCCGCGGGGAACTGTCATGAACAACCCGTGGAATCAGGCCCGCGGCCGACTCGGCAAAGGCCGTCATCTCCCGCCCCGGACACCCCCACAGCAGCCGCAGAATTTCAGCGGGCAGCCCGCCGCACCACTGCTGGCCCCCGTGCCGTTCGCCAACGGTCGCGTACTCGCCTGGGCAGCCCTGCAGGAATCCGAACGCCAGGATCGCTTTCTTCAGGATACCCTCGCTGACCTCGCACACTGCCACCAGCTCTCCACAGCCGAACGCGCACTCGCCGTCGATATCGCCTCCGGCGTCATTCGCCGCCAACGCACGCTCGACTGCCTGATCTCCAGAGTCCTTACGCGGCCCAGACAACAGACGGAACCCGAACTCTGGCAAATTCTCCGCATGGGCGTCTTCCAGCTGTTCTTCGCACGCACGCCTCCGCATGCCGCGGTCAGCTCGTCAGTCGACCTCTGCCGCTCACTCCACCGCGATCGCTGGACCGGATTCGTCAATGGAATCCTGCGCAGCCTCGGACGCCTGCTGCTCGATGAACCCGCCCACGGACCATCCCCGTCCACCGTCCCCACGCACTCCGGAAACTGGCTCCGCTTCAACGGCAACCTGCTGCCCGATCCAAAGCTGGACCCTGTTGAATGGTTCGCGGATGCCTTTTCCTTCCCCTCCGTCCTCGCACGGAGATGGGTCAGTCAATTCAGCGAAGCAGAACGAATTCAGGCAGGCTTCTTCTTCAACGAACCGCCCCGCACATCCCTGCGAATCAACCCCCTCCGCGCCGCCCGCGCAGAAACCATGCAGGCACTCGCAGCCAGCGGCTGCAACAGCCAGCCCGGTGCACTGGACTCCTGCCTCCACCTGTCCCATGCCGGTGCCCCGGAAAGACTCCCCGGATACTCCGAAGGCTGGTGGAGCATTCAGGATGAAGCCGCACAGCACGCCGCCGTCCTCCTGAATCCACTCCCCGGCGAATCCATCCTCGACCTCTGCTCCGCTCCAGGCGGCAAGACCACACACCTCGCAGAGCTCGCCCACGACAAAGCCCGCATCGCCGCCTGTGATGTCTCCCCAACTCGACTTGACCGCGTCCGACAAAACCTCCAGCGACTCGGACTCACCAGCATCGAGCTGCACCTGATTGGCCGCGACGGCGAAAATATTCCACCCGGCGAATTCGACGCGGCACTCGTCGACGTGCCCTGCTCCAATACCGGCGTTCTGCATCGACGCCCCGAAGCCCGCTGGCGTTTCAGCGAAGTGACCCTCCACGAACTGGTCTCCCTGCAGACCCGACTGCTCCTCACCGCTGCCGCTCACGTTCGCCGCGGGGGACGAATTGTCTACAGTACCTGCAGTCTCGAACCGGACGAAAATACCGGCGTTGTACATGCCGCCCTCGCCCAACTCCCCGATTTCCAACTCGTCCGCGATGTCCTGCACAAACCCGGCAACCCCGCCGACGGTGCCTATCAGGCTCTGCTGGAACGCAACATATGAGCGATCTTGTCCTGTTCTTCGACATCGACGGCACCATGCTCCACACCGGTGGCGCCGGTCAAAAAGCCATGGAACTCGCCCTGCGGGATGAATTCCGCATCCCCGAACCTTTTGAAGCTGTTCACACCGCCGGACGCACCGATCGCGGAATCGAAAACGAAGTTTTTGCCCGCTGTGGCATTCCTCTGACCGACATCGAACGCCAGCGATTCATGCGCGCCTACCTCGAACGACTTCCCCAGTGCCTCAAAGAACTGCCCGGAGGACTGCTGCCCGGTGTTCGCCCACTCCTCGAAGAACTCAGTCGCCTCCCCCACATACACCTCAGCCTGCTCACAGGCAACTATGCCGAGGGTGCATGGATGAAACTGCGACACTTCAACATCGCCGACTACTTCAGCGGAGGTGCTTACGGCGATCACCATGCCGAACGTGACGATGTCGCCCGCGCTGCCCTCTCACACGTACAGACAACACTCAATAAACAGGTTCCAGGCCACGCCATCTGGGTCATCGGCGATACACCCGCCGACATCCGCTGCGCACGCGCGATCGGAGCCCGAGCGGCCGCGGTCGCCACCGGCATCTATGCCGCCAGCGAACTCCATCCGCACAGTCCCGATGAACTGTTCGAAGACCTCGCAGACACCACACGCGTCCTCCAAAGCCTCCTCGCGGCTCTGCATCCGAACTAAGCTTCGTCCCGCTGCTCCAGCCAGTTCGGGCCGGTCGTTACGTCCACCACCAGCGGCACATTCAAATTCATGGCCTGCTCCATGCACTCCCGAATTCGCGGAATCAATCCCGCCGCTGCCTCCCGAGGACTCTCCAGCACCAGCTCGTCGTGAATCTGCAGCAACAGCCGCGCCGGACTGCGGGTCTCATCCAGCAACCGCTGCACATTAAGCATCGCCTGCTTGATCAAATCCGCAGCCGTTCCCTGCAGCACCGTATTGATCGCCGTACGTTCAGGCATGTTGCGATTCAGACCCGTTGTATGGCGAATCCCGGATATCGCACGCCGCCGGTTTCTGAGCGTCCGCGCGTAGCCACTGCGAGCTGTCTCCTCCAGCACCTCCTGGCAGAACGCAGCCACTCCGGAATACCGGCGAAAATAATGTTCAATGAACTCAGCCGCCGCCTCCTTCTCAATCCCCAGCGCCCCGGCCAGCCCCCACGGAGTCTGACCGTAGATCACTCCGAAATTCACCGCCTTGGCGATCCGCCGCTGCTCCGCTGTGACATCTCCCGGCTGCACACCAAACACCTCGGCCGCCACCGCCGCGTGTATGTCCAGCCCCCGACGAAAGGCCTCGCAAAGCGCCGCGTCACCACTGAAGTGGGCCAGCACTCGCAGTTCGATCTGAGAATAGTCCGCACAAATCAGCGTCCATTCCTCAGATTCCGGCCGAAACGCCGCACGCACCTGCCGGCCCTCCGCTGTCCGCACCGGGATGTTCTGCAGATTCGGATCACTGGAACTGAGCCGCCCCGTGGCGGCCACCGTCTGATGAAACGACGTGTGAATCCGGCCCGTACGCGGATGCACCAGTGACGGCAGGGCGTCGAGATATGTGCCCCTGAGCTTGATTAAATGCCGCCGCTCAATGATCGCGGCCGGGAGCGGATGCAGGTGCGCCAGCTCCTCCAGCACCTCCTGATCAGTACTCGCACCCGTCTGCGTTTTGCGGATCACCGGCAACTTCAGATCCGTGAACAGCACTCCCGAAAGCTGCTTTGGTGAATCAATGTTGAAGCTGCGCCCGGCCTGCCGGAAGATCTCAGCTGTCAGCGTGTCGATCCTCACGCCAATTTCAGCACTCTGCCGGGAAAGCTCCGCAGCTTCCACACGAATTCCCGTGTACTCCATCCGCGCCAACACCCGGATCAACGGCTCCTCAAGCTCGCGATACAACGTCAGCAGCCCCGCACGCTCAAGCCCGTCACGCAACTCACCCCGGACATGCATCAGCTGCTGCAGACGACCTGCTGCTGCTGTCAGCACCTGATCAGCTCCCCCGACCGCGGACTCTCCGTCGTCGTCAAACATCGTCCGCTGCCTCGGCTTCGAAACTGCCGCCACCGACTGCAGCACTGCTCCACCGGCGTGCCGAGACACAATCTCATCCAGCGCATGCCCCCGCGCTCCCGCATCCAGCAGGTAATCGGCAATTGACGCGTCGAAGATTGTTGTCGGCAGCGACAGCCCCGCGTTCAGCAGCACATGACACAGCGGCTTTGCATTCACCACGCACAGCTCTCCGCGGAAGCCGCTGAGGAATTTCAGCAGCGCCGGACCAGCTGCTGCTGCGGCAGCGGCTGGCAACCAGTACTCCCCTCCTCCGCCGGACATCACCGCTCCCAACAGCACCCGGTCACGCACCATCCCACCCGAAATCACCGGTTCGACATACAGCACCCCGGCGTCCACCAGCTCCCGCTCCGCCACGGCCACTGCAGCCGAATCACTGAGCTGCCGACGGACAACATCAGCCGGAGTCACGCCCCTCGCAGCCGGGGCAGAGACAGACTTCGGAGTATCGGCCGGCTTCGGGATATCGCCAGACTTCGGGGAATCAGCCGGCTTCCGCACCGCAGGCTCCGCAACATCCGATTCCGCCCCCACCTGCGTTCGCATCTTCGCCGCGTAACTGCGAAAGCCCAGATCCGTAAATAACTCCAGCAGCGCGGCCGCGTCAGGTTCACAGACCCGCGCCGCTTCAAAGTCAATCTCCAGCGGCAGATCGCGACGCAAACGCACCAGCTCGCGACTTAACAGCGCCTGATCCGCGTACAGACGCAGATTCTCCTGCAATTTCTTTCCCGGAGCTTCACCGGCATGGGCCAGAATCTCTTCGAGATTCCCAAATTGCTCAATCAGCGTCTTCGCCGTCTTCGGCCCGACCTTGGGCACACCGGGCACGTTGTCTACCGCATCGCCCACCAGAGACTGGAAGTCCACCACCTGGTCGGGACGAATTCCCCAGTCCTGCAGCAGCGAAGACTCCGTGAAAAACTCATTCTTCCGGCAATTCCACATCCGTACTTCCGGCCGCAGCAGCTGGCGGTTGTCCTTATCCGTAGAGACAATCACCACTTCCATGCCGCGTGCCACAGCCTGCTCGGCCGCAGTGGCGATCACGTCATCCGCCTCCCAGCCCGGGCAATCGATGTCCGGGATGCGGAATCCCCGCAAAAGCTGGCGAATCAGGGGAATCTGCGGAGCCAGGTCTTCCGGAATTTCGCCCCGATGAGCCTTGTACTCGGGGTAAATCTCTTCCCGTTTTCCCATGCCGGGGGAATCGATTGCACAAATCAGATGGGTCGGCTTGAGTTCCAGAATGGCGAACAGGTCGCGAGTCATGCCGAAAACGGCATTTGTGGGTTGCCCCCGAGTGCCGGTCATGGCCGGAATGGCGTGAAAAACCTGAAACATCAGAGAAAAAGTATCAATGATGTAGAGACAATCGCGAGACATCGTGGAATTTTGCCGATTGTTGGGGTCAATGCTTCCGGATCGGCGGGTTTGCGCGCACAATTCCCGCGTTGGCCGCCCTGGCCAACCCCGATTCTGCCGATTCCCAGGCCGAAAACAACACCGCCGCCCAACGCGATCCGCCATTCCCCGGATTTGTTTCGCACAAGCGATTCCGGCGAGTGGTGTATTTGCATTTGGCGATCAATTCTGTAAACTGCTGGTTTCCTCAGGTTCCGTCCATCCCCAATTTTCCATTAGGCACAGGAGGGTTTTTGTGGTTAAGTTGCGTTTGCGTGATAACGAAAGTGTGAATGAAGCAGTGCGTCGGTTCCGGAAGCTCGTTGAACATGCCGGCGTCAAAAAAGAAATGCGCAAACGTGAATTCTACGAAAAACCCAGCGATATCCGCCGCCGTGATCGCCGCCGCGCAGAAATGCGTGCCCGCCGCGCCAATCAGCCCCCGGAACTGGACGTCCAGTAACCGCCCCGCTGCCCACTGGCCCCACGCCCGGCGAAATTCAAACTCCACATCTGCCGTTCAGCCCGATCCACGCTCCCCGTCAGAACCAACTGACAGGCAGCAGGTCCGGGCTGAAATCGTTTTCCAGACAGCCACACACCGTTACCGGGGGATTGACATCCACTGCTCGCCTCGTCGCATTGGGGCCCCGCACTGAACCTCCAGGCGGCAGCCCGCGGGCAAAACGCCCTGACACCGCGATGAAAGTTCTCACTTCTCACTTCTCACTTCTCACTTCTCACTTCTCACTTCTCACTTCTCACTTCTCACTTCTCGCTTCTCGCTTCTCACTTCTCACTTCTCACTTCCCGCCGCCCGCCACCCGCCGACGTGCGGGACCGCTGTGGGACAATTGGGACTCATGGGACCGATGCGGGCTGCGACCGCCCCTGGGAAAGTCGCGGCCACCAGCCCTGGAAATCCGTGAGGATCGCGTGAGCATGGCCCGTCACCTGGCATTTCATGGCAGGCTGATGGACTTGGCCTTACAGGCCGAAACACAACCAAAATCGCAGCTTTCGCGACCGCGGTTCCAAGCCCCACTGCCGCGCAGCGACTCGCCTTGTCCTCTCTACTTTCCACCCTCTACTTTCTCGCGCAGCGCCTCACTTCTCACTTCCGCACGGCGTTCCTCTTCTACTCTCTACTTTCTACGCTCTACTCTCTCGCGCAGCACC
>JBEAUF010000066.1:0-27794 GCA_041161565.1 Planctomycetota bacterium | reverse complement strand
GTGGGTGCGATTTCCGTACACCTTGTGCACGGGATCTTCGGTACGCTCTGCGTCGGCCTGTTCACGACCTCGGACCTCTCGGGCACGGCGATCACCGGCGGCCCCACCGCAGGGCTCTTCTTTGGTGGCGGCACTAAGCAGCTCGTGGCCCAGCTCGTGGGCGTGGCGATGGTTGGCGGCTGGACGCTGGTCACGTCAGCAGTCACCTGGCTGGTGCTCAAGTACACCATCGGTATCCGTGTGTCTGAAGCCGAGGAAATCGGTGGTCTGGACCACGGCGAGCATGGAAACGAAGCCTATCACGGGTTTGTGATGCAGACATCCGGCCACGGCTGAGTGGCATCTCCTCGGACTCTCACACTCCTGCGACCGCCCGGCCACCGAGAAATGGCCGGGCGGTTTGCGTTTGATTGACTGGATTCCCAATACCGCTGACAATGGTGGTCAGAGAATTTCGCGGCCAACATCAATCCAGTGGCGGAGCAGCCGGTCAGTGCAAGCATCATCTTCCCCAGCCTCGGCCCATTCCCTGCAGGCTTCAGCGTGGCTGGTCGTAGCGCTGCTCTTCCCAGTGGCACTGCTGAACTATCTGGACCGCCAGATGCTTGCGGCCATGAAGACTTCGATCGCCGGCGATATCACAGGAATCTCCACCAAGGAAAACTGGGGATTGGTACTGGCGGTGTTCAAGTGGGTCTATGCAGTGCTGAGCCCTTTCGGTGGTTATGTATCAGACCGCTTCAGCAGGCGTCACGTGATTGGGCTGAGCCTGCTGATCTGGTCGGCAGTCACCTGGGCCACAGCATGGGTCAGCACATATGAGCAGCTGTTATTGCTGCGTGCACTGATGGGAATCAGTGAAGCCTTTTACATCCCGGCCGCACTGGCTCTGATCACGGACTTTCATCCCGGTCCGACGCGTTCGCGGGCGGTGGGGCTGCATCAGGCCGGTATCTATACAGGTCTGATTCTCGGGGGGTTCATGGGCTTTGTGGCGGACTCTCCGGCTCTCGGATGGCGCGCGGCGTTTACGATGTGCGGGGTACTGGGAGTCCTGTATTCGTTGCCCCTGCTGCTGATTCTCAGGAACCCTGTTCGCAGCGCCTCAGCTGAAACTCCTGGCCCGCTGGCCACGCTCACATCGCTGCTGTCCAACTCTGGTTTTCTGCTGCTGGTGCTGTATTTCACGCTTCCTGCCATTGCTGGCTGGGTGATCAAGGACTGGATGCCAACGATACTCAGGGAGAAATTTCGCCTTGGTCAGGGCGGTGCCGGCGTAGTAGCCACTCTGGTACATCCGGCATCGATTGTGGGCGCCGCATTTGGCGGTTGGCTGGCCGACAGGTGGATGACCCGCAGCAGCCGCGGCCGAATTTACGTGAGTGCGATTGGGATGGCCTGTTTTCTTCCTGCTCTGTTCTCAGTGGGCAACGCGGAAACGGCCGCTGTTGCAGCCGCTGGACTGCTGCTGTTTGGCTTTGGCTGGGGTTTCTTTGACTGCAACAACATGCCGATTCTCTGCCAGATCACTCGTCCCGAACTGCGTGCCACCGGGTACGGCCTGATGAATCTGGTCAGCATCAGTTGCGGAGGCCTTGCAGACTGGGGCTTTGGAGTTCTGCAGGATCGTGACGTTCCCCTGAATCAGATCTTTGGCGCCTTTGCACTGGTAGCCGCGTTATCGATTGTGGTGGTATTGCTGATCCGTCCCACCACAGGACTCGACGGCGGGGAGGGTGGCTAGTGTCGGTCCAGTCCTCTGCCGCACCTAAACACCACCTGCCGGTACTGGTCCTGCTGCTGGTCGCCTTCGCGCTGCGTGCTGCAGCGGCTGTGGGCATCGACCGTCAGGTGCAGCAGAGTGGTCGGACGTTTCTGATTGATGGCGATGCCAACGGCTACTGGGAACTGGGCCGGAAACTGGCATCGGGCGAGGACTACGCCATTCATTCCCCGCCCCGTTACATCCTGAGAACCCCAGGTTTTCCACTCCTGCTGGCAGGCTGCATCCGGATTGTGGGGGAGCGAGTGTTTCCAGTGACTTTGATCCTCGCAGCGATTGGAACCTGTTGCTGCGGACTCACGTGGTGGCTTGCCGGCCGACTGGCAGGCCCGAAGGCCGCCCTGGCAGCTCTGGGAATGACCGCCATCGCTCCACTGCAGATTGGAAGCAGCGTGCAGGTGCTTTCGGAGGGCTGGTTTTCGGTGTGGCTGCTGCTGAGCCTTCACAGCCTGATTCCGCTGCTTCGCGCACAGACGCCGTCGGAGGCGGCAAGTGGGAGTGAGCAGCGATTACGCTGGTTTGCAATGCAGGGTTTAGGCGCGGGATTCGCGACCGGCTGCGGCGTGCTGGTGCGTCCGGGCTGGATACTCTGGCCGGCCGCCGCGGCACTCAGCCTGCTCATAGCGGGCCGGGGCAGCTGGAGGTCCCGTACGATGGCGATCTGCGCCCTGTTGTTTGGCTGCTGGCTGGTACTTCTGCCGTGGGCATGGAGAAACCAGCGAATCTGCGGACACTGGGTCTACACGTCACTCTGGTCAGGCCCCAGTCTCTATGATGGGCTCCACGAGGGTGCAACTGGTTCGAGCAACATGGAGTTTTTCGACAGGGAGCAGCTGAGTTTGCAGCTTTCCGAGTATGCTGTGAATGAGGAATACAAGCGGCGGGCATGGGAATTTGCTCGATCAGAACCCCTGCGGGTACTGGAATTGGCCGTTCTGAAAGCAGCCCGTTTTCTCAGTCCGGTGCTGCAGGCCCAGGGGTTTGCGGGTGGTTTTTTTTCGGTTGCCTGCCTCCTTTGGCACCTGGGGGTGTTGCTGTTGGTGGTGCGAGGGAGTTTGCTTCAGTGGCGTTCCGGAGGCTGGCCAGCGGTGTTTCTGCTCTGGCTGCCGTTTCTGCAGTTTCTGCTGATTCATCTGGTTTTTGTCGGTTCAGTTCGCTATCGTTTACCGGTGGAATTTCCGCTGCTGGTGCTGGGTGGGCAGGGTCTTGCCGACTGGCTCCAGCGAAAAGGTCAGGCCTGACGATGGCGTCCTCCCGTGTGGCGTTATAAAGCGGGTTGCGGCATGAAGCGTTTGAAGTGCTGATCTGATGCGGGGGGGCTGGCTGGCAGGGAAGCATGAGGCTACCGGCAACAATCAAGTGGCTGCTGTTCCTGACGGTGACGGGGATGACACTCGCCGCCGCGGCGGGTGCATGGCTGTTGGGGCGCTGGGAGGACCTGCTTCGGGATCGTCTATTCTCAGCCTTCGATGAAGCTGCTCCGGGTCTTGTACTGTATCTGGACCAGATACAGCTTTCGGGCACATCCACTCTGCAGTTATCTGGCCTGGAGATTCGTGACGGAGGCACAGGACAGTCGCTGCTGCGTGTCAGTCAGCTGCGACTGGAGGTTGACGAGGCAGAGCTTGTGGAACGCCGCAGACTGCTGTTGCGAGCCATCGAAGCAGAGGACCTTGATGTGTTGCTGCAGCGACACGCCGACGGTCGGTGGAACTGGCAGAACTACGAGTTTCGTACGGTCAGCAAAGGGCCACTGGTCCCCCCCGTGATACGTGTGCGGGATGTGCATGCACGCGTTCTTCTGCAGCATGCTGATGAATTGCCGGCAACCGAACTCCAGGCGGCGATTGCTGAGTTTCAGGCGGTACCGGCATCGGGATCGGAGTACGACTTTCTTGGTGCTGCCAACATTCCCGGTGCCGGGCGGCTGGCGCTTCGCGGGGGCTGTAACCTGATTGAACGCTCATGGTCGCTGGCTGGTTCCGTGCGCGATGTGAGGCTGGATCAGAACCTGATGGAGCTGGCGGTCACAACATTTCCCCAGGTGGCAGCAGAGCAGCAGCGGCTGGATGTGCTGCTGACTCAGATGCTTCCGGTCCAGGCAGAGCTCCAGGAGGACTCACCAGACCCCGGATCCGGAGCCTTTGTCCTGGGTACGGGCCGAGCGGCTCCCAGGCTGACCGGGCAGTTAAGTCTGGATTTCAGGGCGCGGCGGGAATCCGGCGCGAGTGTGCCTGATCTGCGATTGGAGGCCAGTCTCACCGATGGTTCGATGAGTACTGCGGCTTTGCCACTGCAGTTGAGGGAAATCGCAGCCAGACTGATTCTCGACAATGGGCAGGCGGTGGTTCAGCTGGAGCAGGCTCGGGACGGAGAGATGCGGGCCGCTGGAGAACTCAGGCTGCCATTGGGCAGCGAAGCGACTCCGGCAACCGGTCAACTGCGGCTGGAAAATTTCCCGGTGACCATGCAGCTGCGGCCTCTGTTGCCGCCAAAGACACAGCGTTTTTTTGATCACTTCCAGCCCGGCGGGACAATCACGGGCGAGGTTCAGCTGCAGAGATTCCCCGGTGGGCGATGGCTCCCCGTATCTCTCCGCGGAGAAACTCGGAATGGTGCCATGCAGTTTCACCGATTCCGTCGTCCCATTACCGGCATCAACGCCCGAATCGAACAACGACCGCTGGCACAGAACGCCACATCAATGCGCGATGTGATCCTTGATGTGGATGCTCAGGGTATGGCCGGTGAGGATGTGGTGAAGGCTAAGGGCTGGCTGCGTCAGCCGGGTGCCGAAATGGAAGTGCGGTTTGATGTGGAAGCCCCGAAGCTGCCCCTGGACGGTCGTTTTCGCGACGCTTTGGACGATGCCGGGCGGCGGGTAATTGAAATGCTCAATCTGAATGGTTCGGCAAACGTATCGCTTGCCTGTTATCGAGCTCCGGGCCTTGATCAGCCAACCGACCTGATACTGCAGGCTGCGGTGACCAATTCGCAATTACGGTTCCGCGGTTTTCCTTATCAGGTTGAGAATGTCAGTGGTGAGGTGGAGTTTGATTCGAAGCAGAAATCGTGGGTGTTCAGGAACGTGCGGGGCAGTCACGGTTCCGGGGAATTGACCTGCAGCGGCCGATATCGCGGGCTGCCTACCCCCGGAGTGCTCGAACTAACCGTCACAGCGGCTGACGCGAAGCTGGACTCAGACCTGTTCAATGCACTTCCGGAATCTTCAAGAAAGATCTGGAACATTGTCAATCCGGAGGGAACGGTGAACCTGCGGTCCGCGATCTCATGGACGGCAGTGCCAGGACAGAAACCAACAGTGCGTCTGGAGGACGTGCAGGTGTACGACGCGGCCATCTGTCCGCGTCCATTTCCGTATCGCATGCAAATTCGGTCTGCAAGGTTGAGCTATGAGCCGAACGACCCACGTGCGGCCGGCAATCAGCACTGCGAGATTCATTCGCTGGAAGCGGAACACGATGGATCGCAGATTACTGCTGCGGGGTGGGCGGAGGCAGGGCCGGATGGTGACTGGCAGGTCCATCTGAGTATGGTCAATGCTCTGGATCTGCGTCCCGATGATCAGCTGCGTGCTGCACTCCCGGCAGGCTGGCGGCAGACCCTTTCGAGGCTCGCCCAGACGGGGCGAGTTTCCGTTGAGGAGTCCGAAATTGATTTTCGGGGTACGGTCGATCCGACTGTTCCCGTAACTGCCGCGTGGGATCTGAATCTGCGACTGAATGACTGTGAAATATCAGCGGGCCTGGACCTTAAGCATATCGACGGGCGAGTGCACGCGCGTGGCTTTTGGGACGGTGTTCGCCTTGAGAATGGTGGTGAACTGGCTTTGAGTCAGGTTGAAGTCCTTGATATGGCGGTCACCGACATCCAGGGACCGTGGCGGATGACCGACAACGAACTGGTGCTGGGAAATCGCGAGGTGATTCTGGGGCGAGTCCAGCCAGGAAAAGTGGCCAATGACTCCCGAGTCCGGGGAGAAGCCTTCGGAGGTACGCTCGAAATGGACGGCATTGTCAATCTTGCCGCCGGCAGCAGTTACCGATTTTTCGGGGAGCTGAAAAACGCGAGCCTCGAACAATACGCGCGCCTGCACGCACCAGGCCAGGCAAGCATGCGAGGACTTGTAAACTCCTGGATGTTCGTTTCCGGAGACGGGAACACAGCGCGGAATATGAAGGGACTCGGCCAGCTCCAAATTAATCCCGCCGCGCTGTACGAAATCCCCGTTGTTCTGGAACTGCTCTCAGCAATGTCACGTCTGAACTTCACAGTTTCCAACCGCACAGCATTCGATTATGCGCTGATGTCTTTTAAGATCCGGGACGAGGCTTTCGAGTTTGATCCGATTGATTTGGTGGGCGATTCGATTTCGCTGCGCGGGCGCGGAAGAGTCGGGTTTGGAGGAGATGTTGTGCTGGACTTTTTTTCGCGGCCCCCGCGCGGCACTGGGTTGAGGAATCCCCTGAGTGACCTGCTGGTCTCCAGCGCTACTCAGTGGGTCACCGTGCAGGTGCGTGGGACCACAGCCAGACCGCAAACCAGTGTTAGTAATCGCCCCCAAATCGACGAATCGATGCGGCAGTTCCTGAATTCCTTTGAACCCCGTCCCGGAGCACCTCTGCCCGGACTGGTGCTCCCAGGATCCCTCGGACTACAACTCGGCCCCGCTGCAGGAAAACCCCGTCCCTGAAATCCCCGCTCACACTTGTCCATTCCGCCATGGTGCAAATCCTTCAACTCACAGACCTGCACTTATTCAGTTCGCCGGACGTACTCCTCCGGGGAGTTGCCACGCGAGATTCGCTGCAACACGTGGTTCAGCATATTCGGTCACAGGGATTCAATCCCGACCATCTTGTGATCACCGGCGACCACACCCATGACGAGCTTCCGGAGAGTTACCTCGCTGTTGCAGAACAGCTCCGAGAGTGGCGTGACAGACTCTGGCAGATCCCCGGTAATCACGACGACAGAACCGTGCTCCGGCAGGTCTTCCGCGACCGGATACCGGCAGGCAACGAAGACAAACCAATTACGTTTGCATTCGAAACGGGCAGCTGGCTCTGCCTCGGACTTGACACACACCTGCCCGGCGCCGTTGCAGGCCGCATCGGCTCTGCTCAGGTGGACTGGGCCCGCCGCAAAGTACTGGCCAGCGAAGCTCCTCATGTCGCACTGTTCTGCCACCATCCACCTGTAATCCTCGGCAGTGCCTGGATGGATGCGATTGGTCTCGAAGGTCGGGAGATGCTGGAAATCTGGTGCGCTGAGGAACCACGAATCCGACTCATCTGCTGCGGGCATGTGCACCATGAATTCTGCACCACACTGGGAAATGCAGTGGTTCTGACGGCGCCTTCAACGGGGGTGCAGTTCAGCCCACGAGGTTCTGTACCCACGTTCGTTCCCGGAGCTCCCGGTTATCGCGTGATTGAACTCTCAGACAAGGGCTTCAGTACGCGTGTTGAAAGAATTCCTTTGCTCACAATTCCTGAAATCGCCACCAGCTAACAGATGTTCAGTGATTTTCCGGGATCTTGACGCCGTGGCACGTCGAGTTCAAAATCGGCGGCACTGCCGGATCTGTGAATTGTCATCTGCCGTGTGATCACCGCAATGAAGTGGTTGTGGATCTTAACCAGTGCGGCGGCGCTGATTTCGGTGGCCGCAGCAGTTATCTGCTGGCGAGTGCATGTCGGTCGGGCTGGCTGGCCGGCATGGCTCTGCTACCAGATTTCCGTCATTCACAGACTGCTTTTAAGCCGCTGTCGCCAGAACAATGCCTGTACGATCCCGGAATTCGGGCCGGCGATTATTGTGGCTAACCACACCAGTCCCGTAGACCCTGTACTGCTCTGGACGCAGCATTTTTCAGGTTTTCAGAGACCACATTTGAGGGTAATTGGTTACATGATGGCCCGCGAGTACTACGAGGGGCCTCGGCTGATCAACTGGATTTGTCGGGCGATGGAGAGCATTCCGGTCGACCGCAACGGTCGCGACATGCAACCGCTCCGACAGGCTCTGCGGAGACTCAAAGAAGGACGCCTGCTGGGTTTGTTCCCGGAAGGGCGTCTGAATTCGCAGTCTCCGAATACGCAACTGTTACCGGGCGACACGGGGGCTGCCTGGCTGGCGTTGAAGGCAGACGTTCCGGTAATTCCCGTGTTTATCCACGGCGCTCCCCGCTCGCAGTCAATGTCGCTCTGTTTCCTGCTTCCAGCGCGGGCCAGTCTGACCTATGGACAACCACTCGATTTATCGCGATGGCGGGGCAGGAGCCTGTCAGCGACAGAGTTGGCTGATGCCACCGACTTCATCATGCAGACCCTCGCAGAACTTGGTGGAATACGCTTTACGCCAACCCCGCGATCCGCGCCAGCAACCGCTGGTGAACAAGCACTGGCCACACATCAAACCGGCCCGGATTCACCAGCAAACACTTGAAAATCCCCCCACTCCATCGGAAGATGGCACGCCGCCGCATTCCCTCCCCACCCGACTCCTGCCTGAGAACCTCCCACCATGACACCATTTGCTGCTGCATTATTTGTCGCCCTTTGCCACGGGTTGTCCCTGTTTGACGAACCGGCTAAACCGGAACAGCCTGCGACGACAGCCGACAAATCTGCCACGGCCCAGCCTGCGGATGCTCAGCCGCTCCCCGACGGGCTTGCGCGTTTCAACGGTATGCTGGTTGGTCGACTGACACAAAGAGACGTGGAAACGGGTTCGTTCGTCGTTGAAGTGGATGCGATTTCGCGCGTCTGGGAGAACAGTCGTGCCGAAAATCCAAAGGCTCTGGTGGGTCGACGGGTCAGGATTTCCGGAGTGTTCGGCAAGTTTCTTGATGTTCTGGTCGTTACAAGAATCGGCGAAACGCTGGAATTTGAGTGCCGTCATGACGGCGAGAAACTCGTCTTCCCAGGTGAATTGCTCCGCAAGGTTGCTCCTTACGCCCCTGAAGACTATCCGGTACTGCCGGAAGATTTTCGGGGCTTTCGCGGTGTGGTTCAGGCGGAGGTACTGAAAAAAGATGCTGAATCGCAGGAGTTAATCGTACGCATAGAGCGGGTGGTTCGCAGCATCGAGGGCAATGCTGCTCGAAATGCCGATTCGATTGAAGGCAAAAACCTGCTGCTCGCCGGGTTCTGGAATCGGCGTGAGCTGTTTGCGAGCATCAAACCTGGTGACCGTCTGGAGACGGGGCTCCACCATATCAGCCGCAGGAGCGATCACGTCTCCGTCGCAGACCCTGTTCGTCGACTGGAGAGTGGTCAGTCGGGGGCATCACCAGCAGGTGGACGACGGATGTCTGAAGAGAAAGAGAAGATGCGGGAGGAGGGTGAGCCAACGGCCAGTGGCTCACCGGGCGTCTCCGCCGGGTTGCCGCAGCAACAGCGAGGCTTCCGTGGAATGCTCGTAGGAAGACTCATTGATAAGGACGTCGAGCGTGGAACATTTACCGTTGAGGTGGACGCAGTTCCGCGAGTGTGGAAGAACAGCAGGGCATCTGAGCCCAGAACTCTGCGAGGCAGTAAAGTGGCAGCGGGTGGCGTCACGGGCAAACTGCTGGACGTGCTCCTGCTCTGCAAAGTGGGTGAGACGCTGGAGTTTGGTGCCCGCGACGATGGCGGTGCTCAGCTCACCGTGGTTGAATCGCTCCGTAAGGTCAGTCCGGTTAAGCCAGGTGACTATCCCGAACTGCCGGACGGTTTCCGTGGCTTTCGCGGCATGCTCCAGGGCCGTGTGGTCAGAAAGGACCCGGAGATGCTGGAATTGACAGTTGAGGTGACCAGGGTTGGTGAGCTGTTCGGGGAGAATCGGGCTGAGCAGCCGCAGACGATCATCGGTCAAAAGGTGATGCTGGCGGGCTTCTGGCAGCGCAGGGAAGCATTTCAGAACGCTGCGGTGGATGCTGTGATCGAATTTGGCGCGGAGCATCCACAGCGACAGACGGACCACCTGACGGTTATTGAGTCTGTGCGCATTGTGGAGCAGTGAGGCGGTGATTCACATCAATTTCGTCCGGCAGGCAACCCTGTGTTGTCTGTTGCTCACGCTGGTCTGGCCCCTCCGCACTGCAGGTGCTGACGGCCCGAAGCAGCCCGATTTTCAGAAGCACATCGTACCACTGCTGGGCCGGCTGGGCTGCAGTGGCCGAGCCTGTCATGGCTCTTTCCAGGGGCGTGGAGGGCTCCGGCTATCCCTCTTCGGCTATGATTTTCAATCCGATCACGCAGCACTCACCGCACGAGGGACTGAAGGGCCACGGGTGGACCTGAGGTCTCCCGACTCCAGCCTGATACTGCTCAAACCGACGCTCGGAGTTTCACATGAAGGTGGCCGCAGGTTTGAGGAGAATTCAGAGTCAGCCGCCATTCTGCGACGCTGGATTGCCGCAGGTGCTCCGGGTACCGAGCAGCCGGCAGTCCTGCGGGAAATCCTGGTTGAACCTGCGGAAGTGCTTTTCAGCAGCAAACTCGTGGAAGCAGGTCTGCGGGTCACTGCTGTCTGGGAGGACGGCAGCCGCGAGGATGTGACATCCTTCAGCCGTTTTCGCTCGAATGACGACACAATCGCCGAAGTGAGCGACAGTGGCACGGTGACATCAGTGGGGAGTGGTGAAACGCATGTTGTCGTTTTCTATGACAATGGGGTAACTGCAGTACCCGTGCTGCGCCCGTTCCGTGAGGTGCAGGGAGAATCGGGAAGGCTTGCCTCAGACACAACAGCGAAGGGTGGCAGCGATTCACCTCTTGATCGAATGATCGAGGAGCGTCTCGAGCTGCTGGGACTGGAAAGTGCCGAGCTCTGCAGTGACTCAGAATTCCTTCGTCGCGCCAGCCTCGACGCCACGGGGACCCTGCCCACCCCGGACGAGGTGCGTGAATTTTTGGCGGACGGACGGCCTGACCGACGGGAACGCAAAATTGATGAGCTCCTGTCTCGTCCCGCTTTTGCCGCATGGTGGGCGAATCGAATCTGCGACTGGACGGGTTGTAATCCTGCACAGCAGGCGGAACTTGGACAGGAAACCGCGGTGCAATGGGCCGAGTGGGTGCGTCGGAGACTGGAACGCAACGAACCGTGGGACAGGATTGTTGGCGGCATCATCCTCGCGGGGGGACGAGCGGATGGCCAGAACTGGCTGGAATACACAGAGGAAGTTTCGGGATTTTTCCGCGAGGGTGGTCGGGAGCGATTTGCGAGTCGGTCCACCATGCCCCACTACTGGACTCGCCGCAGCATGCAGAAACCCGAAGAAGCCGCTCAGGCCTTTGCCCAGAATTTCCTCGGAATTCGCCTGCAGTGCGCCCAGTGCCACAAGCACCCTTTCGCCCCGTGGACGCAACATGATTTTCGCGAATTCAGCCGTTTTTTTGAGCCAATCAAGTTTGGTGTTCCTCCGGAATCGCAAGCGGCCTATCGCGAACTGGCCGGCCAAACCGGGTTACAGATTCGGGATCCCGGTACCGGCGCCGCGGTCACTCAGGATTTACTTCGCCTCGCTCAGCAGGGGCGTACCATCCCATGGCGTGAGCTCTACATTGAGGAGCGAAATTCTCCGATCTCACTGTCGCTCCTGCGCAGCGGCACGGTCACTCTGGCCCCCGACCAGGATCCAAGGGGTGTCCTGATGGACTGGATCAGTCGCCCTGACAATTCATGGTTCGCAAGGTCAATTGTGAATCGTATCTGGGCTGCCTACTTTCATCGCGGCCTGATCGAACCGCCGGATGATCTGAACCCGGCCAATCCTCCTTCGCATGCCAAACTCCTGAAGTGGCTGGAAACGGACTTTGTGGACTCCGGGTACGATTTACGCCGTCTGCATCGGCTGATTCTGTCCAGCCGCACATGGCAGCGGAGCGTACGGCCTGCACCGGGAAGCCCGGCTGACAGACACCATTTCAGTCGAGCGATCCCGCGGCGAATGCCGGCGGAAGTCATCTATGACGCCGTCAAACAGTCCCTCGCCTCCACGGAACAGCAGCAGGCGGTGCGCACGGATCTGACTCGCCGCGCCATCGGGGACCTCTCAATGAGGCTGGCAGGGACCTATGCAATGTCTGTCTTTGGCAAGCCCGAAAGAGCCGTAAACTGCGATTGTGAACGCAACAATCAGCCGTCGTTGCTGCAGGCCGTCTTTATGCAGAATGACCCGCTCCTCGAACAGCGACTGGAGGAGAGTGGCTGGTTGCAGCAGATCACGGTCGACGAAGCCACGGGCCAGCTTCCTCCCAGGGATAAGCTCATCGAAGATGCATGGCTCCGAACGCTCAGTCGCCTCCCGACAGATCGGGAACGCCGCAGGGCTGAAGAGCACCTACTGGGTGCGCCCCGGATCAGCAGCGGTCTGCGTGATCTGATGTGGGCGCTTTTGAATACCAGGGAATACATTCTGATTCACTGAGGTCGGCAATGAACGGGCGATTCGCTGTCAAAACTCGAAGATCATTCGTACAGGCAGGGGCGCTGGGTGCTGCGCTGCCACTAAGCAGACTGCTGCGGGCCGCTGATGAAAATCCGCGCGGAGATATCGGCAGGTCCGGCATCCTTGTCTTCCTTGGAGGTGGCCCGGCTCACCAGGACACTTTTGATCTCAAGCCTCAGGCACCTGCAGAGTACCGAGGGCAATTCTCGCCAATCTCAACCAATGTTCCGGGTATCGAAATCTGCGAGCATTTGCCTCGACTGGCTCGTCAGGCAAGCCACTGGTCTCTGATTCGAGGTCTGACCCATAGCCTCGCGGATCACGGACTTGGCACGCGTTACATGCTGACAGGTAATTTGCCCACCCCAGTACTTGATTATCCACTGCTGGGGTCGCTTGTAAGCTATGAATTACCCGCTGCGCAGGAACTTCCCACGTTTGTTTCAATTGACAGGCCAGTTGAAGGTCCGGGTTATCTTGGCCCCGCGTGGGGACCGCTCTCCACCGGAGAAAAACCGCGTTACGGTCAGCCGTTCAGAGTCAGGGGCATTACGCTGGACGGGACGCTGACAGTGGACGCCTTCAGGGCTCGTCGGAGCCTCCTGAAGGACCTCGACACGGCCTTTCAGGACCTCGAATCAGAAGACGCGCTGCTGCAGGGCATGAATCAGTTTCAGGAGCGCGCTTATCGGATGATCAGTTCCGAGCGGTCGCGGCAGGCATTTGACCTCGCCGCTGAGCCGGAGTCCGAAATGGACCGGTTTGGCCGTCACGAATTTGGCCAGAGCATGCTGCTGGCAGCGCGGCTGGTGGAAGCTGGAGTACGTTTCGTAACGGTACTGCTCGAAGGCTGGGACACCCACCAGGACAACTTCAACACACTCGCACGACAACTCCTTCCACAGCTCGATCAGAGCCTCGCGGGACTGCTGGGACGCCTGCAGGACCGAGGCCTGCTGAGCTCGACATCGGTGCTGACCGTTGGTGAATTTGGGCGGACGCCACGAATTAACGGCAACGCCGGCCGCGATCACTGGGCTCAGGCTGCCTGCGCCCTGTTTGCCGGAGGAGGTTTCAATGTCGGACAGGTCATCGGTCGCACGGACGCCCGAGCTGAGGGACCGGAAGAGCAGGGGTACTCACCGGACGATCTGGCAGCCTCATTCCTGTCGGGTCTTGGTCTGGATCCACAGCGGGAGTACGATTCTGGATCGGGACGACCGATTACAGCGATTCGCGATGGACGACCGATTCCAGGCTTACTTGCAACCGTCTGATCAGGGCGCCATTGGCTTCGGCTCGGAAGCCTGCCGGCGAAGATTCTGGAAGACCTCCTGAACGCTGGACGCCGGGATCACGTAGGTTGGAAACCGATCGGCGCGGGCGATCACGATGCCCAGCGTTCGCCCCTCGAGATCGAGCAGCGGTCCTCCGACTTTCGAGGGATAGACATCGGCATCAATCTGCAGGACTCTGGGGAAGCCTCCGGCGTGGGTGTTGGCAAAACGCCCGGGACCTTCATCGGTTCTCATCGTGTCATACAGGTCCAGCAGCGGGTTTTCGTTGGTGAATCGTGGCGTCAGCACCAGATCAATGGTTTCGATCTGTTCTTCTCGCATGTAGCGAACGGCCACACGATCTCCGGGTTTGAAATCCTGCACACGAAGCATGAGTTGCTCTGCGGTCTGCAGATTTTGTCCTCCAATTGACAGAATCACATCATTCGCACGAAGCCCATTCTTTTCCGCGGCCCCACCGGGTATCACCTGTTCGATGCGCACGCCGTTCTGATCGGTTTTGGGGCGAATTCCGAGGAATGGCCGGCGCGAGTTTTCCATTTCGTGTTCCACGACACTGATCACAGTTGGTATTGCGGGACGACCACGGGGGTCCTGAACCAATGCCAGTTCTCCAAGCCGACCGGGTTCACTGCGGAAATCAACAGGGTCAAGTTCCTCCGCCTCGACTTTCAGCAGGGCAAGATCGAAAGCCACATCCCGGGCCACTTCCTTCGCTGCAAATCGCCCGCCTTTGGGCAACACCACTTCCAGCCTGATGGCCTTGTCGATTTCAGAGGCCTTGGTGAGGATGTAGCCATCAGAGGACATGACGGTCCCGAGGCAGAGCAGGGGGCCCCCGTCGCGGACCGCGACAACATCATTGCGGTGCTCCTCAGCCAGCCCGGCGTAGAGTTCCAGTTGGTCAGCGGCGCGTTTTTCGTGACGGCCGATTGGACGAGTGTCGCTGAGCTGCTCAAGAATCTCCCGCTGCCGCAACTCATCCCGCTCCAGGTCATCCTCGCGAGGCTGCTTGCCGTTGTCGTCTGACGCCTCATCGGGATTCGACCGGGGACCAGTCACCAGTTGCAACTGCAGCTCTTCCGGGCCGCGGCGAATTCGCACCTCAACCGACTGTTCAGCTTCCAGCAGGGCCAGAATTGTCGCGAGGTCCAGGCGGTCGGCAATCCGACCACCACCAATCTGCAGCAACACATCACCTTCCTTCAGCCCGGACTTCTCAGCGGGCGAGCCGACAATGACCTCTTCCACCTGCGGAACGAAGTCCTTCCATCTCAGCTGCACTCCGAAAAAACCGGATTCGACAAGACCATTATCGGCCGCCCGCAATGCCCCCCAGCGTTCTCCGGCCAGCAGTCGATCCCAGTCGTTGTGAAAGGCGTCGATCGCGACGTGACGATTTTCGATGATCAGGCTGGTGATCATGCTGTGGATGCCGATCACGCGACCTTCGAGGTCGAACAACGGACCGCCGGAGTCTCCCAGCAGGATCGCGCAATCAGACACCACGGTTCGGCTGCCGACCGACAACACACGTCCAAAACGCACAGGTGCCTCGCGGTCCTGACGATACCCGCCGGGGTGCCCCATCGCGAAGCACCACTCGCCTGTGTCTGTTTCTGAAGTGCGGCCCATGGGTGCATAAGGGAAACCGTTACCTCCGCGGGCGGGTTCGGAAATTTTGAGCACTGCGGCGTCGGCGTCGGCGTTGCGTCCCAGAACTTCAGCCTGATACTGGCTCCCGTCCGGGAACAGGATGGTCACCGGTCGCGGCGGAACACCGGGCCCCCGCCGACGTCCGCGACGGCCGTTCTCCACCACGTGGGATGCCGTCAGCACGATGCCGTCTTCACTGACGATCACACCGCTGCCCACACCCATGCCGTCCGCGACTCCAACGACACATCCGCGGACCTTTTCAACCGCCTCGAACAGCTGCTGCTGCCGCTGCTGGAGCGGCTGAGGCACCTCGGATGATGCCACCGCTGCCGCCGTGGCGGAAGCGAAGGTACCCAGAACCAGTGAAATCAGCATCAGCCCGCTGAAGATCGGAAAGCGCTTCATTGACGGCTCCGCTGTGGAGTGTCCGGATTTGTATGGCAGTGAAAACGGATCAGCGGCATCGCCTCCTTGTTCAGCCCGGGGACTCCCCTGTGCATTTTTCGGTCCGGAACGGAAAAACGCGAGCCAAATTTTGCCCCATGGGACGGGATTTTTTCGCATTTTTCGCAAGCCTGCAAATTCGCTGCCCCAGATTGCCTCGTGACTCATTCACATCCAGGGCAATCACGCCGGCCCTGTACGGCTGTCATAGGCGGCTTGCAGTGCAAGTCTGCGTTTGTTTTTGGCAGGCGAACAATTTTTTGGGCATTTTGATGCCCATCTGACGACTCAGCCCGCAGCAGTGCTGTCTTTGGTCTCCGGACCAAACTGGATGACCACGACTCCCAGCAGATAGATGGCCGCAAGTATGGATCCGGCGCGTGAGAAGTCATTGTCGAATCGGGCCATCAGGTTTGCCGTTTGCAGTCCCCCGACAGCAGCCAGAATCCGGCCGAAGTTAAAGGAAAACCCTTGTCCCGTGGCCCGCACTGCCGTGGGAAACAGTTCTGGAAAATACAAAGGAAAAAAACCGTAAAAGGCCGCTGTGATGCCGCCGGCAAGGAATGCGGCAACCAAAAAGCCACCATCGAACTGCGTGTGCCAGCGGTAGAAGTAGACGGCTGAAGCAAAAGAAGCGAGGCAGAGCACGGAATATGTGATTTTCCTTCCAAATTTATCTGCAGCAACGGCAGCCAGGATCGTTGAAAGGATCGCTCCGAGGGCCGTTGCCAGCTGCGTAAACGCGGTTGCGTGCTTCGAAATAAACGCCTCAGGATCAGCTGCCTCGAGGGTGCCGGCCCAGCGGGGAGCCCACTGAATGGATCCCCACGTTCCCAGCAGTGCGACTCCGGCAAGGCCCGCTCCCAGCAGCATACGCTGCACAATCTGCTGGCGTTGAGCCTCAGTCACCTGGCCTTCAGCGGCGGCCCGCCGGAGATACTGCCGGACAGGGTACAGAAAACCGGCAACTGCCCCCTGAAGGCCCGCGATGGTGACGGCCACTGAAACTGACCAGTGTAAGTAAACGTCACCGAGTGGGGACCAGACGACGATGATTGCGACCGCAGCGGCACATCCCGCAAGGACTCCGAACAGGTCTGAGTTGCTCCAGTTGGAGGTTTTTCCGGACGCATGCTCTTCCTCCCAGCGGGCCGATTCCGGAACAAAGATGCGGATGAAGAATATGAGCAGTGCCGGGAAAGAGCCGCTGATCATCAGAAATCGCCACGCCTTGTTCCTGGTCAGGTCTTCGACGGTTTCCGGTGAAAAGCCCACAGCTGCGAGCAGTCCCTGCAGTTCGGTAACGACTTCTGCCAGAAAAATGCTCAACAAAGCCACCAGCAGGAAGCCCACATTTGCCGCTGCACCAATCAATCCGGCGATAAACGCCCGGCTCTTCCCCGGCCAGATCTCGTTGACAAGGGCCACCCCAAGCGACCATTCGCCCCCCATGCCGAGTGAAGCAATGAAACGCAGCACAGCAATTTGCCAGGCCGCATTTGCCCAGCCGCAGAGTCCGGTAAAAACCGCATAGGTGACAATACTCAGAGACATCGCCCGCACGCGGCCGATTTTGTCGCCCAGCCAGCCGAACAGCACCCCGCCGCTGGCTGCTCCCACAAGAAACACGGCCATGATCACTCCGAACCACTGTGCCGCGTCCTTGTCGTCAGCGCTGGACTGAAGCAGGTCCGCGAGTGCAGGTCTTCCGATGAGTGGAAACAGGCCCATTTCAAAACCGTCGAACATCCAGCCGAGCAGCGCGGCAAGGAGCGTGGAGTACTGGGCGCCGCGGGAATGGGCCGCACCCGGCTGGTGAATGGTCATGTTCGTGCGGTTCCTGGAGGAGGGCAGATTGTGGCAGGAAAGCGTGCGGGATGCAGCACGCAGCCTACAACAGATTGCCCGCGGAAACTACACTGACGTTCCCTCGAAATTTCCAGAATCCGCGGGAAGCGGCCGATCGCTTCGTCCCCGGCATTCCCGTGCCCGTAGTTTGTCCCCCGCAGCCATCCCCAATGCCCAGTCTCAAATCTGCCGCACCGGCCTCCAGCACTTACAGCGTCATCGTGGGACTCGAAGTTCACGTGCAGCTCCGCACTCGCACAAAATTGTTCTGCGGCTGCACCACTGAATTTCGGCCCGACGCACCCAACACTCAAACCTGCCCCGTCTGCCTCGGGCTTCCTGGTGCACTCCCGGTGATGAACCGTGAAGCTTTGCGGCTGGCACTTACCACCGCGATGGCACTGAATTGCCGCATCGCTGAACACACTCGCTGGGATCGCAAGCAATACTACTACCCCGATCTTCCCAAAGCCTACCAGATCAGCCAGTACGATCAGCCGTTCAGTTCGCAGGGCTGGATTGAAATTCCGGCGGATAATGCGGCCGATGCGCAGCGGCGTATTCGCATCACTCGCGCCCATCTCGAGGAAGACGCAGGACGAAATCTGCACGACGAAAGTGGGCGTGGTGCGGAGAGTCGTGTGGATCTGAATCGCGCCGGCACGCCGCTGCTGGAAATTGTCAGCGAGCCTGATCTGCGGTCTGCCGCTGAAGCCCGCCGCTGCCTCGAGGCGCTGCACAGGCTGCTGCTGTTCCTCGGCGTCTCCGACTGCAACATGCAGGAGGGCAGCCTCCGCTGTGACGCCAATGTGAACCTGCACCTGCATCAGCCCGACGGCAGCCACATCGCCACTCCAATCGTGGAGCTCAAGAACATGAACAGCTTCCGCAATGTGGAGCTGGCGGTTGAGTATGAGGCGCGCCGCCAATACCAGCAGTGGCAAAAAACTCAGCAAAAGCTTGGAGATCTCCCCAAACAAACCCGTGGCTGGGATGCGGAACGCGGCATCACTTTCAGTCAGCGGGAAAAGGAAGAGTCCTCGGATTATCGCTACTTCCCGGACCCGGACCTGCAACCAGTCCACACCACTCCGGCCGAACTCGAAACACTCCGCTGTGCCCTCCCCGAACCCCCGGCCGCTCGTCGCACCCGGTTCTGCACTGCGCTCGGGCTGTCCGCCTACGACGCCGATGTTATCCTCGATCAGGGACCGGAATTCACCGCGTGGTTTGAGCAGGTTGCCGGACTCTGCAACGATCCCAAAACTGCGGCCAACTGGGTCACCCAGGACATCCTCCGTGACCTCCGGGCCACCAGCACCTCACTGTGCGAATTCCCTATCACCGCTGAGATACTCGGTACACTGCTGGCCTGTGTCACAGCAGGTCGCATCACCACGAAAAGTGCTCGTGACGTTTACACAGCACTCCGCGAGGTCGCAGCCGCCGGCAGCGTTCCGCAAACAACCGACGTGGAACGAATCATCGGTGAGCGTGGCCTGGAAATCGTGCGCGACACAGCAGCACTCGATGCCGCGATCGCTGCCGCAATTTCGGCTCGCCCTGAGGCGGTTCGGGACTACCGAGCCGGCAAGGGGAATGCACTCGGACCACTGATCGGCATGATCATGAAACAAGCCGCAGGTGCTGACCCACGGCAGGTTCGCGAACGCTTGATTTCTGCCGTCGAAGCAGGACAGTAAGCGATTCCGAACAAACTCCCCCCTCCCTCTCCTCCCTCCAACCCACAGGTGGCCTTGTGAAACGAAGTCTGCTGTTCCTCTGCAGCCTCTGCCTGCTCACATCAACTCCAACGTCCCCCGCTGTCGCACAACCCTCCCGTGAAACCGCCCGGAAAGTGCTCGCTCTTCCGCCGCGCCCCGCACGCCCCGAACTCCCTCCCAGCACCCTGCCGCTGCAATTCCTCAAAGGCGAACGCATTGCCTTCCTCGGGAACTCACAAGCCGAACGAATGAATCTGTTCGGCCACTTTGAAACCCTCCTGCACACCCGCTTTCCCGCTCAGGAACTGGTGATCCGCAACTTTGCCCGTCCGGCAGAAGAGGTCGGCATTCAGCAGCGTTCTGCCGACTACACAGTGCTCGATGATCCCCAGGCCGCCTTTGGTGCTGACACCTGCTTCTGCTTTTTCGGGTTCAACGAATCCTACGCCGGCCCCGATGGCGTCGAAGCCTTCCGTAAAAAATACCATGAATATCTTGATAATGTCGCCAAACGCTACCCGCGCGACGACACCGGAGCAGCCCCGCGGTTCATCCTCGTCTCGCCGATCGCCTTCGAAAACACCGGCGACCCGCTGCTCCCGGACGCCGCACCCATCAATAAAAACCTCCAGCTCTACTCCGCCACAGTCGCTGCGGTCGCCGCGGAACGCAGGATCGCCTTTGTCGACCTCTTTGAGGCTTCCGATAAGCTCTTCTCCGCCCAGACCGGTCTGCAACTCACCATCAACGGCTGCCATCTCAATGATGTCGGCGACCGTGAAATTGCCCGCGTCATGGATCAGATCATGTTCGGTTCCGCCTCGCCCGCCAGCTTTGGCAGTGCGCCTTACGAAAAACTCCGAGCAGCAGTCAACGATAAGTCATGGGTGCACCAGCAGGACTATCGCATGCTCAACGGCTGGTACGTCTACGGCGGCCGCCGCACCTGGGACACCGAAACGTTCCCTCTTGAATACCTCAAAATTCGCAAAATGGCAGAAGTTCGTGATCGCCGCATCTGGGATATGGCCCAGGGCCGCCCAGTCCCCGACACCATCGATGACTCCACAACCGGTGAACTCATCACCCCCGCCACCCGCTTCGGAGAACCCCGCCAAAAGTACTCCGAAGCCACCGAACTGCGCTACCTCAGCCCCGAGGACCTGATTCAGCAGACGCAGGTCCCCGAAGGTTTTCAGATGCGTTTGTTCGCAGACGAAACCATGTTCCCGGAGCTCGCCAAGCCGGTGCAGCTCAACTTCGACAACCGCGGCCGCCTGTGGGTGTCCTGCATGCCCACGTACCCGCAGTGGAAACCCGGTGACCCTCCAGCCAACGACAAACTCATTATTCTGGATGATGCAAACAGCGACGGTACCGCCGACAAATGCACCGTTTTCTACGACCAGCTGCACTGCCCCACCGGGTTTGAATTCTGGAATGGCGGAGTACTTGTTGTTGATCAGCCGCGTCTGCTCTTTCTCAAGGATACCGACGGCGACGATAAAGCCGATCTTGTCGTACACCTCATGGACGGCTGGGCATCCGATGACACCCATCACACCTGCGGTGCTTTTGAGTGGAGCCACGGTGGCAAACTGCACATGCTGGAAGGCATCGCCACCAGCACCACTCTGGAAACCCCATGGGGCCCGCACCGCAGCTTCGGAGCCGGCGGTGCCTACGTCATGGACCCGCGGACACTCAGGATCCGCCAGTTCGCACTGCCCGGCCAGTACAACATGTGGTGCTACGTGTTCAACGGCTGGGGACAGGGCATTGTGGGAGACGGCACCACAGCCAATCAGGCGTGGGACACGCCACTTTCAGGTGCACAGTTCGGCGGTCGCTCAGGCCTGAACTTCGTTTTCAACAACGAAGGTATGCGGCCGGCACTCGGCAGCGAATTCCTCGTCTCCCGCCACTTCCCCGACAATGTTCAGGGACAGTTCACTTATGCGTGCGTCATCAATATGAATGGACTGCCACGGTTCAGTGTTCAGGACAACGGTGGAGGCTATGCCGGTGCCCGTCTGAAAAAACCCGATGGCTCCCCGGACGACCTGATCCGCTCTGCGGATAAACACTTCCGCCCTGCCGACCCCCAGATGGGACCTGACGGAGCACTCTGGTTCGGAGACTGGGCCAACGCTCTCATCGGACACATGCAGTACAGCCAGCGTGATCCCAATCGCGATCACACGCGCGGCCGCATCTACCGACTCGTCTACCCCGATCGGCCGCTCGTCAGGCCAGTCACCCAGTTTGGCAAATCCGCCGCCGAAATCCTTGAACAACTCCGGGAATACGAATGGCGCACGCGTTACCGCGCTCGACGTGAACTCCATGGTCGCTCGTCTGCGGAAGTCATGCCGGCCGTCACCGCCTGGCTGCAGACGCTCAGCCCCAGCGATCCCGACTTCGATCGACTCCGCACCGAAGCCCTCTGGATCCAGCAGTCCCATCATCAGCTCGACGCCGGCCTGCTGTCTGCAGTTCTGACTGCCGCCAGCCCGGACGCTCGAGCAGCAGCCACACGCATCATTGCGGATGAACGCGAGTCTTTGCCGGATGCCGTTGCCATGCTGCAGACAGCAGCTAAGGATCCACACCCCCGCGTTCGCACCGAAGCTGCTCGTGGCCTGAGCTTCTATCCCAGCACAGAAGCCGCTGCAACGCTGCTGCAAATGGCCGACTTCCCTGAAGATTACTGGGTCGACTACACCGTCCAGCATGCTCTCGGAGCCAACGAAAAGGTCTGGCGAACAGACTACATTGCGGGTCGCTTCACGGGACTGAACCCCCGCGCCGGCACGATCGTCAACCGCCTGATCGCGGCTTCCGAAGCTGGTGCTGCAGCCCTGCCGCACATCCAGGCTCTGCTCAGCCAAACCCCGAAACCCGAGGAAGAACAAAACAAGGCCATGACCGCGCTTTCCGACCTGAAAGGCGACGTTAACCGCGGTCGGGAAGTCTTCGTTCGCAACTGCACCGCCTGCCATAAGGTCGGCAACGGAGATGGTCGCGACTTTGGCCCCAACCTCGCTGGCGCTGCCAAACGCATGAACCGGTTTAAGCTGGTGCAATCCGTCGTGCACCCCAACGCTGAAGTCGCCGAAAAGTACCGATCCACGCTGATCGTCACAACAGACGGCATGCCCACCGCAGGACTGCTCGTCGCGGAAAACGAAAAGGAAGTCGAAATCTTCGATGGCAAGGCGGTGCGAAAGATCGCTAAGGCAGATATCGAAGAGCGAGCGGTACAAAATCAAAGCAGCATGCCGGAAGGACTTGCTGCAGCCATGGCTCCCGCGGAATTTGTGGACCTCATTGAGTATCTGGCTGCCCAGACTCAGGATGCCCCGCAACAGTAAAACCCATCTCGCAGGGCTGGTACTTTTTCAGGCCACGATACACGGTACCCAGTACACGGTATTTCAACCTTCACGATCCGCCGCTGCAGGCCCGGGGTCAGTCCCGGGCCTGTTTTATTTGCGGCCTTGATCGCAGGTTTTCACCGGCTGAGCACAAAGCTGCCACTCTCCTTCTTTGACCACCAGCGAGCGTTGAGCTGACCGCAGGTCACAGTGCCCCGGAAATGAAATGTTCCGAACAGCGGCCCGAGATTGCGGCTGCCACTAAGCCTCACAGTACCGTCCTCGCTGCGCTGTTCATGCAGCACCGCTGAATACTGAAATGGGATCAGCGCACAGAATCGACCGCGAAACACCACTTCCCAGCGGCCTGCTCCGGCACATCTGAACCTGGCCTGCATCGGCCCCTTGTGGCCCGTGGAGTCGCTGTGCCATGTGCCACGCCATGTACCGGCCAGATCGGCCGGCGTTCTGCTCGTGACACTCGCTGCAGAAACGGTTTCGCCCGAAGGTAAAGGTGACACTTCCTGCGCGGCAGGAGTGCAGCTTTCGGCGGGGGCCGCGATGGCTGTGAACAGGATAGGGCAGAGGAGGCTGTGGCGAAGAATTTGCGGAAATCGCATCTGAGGTTGCTCCGTTTCAGGCTGGGGTGGCGTTGAAAAAACGCCTGAGCATCAGCCAGATCGCAGGCTGATGCCAGCCCCTCCACGCCGGGTCCGCGAGGAAATTCAGGATTCCTCTGTCAAACTGCAGCAGATTTGCCGGTTGTACGGACGATGGCGTTGACCTGCAGCAGCTGCAGGTCAATCAGTCGGTCGACAACAACTCACCCCCGTACTGAACCTGCGTGCAGTAATATGGGCAGCGACGTTCAGTCGGTTTTTTTCTTCCTCGCCTTTTTCGCTGCGGGGGCTGCGGAGGCTGCTTTCTTTCGAGCCGGTGCGGCGGTTTTGCGAGCAGCGCCTTTCCGAGTCGTGCGAGCACTGCCGCCGCGGGACGCTTTTTCCTGGAGCCATCCCAGTGCGGCCTGCAGAGTCACGCTGCCGATTTCCGTGTCCTTGGGAATCGTGGCATTGACGTCCCCGTGTTTGACGTAGGGACCGTAGCGGCCTTCGAAGATCTGCACCGGAGCCTGGTCATCGGGATGGGGGCCCAATTCCCGGAGCGGCACCGGAGCGGCCTTCTTTTTAACCGTCCTGAGCATTTCCACGGCGGCGTCGAGGGGTATGTTGAGCACGTTCCAGACCTGCCCGTCGTGTTCCCACGTGTGCGTCTTGCGGTCAAAGCTGGCGAAGACCTTGTCGTGAGTCACATAGGGGCCGAACTTGCCGATACCGGCATTCACCACTTTATCGGTGAGCGGGTGTTTTCCGAGTCGTCTCGGGAGCGACAGCAGTTCGATGGCGGTGGGGAGATCAATTTGATCAGTCGCGAAACAATTAGGAATGCTGCAGCGTTTGGGCTTGGGATTTTCCGCGGTGACCTCACCCAACTGCAGATAGGGACCGAAGGGGCCCCGCATGGAATAAATCGGCAGGCCTTCTTCAGGGTGCATGCCGATGGCTTCAGGGCCCCTTTGTTTTTCGTCGAGGAGTCGATCAGCGACGGCGTTGGTGATTTCGCCGGGTGCAATACTGTCGGGGATGGAGGCAGTCAGCTTCTCTTCGCCGCGGGTCTTTTCGAAGTACGGCCCATAACGACCAACTCGCACGGCCGCATCCAGACCTTCAATGGAGAGGGTGCAGGCATCGCGAGGATCAATTTCTCCGTCGCGTCGCCTGACCTGTTCGTCCAGCCCGTCGCTGCCATTGTAGAAGCCCCGCAGATAGGGCAGGCGTTCGGCTGAGCCGGCAGCGATATCGTCGAGTGTTTGCTCCATGCCGGCTGTGAAGCCGAGGTCCACAAGCCTCGGGAAGTAGTTTTCCAGCAGTTTTGTGACGGCCATGGCGGTAAAGGTTGGTACCAGCTGGTTGCCGTTTCGCCGTACATAGCCGCGATCCTGAATGGTACTCAGAATGCTTGCGTAGGTACTGGGACGGCCGATGCCTTCGGATTCGAGCGTCCGCACGAGCGTCGCTTCGGTGTAGCGGGCGGGCGGCTTGGTTTCGTGTGAAACCGCATCAGCGTGGTCCAGTTTGAGCCGTTCGTTTTCCTGCATCGGCGGCAGTGTGGAGTCCTGATCCTCGATGGCGGCCTCCGGATCATCGGAGCCTTCGACATACGCTCTGAAAAAGCCGGCAAACTCAACAGTTCGACCACTGGCGCGGAACTCGGCGTCACCCGCGAGGATGGTCACAGTATCAAATCTCAGCACCGCGTCCGCCATTTGGGTGGCCATGGTGCGTTTCCAGATCATCTGATAGAGCCGAGCCTCAATTCCCCCCAGGCCCAGTTCGTCGGCTGTGAGCATCTGCGTGCCGGCCGGACGAATTGCCTCGTGAGCTTCCTGGGCGCCTTTTGAGCGAGTTGTGTACTGGCGTGGTTCGGGACTGAGGTAATCGTGGCCGTAAAGATCGTCAACTCGGCCGCGTGCAGCCCGAATGGCTTCACCGCTGAGATTGACGCTGTCGGTTCGCATGTAGGTGATGTGGCCCTCTTCGTAGAGTCGCTGGGCGATCTGCATGGTCTGCCGCGCGGAAAGACTCAGCTTGCGGTTGGCCTCCTGCTGCAGCGTGCTGGTGGTGAAAGGTGGGTAGGGTCGCCGCAGTTGCTGTTTTTGATCGATCGCCGACACCGTCCACGGCAGCTGTTGGATGCGTTCGAGGGTCTCACGAGCCTGGGTTTCGGAGAGCAGCAGAACGTCACTGCCAGCTTTGAGCCGGCCGGTGTTCTCGTCGAAATCGCGACCACTGGCGATCCGGCGTCCTCCGAGCGTCTGCAGGACAGCTTCGAAGCCGCCCCCCCGCGAGGCCTGCAGGAATGCTTTCAGGTCCCAGAACGTACCGCTCCGAAACTTCATCCGCTCAATCTCGCGATTTACCAGAAGTCTCACCGCCACACTCTGAACACGCCCCGCCGACAACCCCCGCGCGATTTTCTTCCACAGCAGAGGGCTGAGGGTGTAGCCGTACAACCTGTCCACAACTCGGCGGGTTTCCTGAGCCTGAACGAGGTGTTCATCCAGACGGCGAGTGTTATGGATCGCTTCAAGGATTGCTGACTTTGTGATTTCTGAGAATGTCATCCGACTAACGGGAACGGAAGGTTTGAGCACCTGTACGAGGTGCCAGCCGATACTTTCGCCTTCCCGGTCCTCGTCAGTCGCTAGGATCAGCTCCTGGACCTTTTTGAGGTGGTCCCGGAGTTCCGTGATGAGTTTTTTCTTGTCAGGCGGGACGACGTAGAGCGGATCGAAGTCCGAATCGACGTTGACTCCAAGCGTCGCCCAGGACTCTTTTTTGAGCGCCGGCGGAATCTCTGCCGCACTCGACGGCAGGTCGCGAATGTGCCCCATACTGGCCCTGACGATGTAGTCGTCCCCCAGAAAACCGGCAATTTTTTTGGCCTTGGCGGGGGATTCAACGATTACCAGCGCTTTTTTGAGCGAAGCCATGAACAGAAAATTTCCACAAAAAATCGAACCAGCCACGTCACTGCGGGGAAACACAGCCCGTGACCGGGAGGGAAACGGATAATTGGGATGGGATTCGCTGCGAAAGCCAGCGTATCAGACAGGAACAGACAGGGGAGCGACGGGAAAGATCGGGAAGAATACGCGAATCTACGGCATCGGGCCAGCGCAGGGACATCAGAGACGCGGTTGTGACAGTCTGGAATTCAGCAAACGCCGGAACGCACTTGCTGTTCTCCCCCCAATCTCCACAACCGGTTGCCCTTGCCTCACCACACACGACGGCTAAAATCCGCCTTTCTTTCTACGAGCACCCTGGCAGGACCTGTGCTGCTCCTTCACGCGTAATTGCATAAACCATCGTGCGGACCTCTGTCAAGTCAGTCCGTTCCACGCTGGACAAAACAGCCCCTTCGGTAAGAGCCTCTCCATGAGTTCGCCATTCAGCTTCTTCCGCCGCAATCAGCACATCGCCATGGTGGCCATCGTGATTCTGTCGATGGTGGCCTTCACCATCAACGACATGATGATGCAGGACGTCAATCACTTCGTCACACTGGGAGTGCTGATGGGGGGAGCCATCATGGCTTTCGTTGGCATCTCACGTGGACGCTGGTTTCAGTACGGCATTGCAGGTGCCGTGACCGGCGGACTGCTTGCCTGGATCGTGCCAGGCTTTTTCGGAGGCACCAGCGAATTCTACCAGACGTCGACTCTCGGAGCATTCGACACGGAACGCATCCGTCAGCTGCATCTGCAGCGAACAATCGCCAACAGTTTCATGGAACAGGCGTTCGGCAAGGCCTACGGGCCCGGCACCGAAGGTTTTGCCCCCCGGTTCGGCTACTACCCCACGGTCGAAGACGATGCCATCTTTGGCGAACTGCTGCGAGCAGAAGCGGAAGAACTGGGTATCGTGGTGACCGACGCCATGGTCTCCAGCTACATCAACAGCAACACCGGCGATAAACTTTCCGAAAAAGACTTCCTCGACATCCGCAATAATCTCACCGTCGCTGGGCGTCGAATTTCCGAACCCGAAATCATCGAAGCCTTCCGCGCCGAAATCGCGGCCCAGCTGGCCTACATGCAAAAGGCCCCCGGCATGTCGGCGTCCACCCAGCCCCCGGCAGCACTCTTCGATCTGTTCCTCCGGTCTCAGGTTCGCCAGCGTCTGAACCTTGTGCGACTCGATGTCGATTCCTTCGTCGATCGCATTCCCGATCCATCCGATCAGGAAGTACAAACCGCATTCAGTCAGCACCGCGAGCGTTTTCCCGGACAGGAAGCCCCAGGCTCAATGGGCTTCCGCCAGTTCAACAAGGCCAGCCTCGCCTACCTCCAGCTCGATTATAAATCCGTGGAAGCCGCCGTTCCGGCTCCAACCGACGCCGAAATCGAAGCCTACTACAACGAGAAAAAAGATCTCTTCTACCGTAAGCCCGCCGAACCAGCCTCCACCCCGGAAGCACCAACGCCCGGCGATGCCCCCGCAACACCAGATGCTCCTGCAACGCCAGATGCTCCTGCAACGCCAGACGCGCCCGCAACGCCAGACGCGCCGAATCCTCCCCAGCAGGGTGCCCCTGAAGGAGCGGCTCCCCCCGCTCCCGCGCCGAACTCCCCGGAAC
>JBEAUF010000011.1:0-25222 GCA_041161565.1 Planctomycetota bacterium | reverse complement strand
GAAGCCGCACGGCCGGGCCGGCGGGTTCGGAATCGGCGGCATCGGCGTCTGATGCGGCGGCTTCACCTGGCGGTGAAACCGGGGGTGAGTCAGGTGCCGGGGAGTCGGAGTTTGCGGAGGAATGGCCGCAGTATCGGGGGTCTCGGGGAGATGGGGTTGCCAACGACACGGCGGGTCCGCTGGACTGGCGGACACGTCCGCCGCAGGTATTGTGGAAGATTGCGGTCGGCCCGGCATGGTCTTCGTTTGCTTATTCAGGGGGCCGTCTGTTTACGCAGGAGCAGCGACGGGAGGAGGAGTGCATCACGTGTTATTCCGCGGACAGTGGCGAGTTAGTCTGGAGTCATGCGAGTCCGAGTCGGTTCACGGAGGTGGTATCCGGAGCTGGCCCCCGCAGCACTCCTGCGGTGCATGGTGGGCGTGTGTTTGCCCTTGGTGGCCGTGGTTTGCTGACGTGTCTGAACGCGGCAGACGGCCAGCTGGTGTGGCAGCGGGACATGACATCCACCGTGGGAGCGCGCGTTCCGATGTGGGGGTTCTCGGGATCGCCGCTGGTGGTGGGCAGTCGGGTGGTGGTACATATTGACGGCAGTGGAAAGCATGGCCTTGTGGCGGTGAATGTTGCCAGCGGAGAAATCGACTGGGCGTTCGAGTCTGAGGGCATGAACTACACAACCGTGCGTGACCTCGAACTCTGCGGTCAGCGGTGTCTGGTGTTCTGTGACAAGCGAGGAATTCACGGTCTGCTGGCAGAGACTGGCGAGCTGCTTTTCAGCTATCGCCCTGCGAAGTGGAATGCCGGTCCGATGGTGGATCCGCAGCAGCTGAGTCCTGAATCTCTGCTGGTGGCGCTTGGCGACGGTGTTGGCCTGTGTCGCGTGGATTTCGAGAGGCGGGGCAATGAGTGGAAGATGACAGAGGCGTGGACAACGAGCCGCCTGCGTCCATCATTCAACGATTCGCTGGTACACGAGGGAAGTGTATTTGGGTTCAACCAGGACCTGCTGTGCTGTGTGGATGCCCGGACCGGTGACCTGCGATGGCGGGGTCGTCGTTACGGGTTTGGTCAGGCGGTGCTCCTGTCCCGTTCTGGTTGTCTGCTGGTGGCGGCGGAGAACGGAGACGCGGTTCTGGTGAAGGCGAGCGGCGAGAATTTCGAAGAGCTGGGCCGGATTCCGCTGCTGGATGACAAGACATGGAATCATCCGATTGTGGTGGGTGACCGGGCTTATCTGCGAAACGGCCGAACGGCTGCGGCTTTGCTGCTGGGTGGGAACCGCAGTGAATCAGCGGGGGAATTGCGAGCCGCGTTGAATCAGAAATAAATCGGGTCCCGGTTCAGCAGACGGGATGTATAGTTGAGCCGAGCGGGCAGTCAGCAGGCGGAGCAGTTCCGCGGGGGTCCGCTGTCTGGTCGACTGGCGGTGGTCTGTGAACCTGAGCCGAGAGAAATTAACTGACCGGGTGATGGTTACAGCGGCCATCGCGATTGTGCTGTGTGCAACGCTGCCGGACCTGATGACTGGCTGGTTTCCTCAGGATGAAGGTCAGATTGGTCAGGCGGCCGAGCGATTTCTGCGGGGCGAGCTGCCGCACCGGGATTTCGATGACATGTATACGGGGCTGCTGACGGTCCTGCATGCCGCGGCATTTGAACTGCTGGGGGTGCGATCTGAGTCCACTCGCTGGCTGTTGCTGGCATGCAGCGTGCCGTTTTTTGTGAGTCTTTATCGAATTTCGCGGAGATGGCTGTCAGCTCCGGACTCAGGCGGTTTGGTGGTGTTGTGCGGGTTGTGGAGTGTGCGGCTGAATCCGGAGTCCCTGCCGTCCTGGTACATTCTGTTTTCAACAGTGATGCTGCTGGATGCGTTGCTCACATTTCTGGAAACGCGTCAACTGCGGTGGCTGTTTGTAGCCGGGATTCTGGCGGGCACTGCATTGCTGTTCAAGCTCACAGGCATCTTCCTGATTGCTGCGGGCGTGTTGTTTTTGATGGATTACGAGCAGCGTTGTTGTGCCGGTGGTGCACGGCGATCGTTTCTGTTTTCCGGGTGGACCAGTTTCTGTGTGCTGGTTTACGGTTTGGCGGCGAGTCGGTTATGGTCGCCGAGCGACCCGCTGATGTCGGCTCTGCATCTGACGCTGCCTGCTCTGGGTCTGGGGGCAGTGGTCCTTTGCGGGGAATGGCGACTGGGTCGGGGATCGTTTGTGGACCGGGGACGACGCTGGCTGCGTCTGCAGTCTGCGTTTGTTTTGGGCGTGCTGTTACCAGTGGGCAGCTGGATCTGCTGGTACTGGAGTGAGGGCGCCCTGACTTCACTCTATGAGGGGGTGATTGTGCTGCCGCAGCGACGTCTGGAACATGCCGGGGCTGCTTTTCCCGGTCCGGCGAGTTTCCTGATTTCGGGTGCTTTGGGGGCGGCGGTGTTGTTTGGAATTTCGACGTGGCGGAGTGTGGCAGCGTCGGGGGCGGCGGGCGTCCAGCGCAGATGGCCGGCACTGATACTGCCAGCACTGGTAATGGCACTCGGCTTCCTGTCGGACCGCGGTCGATTGATTTGTTTTCAGGCAGTGCGGAATTCCGCGCCGTTTGCGGCGGTGGCACTGCTGGTGGTGGCTGCGAGACCGGGGCGGAGCCCCGCAGCGTCGGATGGTGCGGCCTCAGCATCCGAGGGGAGCAGGGCGTTCGCAGTGGGGGCGACGCTGGTGATGGGGTCGCTGGTGCAATTCCCGTTTGCGCTCGACTTTTATTTCCTGTACGTCGTGCCGCTGGTTTTTGTCGGGGCACCGTTATTACTGCGTGCCGCGGCAGGTTCGCCCGTTATCGGCGGGTACCAGCGAAGCGCGGCATGGGCATTTGGTGTGGGTTTGAGCCTGTTTGCGCTGCTGGAACTGAAATCCGTCGTGCCGCTGGGCTCTGTCACCGGAGTTCCCGAGAATATCGGAGGTATCCGGCTGAATTTCGACCGCTGCGGGCTGACGGTGGAACGTTCATTGGGGGAAGTCTACGTTCGGCTGGTGGCCGAGATTCAGAGCCGCACGACGGCGGGCGAAGCAATCCTTGCGGGTCCGGACTGTCCGGAGGTTTACTTTCTGTCCGAGCGTCGCAATCCGACGCGGCTGTTCTACGACTTTTTCCGCCCGGAGCTGTTTCAGTCCGTTTCTGAGTATGAGTCGCTGGCGAGGCGTGAAGGTATCCGGCTGGTGGTGGTTAAACAGCCCTTCCTGCGTGACTTCAGTCGGGATTCGCAGGTGCTGGAAGCGTGGGCTCGGGAGCGATTTGGGGAGCCGACGGCGTACCGATTTGCCGGCCGGCCGGATTCTGCGGGTCCTGTGCTGTTCAATGTTTATGCGGACCACAGCGACGTGAATGCGGGTGAATTGTCTCGCCGGGAATGAGTAAAGCGGGCCGGAAAACCGGAAATATGTCAGATTGGCTCAAGTTTTTTCCACGATTGGGGAACGGCGATGCCAGCGCTGCACATGGTTTATGGACTGCTCTCGCGGCCTGCGGTGTACCGCATGTGGCAGGCGCCATTTGTGGATGCCAAGTTTGAACCGATCCTGCGGCACAACGATTTGAGTCAGGTGCGGCGGGTTCTGGACGCCGGCTGTGGTCCGGGCACGAACGCGCATCTGTTTCACGGCATGGACTATCTGGGGCTGGATCTGAATCCGGCCTACGTGGAATCCGCGCGGGAGCGGCATCCGCTGCGGTTTGAGGTGGCGGATCTGTGTACGTGGGAGCCTGAGGATGGCGCGAAGTTTGACTTTATTCTGGTGAACAGTTTGTTGCATCACATGGACACAGCGAGCGTGCATCGGCTGCTGGGACAGCTCTCGCGGCTGCTCACACCGCACGGCCACGTGCAGATCGTGGATCTCGTGCTGCCTGAGCGTCTGTCGATTCCGCGGGGCCTTGCGCTGGCGGATCGAGGAGACTACGCGCGGCCTCTGGGAGAGTGGCGTGGCATTTTTGAGCAGCATTTCCGGCCGGTTGTGTTTGAGCCGTTTTCGCTGCGGCTGGCGGGTGTCGCTCTGTGGTCTCTGGTGTATTTCAAGGGAGCCGTGCGATGATGGCGGCGGAGGAATTCAGCGAGTTGACTGCTGAGCTGCGAGCAGGTCAGCAGTCGATGGACGGGAGCAGTCTGCGGCCGATAAATCTGACCGTGGCCGTGCCGGTTTACAACGAAGAGACCAATCTGCCGGAGCTGTATCGTCGGCTGAAGGCGGTGCTGAACAGAATTCCGGGGCGGCATCAGCTGCTGTTTGTCAACGACGGCAGCAGTGATGGAACAGCCGACGTGCTGTCTGCGATGGTTCTGTGTGATCCGCAGGTGAAGGCAGTGCACTTTGCCAGAAACTTTGGGCATCAGGCGGCATTGTCGGCAGCACTGGACCACGCTGGTGGCGACGCGGTAGTGCTGATGGACGGTGATCTGCAGGACACTCCTGAGACGATCACCCGGTTTGTCGCGGAGCATCAGCGGGGCTTCGACGTGGTGTATGCCATTCGCACCAAACGTAAGGAAGGCTGGCTGCTGCGAACCGCCTACGCCGGGTTTTACTGGCTGATTTCCCGAATCTCCGACGTGGATCTGCCTCAGGGAGCCGGGGATTTTGGTTTGATGTCGGCTCGTGTGCTGCGGATTGTGCGGTCCTGTCCGGAACGTCATCGTTATCTGCGAGGGCTGAGACGCTGGGCTGGCTTTCGTCAGACGGGAATTGAGGTCGAGCGGGACGCACGGTTTCGCGGAGAGAGCAAATACAGCTGGTTAAAACTGTTTCGGCTGGCTGCGGACGGCATCTTTTCGTTCAGTGCTGTACCACTGCGGGCGGCTTCATGGCTGGGGTTGCTGACGATCAGCGGAGCGGCGATGTTTACCGTCTATGCCACGATCGCGCACCTGTTCTTCAGTCGCTCTCCGCAGGGCTTCACGGCACTGATCACCGCGATCACATTTCTCGCGGGCGTGCAACTGATTTTCCTCGGTGTGATTGGCGAATACATTGGCCGCATCTATGAGCAGGTGAAGCAGCGGCCGCTGTATCTGGTGGATCGCGTTGAATGTTCCGATGAAGAAACCTTGCAGCTTCCGCCATCGAATGGCAGGCAACCACATGCAGAGCGACTACGCACAGCAGTACCGGGACCTGTATCAGCAGCACTGGTGGTGGCGGGCGCGGGAACGAGCCATTCTGGCTGAGATACGTCGGCTGGGGTTTCGGGAAGACGGCAGCCTGAAGATCCTCGACGTGGGCTGCGGCGATGGCCTGCTGTTTCCCAGCCTTGCGGGATTCGGCACTGTCTTTGGTGTTGAAGCTGACACCACGACACTGGCCCCTGACAGCCCGTGGCGCGAACAGATTTACTGCCAGCCATTCGACGCTGACTTCCGGCCTTCGCAGACGTTTGACCTGATTCTGATGCTGGACGTGCTGGAACATCTGCCCGAGCCCGCCGCAGCTCTCGAACATGCTCGCCGACTGCTGCGCCCCGGTGGCCGACTGCTGATCACCGTGCCCGCTCTGAATGCGCTCTGGACGACCCACGACGATGTCAATCATCACTACATTCGCTATGACCGTCGCGCCTTCAGGTCACTCGCAAAAGCCGCCGGCGTTGAACTGCTGGACCTCAGATACTTCTTCCACTGGACGTGCCCGATCAAGCTGCTGATTCGGCTGAAGGAAGCTTTCTGGCAAACACAGCCTGAACCCCCGCGGGTACCGCAGAAGCTGATTAACCGCATGTGCCTGGCACTGTCCTGTGTTGAACAACAGCTGGCAGCGCCGCTGAATCTGCCGTTTGGCTCCAGCCTGCTGGCCGTGGCTGCGGGGTAGGAGTGTGTGGGACAGACGGACCTTGCGGGACCGTAGCCGGGACAGCCGTGAATTATCACTGTCCGGGTGTTATCCTGCGGCCTGTTCAGGTCTGCATTCCCTTTCACAGCGGCCCCACCATGCCCTCCATTCCATTTGTCATCTTAGTCCTTTGCTGTTCCCTGCCCTTTGCGAACTTCGCAGTCGGCGGCGACCCGCAGCGCCCGAATGTGCTGATGATTTGTGTGGACGACCTGAAGCCGGTGCTGGGGTGTTATAGCGACATGCAGGCTCGTACGCCGGCGCTGGATCGACTGGCTGCTCGCGGCGTACTGTTCCGCAGTGCTTACTGCAATCAGGCGGTGTGTTCGCCATCACGCAACGCGCTGCTCACCAGCCTGCGTCCGCAGACGCTGGGGATTTACGACCTCGCAACGAATTTTCGCCGCGCAGCGCCCTCGGCCGTTACGCTCGGCCAGCATTTTCGCAGGCACGGTTACCACACGGAAAGCCTTGGCAAGATCTTTCACGTGGGGCATGGCAATCAGGATGATGCGGATTCATGGAGTGTTCCTGGATGGCGTCCCAAAGGTTCGGCTTATGCGTTGCCCGAAAATGCCGCGGACCAGGCGACAGTTGCTGAACCGAAATCCGGCAGGGGCAGCGGGAAAAAGAAGGCCAAAGCAGGTGGAAATGACCCCAAAGGTGCCGCGTGGGAATCAGCGGATGTCCCGGACAATCAATATGCAGACGGAAAGATTGCCGATGAAGCCATCCTGCGGCTGCAGTCCGCAAAAGAACGCGGAACACCGTTTCTGCTGGCCGTGGGGTTTCTGAAACCCCATCTCCCGTTCGTCGCGCCACAGAAGTACTGGGACCTTTACGACCCCGCCGTGCTGCCACTGGCTGGAATCCAGACGCCCCCGGAAGGTGCCCCGGCATGGGCTCCGCAGTTCGGCGGTGAACTGCGGAATTACCGAAACATGCCCCGCGAAGGAACGCTGCCAGCGGAGCTCCAGCGGACACTGATCCACGGCTACTATGCCGCGATGAGCTACATGGACGCACAGGCCGGTCGGGTGCTGGCTGAGCTGGAGCGACTGGAACTGGACGACAACACCATCGTTGTGCTGTGGGGTGACCACGGCTGGCATCTGGGTGACCACGGCATGTGGTGCAAGCACACCAATTATGAACAGGCGGCCCGCATTCCCCTGATTGTTGCCCTGCCGGGAACCGGTGACGGTGACGGCGCAGCGACCGAGGCGATTGTGGAATCCGTCGATGTCTACCCCACTCTTGCAGAACTCAGCGGGCTGCCGGCACCCGCAGATGTCGACGGCAGAAGCTTTGCAGCCGTGGTGAAAAATCCGCAAGCCCCGCATCGCGAGCATGCCATTCACGTCTATCCACGATCGGGCCCCGCAGGAAAACCGCTGCTCGGCCGCGCAATTCGAACGCCCACGCACCGGCTTGTGGAATGGAAAACTCCGGGCGCGCCGAGCGACTCGGCGGAGCTGGAGCTCTATGACTATTCCACCGATCCGCTGGAAACCAGGAATCTGGCAAAACTGCAGCCGGAGGTTGTCGCTCAGCTCAGGAGACTTCTTCGCGAACACCCGGAAGCGAAACCTCAGCTGAAATAAAATTGGCGGGACGACTGTTCGCTGGAACTCAACTTGCGGCGTTCACCGTGCCGGGGCGGCGGCAGAACCGGTCGGCAACGCGAAGCGTTGTGCTGCTGCGTCAAACACCCAGCGGCCTCAACGGGCTGTGATCGGCGTTATTCCCTGCCCAGCCATTTTCCGGCCTGCCGCATAATGATGGTCTGCAGACCGGCAAGCACAAGGCCAAAGAGCACCGGGCTGGACCACAGCCATAGTATTGCCGAAGCCTGACCACCGCTGCCTCTGACCGGCATTTCATCAACGAGGGTTGAAATCCATGCGATCAGCGGCAATCCGGGGAGCAAAAAATCGTAAGTGCCATCGAGGATTTCCAGCACAAGGAACACGAGGAAGAAGTGCAGCAGACAGTAGCCAAAGAGCGTGGCCAGCGTTCCCACGGCTGCTCGCAGAGTTGTTCGGGAACAGATCGACCAGATTGTCGCAACCTGAATTGCGAAGGTGAGCTGCTCCCAGATCAGCACCAGTGAAAGGGGTTCCACGACCCAGCGCGACACGCCGAGATCCATGTGCGAAGTGTAGCGGTCTGCATTCCACAGACTAATTGCGGAAACCGCGAGGAAAGCCGGCATGAAACGCAGCCTCGCCCGGCGTGCTGCTGCGAGCTTCTGGATCAGAATTTCATGGGTGGTGAGGGGAGTGGTGAGCAGCACGGCGAGTGTTTCTCGGTCGCGTTCGAGTCCAAAGGATCGAGCCCCAAGTCCCTGTACCACCAGCACTGCAGAAACCATCAGGATCAGATTGAGCGCGATACAGGCACCGTGTTCATCAAAGTTGAGGTCAGATTTTGTCAGCATCCAGAAGCCGGACGGGACGAACAGCAGTGCCAGAGCAAAAAAGTGTCGGGTGCCGTAACTCGCTGTCGTCGCACATTCCCGCCACGCGACCGGCTCATCCGCGGGAACTCGCATCGGCGGAATGAGTTCAGAGCCGGCCGCGGCCGGAACGGCGGTATTCGCCGCAGGCGACGACTTCCGCAGGCGTTTCACAATTCCGCGCAGGATGTGCAGCGGCCTCGGCAGCCGGGACAGCGGCGCTTCGCAGCGATACTTTGTGACCACCACGACGGCCCCCACGAGAAAGCTGGCACCAGCCAGCAGCGGTGGCAGTGACAACCGCACCGCATCCTCGAGTGAAGCCAGCGAAGGCAGTTCCCAGAATCCGACGAACAGCGAATGCACTTCGACGGAAAAACCCAGAACTCTCCCGAAGAAGCGACCACCGATCAGCAGTCCCAGCATTCCGGGACCGATCAGGTACGCGAGCAGTGTGAACAGTGTTCCCCAGAACGCCTGCAGCGACGTACGAAACACGGCCGACCAGAAAATGGCGGCGGTGTTGACCTGTACTGCGGCGACGAGCATGGCAGTGACGCTTCCGGCCAGCTGGTGCGGGGACAGTCCGCCCAACGAATATGCCAGCGTCAGCGATGGCAGATTGAGCGCCATGACCGTGACGACAGGAATCATGCTGGAGAGAAATTTTTCCAGCACCAGTCTGGAGGCTGAGATCCGGGACACCAGCAGCAGGGGCAGGGTCTGGCGTTCGCGTTCCGCGGCGATCGCCGCACAGGCCGTAAGCGGCAGCAGCAGATAGATGGCGATCATGTTGCAGACGTTGAGCACATCCGCGATTTCCTGTCCGCCACCGAAGGCGCCCAGCCCCCCCTGCGAATCAGCCAGGTCATCGTAGTTGACGACCACGAACAGCATCTGCGCAGCGGCCAGCAGACTGCGGATCACCCACAGACGTCGCTGCTGCGCAGTTTCGAGCAGTTCACGGCGGAGGAGCGGCAGATCGAACCACGTTGAGACCGCACGCGTGCCGGTGGTGATGTCCTGTGGAGTCATCGGGGCTGCCTGCCGGCTGCCATCAAACCAGCCGCATATCCCCCGCGAAAGCCGGCATCGATATTCACGCAAACGACGTTGGAAGCGCAGCAGGTGAGCATTGACAGCAGCGCTGTGAGCCCCTGCAGAGAGGCTCCGTACCCAACCGAAGTCGGCACGCCAATCACCGGACAGGCCACGAATCCTCCCAGCACCGCCGGCAGGGCGGCTTCCATGCCGGCCACACAAACAATCACGGCCGCCTCCCGCAGCCGCGGCAGATGCTGGGGAAAGCGGTGCGGTCCGGCGACCCCGGCATCCTCGATCAAACTGCAGCGAACGTGCATCCAGCGGAGCGTTTCGAGGGCTTCTTCGGCGACCGGGCGATCACTGCTGCCGGCGGTCACGACGAGCACCGGACCGGCGATTTCCCGGGGTCGGGGATCACTGCGGAGTCGGATCGTGGCGGCCGTGGCACTGTGAATGGCGTCCGGAAAGGCGGCCAGCACCGCTTCAGCCTGAGCCGCGGTCACTCGGGTCGCCAGCGAATCCTGGCCGGACTGACGCTGTTGCCGAAAGATGTCGACAACCAGTTCCGGTGGTTTGCCCGGGCCAAACACCACTTCGGGAAACCCACAGCGATCACGGCGGAGCAGGTCGATATCCGCACCACGGGCCGTGGCCGGCACACCGGAAACGAGGCCAAGGCTGCGCAGCCCCGCGACAGCGCGTTCCAGTTCCTGCGGATCCGGATACAGCGTTGTCAGCTGTTGTCGCAGGGAGTCTTCGGTGGGTTCAGCGGACGACATGGCAGTTCCTTCAGACTGGGCTGGCTCAGGCGGGTGCTGTGGGCATTTGACAGAGCGGAGTGCGACAGTTCATGCGTGGCTCAGCCGGCGGGTGCATGTTGCTGCGTCCAGGCGGCGAGTTCTTCCAGCTTCCGCTGGGCACGGCCGGAATGCAGGGCGTCGGCAGCACAGGCGGCGCCTTCGGCCGGAGTATGGACAGCGCCGCCGGCCAGCAGCGCGGCTGCGGTATTGGCCAGCACGATATTCAGAGCGGCACCGGGTTCGCCGCTCAGCAGGCGACGAATGATGGCGGCACTGGCGGCAGGACCGTCTGCACGCAGCTCCTCCACTGAACACTCCGGCAACCCGAAATCTGCTGCTCGCCAGTGGAATTCACGCACCTCCTCACCGCGGACTTCAAGGACAAGGGTGCTGTCCCAGAGCGCAACTTCATCCAGTCTTCCGCCACCGCAGACCACGAAGCTGCGGTCGGTGTCGAGTCCGGCGAGGGCCGCTGCCAGCAGGCGTGCGCGGGCGTCGCTGGAGGCGCCAATCAGCTGATGCCGCGCGCCGGCGGGGTTGGTGAGTGGTCCCAGAAGGTTGAAGAGTGTGGGGAAAGCCAGCCGTCGTCGCACCGGAGCAGCATGCCGCATGGCGCCGTGAACCAGGGGCGCGAAACAGAATGTCAGCCCCACCTCGTCCAGACATCGCCCGGCCTGTTCCGGAGTCATCCCGATGAAGACTCCGAGAGACTCCAGCACATCGGCGGAACCACTGGACCCGGACACGCTGCGATTGCCGTGTTTGGCGACCGGCATTCCGCAGGCTGCCGCAACAATTGCCGCAGCGGTGCTGATGTTGAAGGTATGGAGTCGGTCACCGCCGGTGCCGCAGGTATCCAGCAGCGGTGCACGGGAAGTTGGTATCACGGAGGCGCGTTGCCGCATGGCTGTTGCGGCACCGCGAAGTTCCGCGGCCATGAGTGGCCGCATGGCCAGTGCCGTCAGAAAGGCGGCAATGTCCACCGGCTCACATTCCCCGTCCATGATTGCACCTGCGGCCAGCGCAGCTTGCCCAGCCGTCAGACTGCCACCCCCCAGCAGACATTCTACACACTCCTGCACCGCGTGTTGCACGTTTCGCCCCCGCCAGACCCCGGCATCCCGACGGATTTCCCGGAGAGTTAACCAATTGAGGTGGATTCCGCAGTTACGGCCAGAGAGAATACCGGGGCATGCGGATAACCCCGGAAATATCTGCAACCATATCGGCGGCAGACCAGGATTCTACAATGTCCCTGCTCTCAATCTCAAAGGATGACGAGTCATGGGAACTGGAAATTCCCGGAGCCCCTGACGACTGCTCCTATCTCCCGGGCCAAACCACCCACATCGTATACCGCCTGGCGGCCAGCCTTTCGGAAACCCGCTACGAACTGCTGCTCAACCGCGGCTGGCGGCGTTTCGGCCGAACGCTCTTCCGCCCGGCCTGTCAGCTTTGTCGCGCCTGTCAGAGCCTGCGAGTCAGCGTGCCGGAGTTTCAGCCTTCGCGCAGCCAGCGCCGCGTGCTGACGCGCGTCAGCAGGTCGCTCGATATTCGGCTCCACGTCCAGAAACCCAGCGTTACGCCGGAGCATATCCAGCTCTACAACCTGTATCACTCCGACATGCACGACCGCCGCCAGTGGCCGCTCAGGCAGATCGAACGTCGTGAATATTCCGAAGCCTTTCTCGACGGAGACTTCAGCTTTGCCCGCGAATTCCAGTATCGCCTCGACGGTAAACTGATCGCGCTCGGACTGGTGGACGTCACTCCCAACACGCTTTCCAGTGTGTACTTCTTCCATCACCCCGACTACCGCAGCTTCGCGCTGGGAACCTGGTCCGTGCTGCAGGAGCTCGAGTTCGCTCGGCGGAACGATCGGCAGTGGCTGCACATGGGCTTCTACATCAGCGAATGTCAGTCCATGAATTACAAGAACCGCTTTCAACCCTATGAAATCCTGCAGACGCGTTCCAGCGACCAGGAAGAACCGTACTGGATGCGGCCTGAGATTTCACCTGCTGGTGAGGATGCTGCGGACGAGTCGGCAGCGGGGGAGTAAACTTACGGCGAGCGGCCGAGGTGAAGTGGCAGGGAGTTGCGGGAATCACGGAAAGTGCCGTGCTGCTGGGACAACCGCCCGCCATGTGGTAGAATGCTGCGAAGTCAACAAAAATCCGCCCCGATTTCCCGAATCCGACTCGGAACTCCCCTATGTACACTCTGAAAATGGCCCGGCGGGTGCTCTTCGAGACCAACAAGCGGCTGCTGTGGAAGCTGGTGTGGAATCTCGGCGTGAAGGGTTCACTGTCTGTGCTGCAACATCGACGCCGCATGCGTCGCGGGCAGTTCTTTCCGCCGTTTCTGTACGTGTCGATTATCAACAGCTGCAATCTCCGTTGTCAGGGTTGCTGGGTGGACGTGGCTCACAAGCAGCAGACGATCGACGTGGCCGCCATGAATCGTCTGATCAACGAGGCGAAGGCTCAGGGAAATTCCTTCTTCGGGCTGGTCGGTGGCGAACCGTTCATGCATCCGGAGCTGTTTGAGATCCTTGAAGCGCACCCCGACTGTTACTTTCAGATCTTCACAAACGGACATTTCATCACCGACGAAAAAGCCCGACGACTGTTCGAACTGGGCAATGTGACTCCGCTGATCAGCGTGGAAGGGAACGAGATCATCAGCGACGAGCGTCGCGGGCGGGCGGGCGTCTACAGCAAGACTCTGCAGGGCATCGAAAACTGTCTGAAGCACAATGTGATGACGGGTGTCTGCACCAGCCTTGCCCGCAGCAACATCGATCATCTGCTCACCGAAGCATGGGTCGATCGGCTGATCGAAATGGGCGTGCTTTACACGTGGTTTCATGTCTATCGTCCGATGGGCCCCGACGCCACCACCGAACTTTGCCTGACCCCCGAACAACAGCGCCGCGCGCGGCAATTCGTGGTCGACATGCGCGCAAAGAAGCCCATCATCATTATTGACGCCTACTATGACGGCGAAGGCCGAGCCCTCTGCCCGGCCGCCAACGGAATCAGCCACCACATCAATCCATGGGGCGATATCGAACCGTGCCCAATCGTCCAGTTCTCGCGTGAATCCATCCATTCGCACAGCGATTCAAGATCGCTCTTCGAGAAATTCACACAGTCCGAATTCCTGTCCGACTTCCGCAGACTCTCCCAGGAAACCACTCGGGGCTGCATCGTGCTCGAACGCCCGGATCTGCTGGCAAAGCTGGTGGACGCCCACCACGCAAAGGATTCAACGGCCCGTCAAACCGCCATGCAGGAGCTGCAGGCAATGGTGCCGCGCACGTCTCAATATCATCCGGGACATGAAATCCCCGAGAAGAACTGGTATTACCGGCTCGCCAAGCGATTGTTGTTCAACGATTTCGGCGTGTACGCGGGCCACGATCATTCACGCACTGCGGCCCCATTTCTGCCGTCGCAGTCGGCCGCTCCCGACAGCCGCGCCGCCGCACCTCCCGTACTCGTGCCGCTGGGAATCTCGTCCGGCGGAACCACCGATCAGGCTCCCTGAATGCATTGAAAGGAATCTCCAATGCTCCTGCGCACATGTTTGCTGCTGATGGCCTGCGCCGTATCCCCCGCAAATGCCCAGGTGTTCCCCGCCGGCAAGCCCCCCGAAGAACTCTGGAACGAAGGCGAATTCACCGAAGGTGTGGCTGCGGGCCCTGACGGTCGCATTTACTTCAGTGACATCCCCTCCGCTGCCGGCACTCCAGGCCGCATCCTCGTCTACGATCGAGCGACGGGCGGGACCACGGTCTTCTGCACTGACAGCCGCAAAAGCAACGGCCTCGCCTTCGACTCCACCGGTTCACTGCTGGCCTGCTGCGGTGCCAACGACGGCGGCCAGGCGCTGATGCGGTTTACTCCGGCCGGAGTCCCCGAAGTGGTTGTGGGAACTTACCATGGTCGCCCGTTCAATGCACCAAACGATCTCGTGGTTCATCCGCGGGGAGTTGTGTACTTCTCAGACCCGCGGTACGTCGGTCCGGAACCGCTCACTCAGCCGCAAATGCTGGTGTACTGCTGGAATCCAACAACTCGAACGCTGCGCGTGGCCACGGATGTGGCAAAGAAGCCAAACGGTATTGAGGTGTCACCTGATGGTCAGACGCTGTATGTGGCCGAAACGGACAACGGGTCCAGCGGTGTCCCTGGGGAAGCTCCCGGACCCAAAGGACTGATGCAGCTGCTGGCATTCTCCGTATCTGCTGAAGGTCGCCTGTCCAGCCCGCGGGTGCTGGTGGACTTCGGCAGTGAAAACGGAATCGACGGCATGGCGGTGGACCGCAGCGGCCGCATTTTCGCCGCTGTGCGGTCAGAAAAGCGTTTTGGCATCGCGGTCTACGATCCTGCCGGCACAGAACTGGACTTTCTGGCAACCCCCGCCCTGCCCACCAACGTGGGATTTGGCATGGGCGACGACTCAGGCACTCTCTATATTACGGCTGGCAAGGGGCTGTACCGCACGCAGGTGGCTGCAGCACAGCCCTGAAACGGAGCTATGACCGCGATTGCCGGGAGAATGGAAGCTCATGCTGTCGTCCGGTTGGGTGTTGGTGTTGCGCGGATACCTGTGCGTGCTGGTTCTGGCAGGCTCTTTGGCCGCCGGTACCGGACTTGCCGACGAACGGCCACTGCGGCTGATCGAGGAAGACACAGCAGCTGAAGCGTTCAGCGGCGGCACGCTGCCCCGGACTGCCGCTGTGCTGGCCGACGCCACACTGCTCGACGTCTGCAGCGTGGGCAGCTTCTGTGCGGCAGTGGGTGAGCGTGGTGTGGTTTGCCTGTCGTCAGACTCGGGCCGCACATGGCAGACTCTGGCTGTCCCGTTTGAGTGTCGGCTGACCGCCGTTTGTTTTCTTACGAATCGAGTGGGCTGGCTGGCCGGTCGCAGAGACGTTCCCGGGCGTTCGGCCGGAGCTGCAGTGCTCCTTGCCACCCGCGATGGCGGGGCCACCTGGCGGGATCTGACAGCAGGAGATGCTGAAACGGCGGCCATCGATACGGCTGCGCGGCTGCCGGGAATCGAACAGCTGCAGTTTTTCGGCCTCGAAGATGCTTTGGCAATCTGCGGACCGGACGCGGAATTTGGCGGGGCAACCGTGTTTCGCTCGCGGGACGGCGGAGCCACCTGGCAGGCCCTGGAGTCAGACGGCCAGTCAGCTCCGTGGCTTTCGATGGGCTGTTTCAGTGCCGAAGAGGCAGTGCTGGGTGGCATACGGCAGCAGACCGGTGCCCTCGTCTCAGGCGAGCTGGTTGTGCTTGAGGAGCCGCGGGGCACGCTGCGAACCGTGCGCGGGATCTCAGTGGATCGCGACGGCTGTGGCTGGCTGGGGGGCGACGGAGGGATCCTGCTGCGAACTGAGGACGGCGGCGTGTCATGGCAGGCTCCGGACGGCGATCTCCCTCGAGGTCTCCCGGAGCTGCTCGATATTCGCACAGTGGCTCATCGCGACGAATGTGTGCTGGCTGGTGGCTTTCCGGGAACAACACTGGCGCGCAGCACTGACGGCGGAACGAACTGGACGGTGACGCGGCTGCCGCTGAACGGAGTGCTGCAGCGATTGCGGGCAACGGGTGCCGCAGGATTTATTGGTGTGGGGACATTCGGTGCCATTGTGAAGTCCGAGGATGCTGGCGAGACCTGGGAGTGCGTGCGAGGAGCTGACCGGCACTGCGGCGTGCTGAATCTGGTTACGGACGTCCGCTCAGCTGCGTGGGAACTGCTGGCGCGTGAGTGCGGCGATATGGGGCTGCGTTCGGCCGTGCTGCAGCCATCACCACTGCTGGGACAGCCGTCGGGAGATGTGGAGCAGCGTGCCGAGCAGCTTGCTGCGCGGCAGTCGCTGATGCTGCTGTCGGTCAGTGAGCTGGAGCAGGACTGGATGTTTCCGCGGGAACAGACACTGCAGCATCTGTCGCGACCAGCACTGATGGCGGGCTGGGATCGTCAGACGGACGGACGTTTGGGCGAGTTGCTGCCACTGCGTCTGGCACGAGCGTTGTGTGCGTTTCGTCCGCTGACGGTGGTGGTTGAGCCGCTGGCCGGGGAGGACGGTGTTGCGGATTTGCTGCTGGAAGCCCTGCCGCGGGCGCTGGAACTGGCGGAAGAACCGCTCGGCACGTCGCTTGAACCTGCCGGGCTGGAAGCATGGCGGCCGCTGAGAATTGTCCGACGTCTGTCTCCGGGGCAGCGATCTGCGTTGCACTACAGTCGCGACGATCTGCTGGAGTGTTCCGGGACCTCGATCGGACTTGCGTGTGCGGGTTCCCTCGGCAGCGCAGGTCTGTGGCGGGACGTTTCCGTGGAATCGGCAGCGGGGGGCAGTGCCGCATACAGCATCTGGCCGGAGTCGGAAGAGCCGGTGGAGCGATTGACAGCGGGGATCGAGCGGCAGTTGACGAGTTCCGTGAGGCGACCTGTATCACGACGTTCACGGGAATCGATTGAGGAGCTGCGATCATTGCTGCGTCGCGGGCGGCTCGAGGCGGCGGCGCTGGGCGGAGGCGAAGCACTGCAAAGCGCTGCAGAGACTTTCGTGGGGAATCTGGAAACCGCGGGGGCCGGGTTACCGCCGGCGCTGGCGGAACAGCAGCTGTGTGAACTCGCGGGATTGTGTCTGGAACGAAACAACGCCGAGGGCTATCTGGCGGTCCAGCAGGAGCTGGTGCGGCGGTTCCCGGAATCTCCCGCAGCCTGGCGCGCAGCGGAAGTGCTGCTGATGATGTATGCATCTGCGGAGGTGCGGCATTATCGACTGATGCAGGGTACGCCGGGTGCCTCCGGTGCGGGAGCCGGGGCAGCCATTGGACTGAACGGAGCTCCAGCCGAGGCGCAGGATTCCGAGTCTTCGTCTGATGTACCCGGGGAATTGCGACCACGGATTCAAACGGGAACGGCCACAGCGTTCAGCGGAGCTGCCACATCGCAGCTGGCGGCGGTCAACGAGAACTGGAACCGGCAGGCTCAGACTGCATGGAGGCTGTTGCAGCGGCATGCAGATGGTGAGTTTGGAGTCTCAAAGGCGCTGCCCCCGGCCGCCGTGCTCCGCTGGGGCATCAGCTTGTCGCGATTGCAGAAATCGGGGGAGGCTGCCAATCTGCTGACAGGCCTGTCACGGCGGAAAGACCCGCTGGGGCGCTGGTCGGAATCTGAGTTTCAGCAGCAGCAGGGTTTGCGATCAACATGGCTGCGAACAGTGAATCTGGAGCAGTCTCAGCTGCGTCCGGTTCTTGATGGCCAGCTGAGTGATGAGATCTGGCAGGAGGCGGTGGAGCTGCCGCTTGAGCCCCTGGGCACTTCGGGATCCTCTGCGGAAAACGCTGAACCACGAAGTCTGGTGATGCTGGCCTGGGACGGAGAGTTTCTGTTTGTTTCGGCACGTCTTGAGCGAGCTGAAGGACGACCACTGCTGCAGACGGTGGCTGCCCGGCGATATGATGAGTCACATGGCGAGAGCGACCGTCTGGAACTGAGTGTGGACACAGACCGCGATCTGCTGACGGCATTTCGCCTGACGGTGGACGAAACCGGACGCACAGACGACGCCTGCTGGAAACTGCCACGCTGGAATCCGAAATGGTACGTGGCAACGGATGCAGACGAAGACACATGGCGGCTGGAATGTGCAGTGCCTCTGTCGGAGTTATCAACTGAGGCTGTTCGTCCGGGAACGCTGTGGAGTCTCAGACTGCGAAGGCTCTGTCCAGGTCAGGCGGATCAGCAGTTGCCGACGGCGGAGGAGGCGACGGCGGGTGCGGCCTCTGTTCCGGCCGACGGTGCGATGCTGGTGCGATTTATTCGCCCGCAGACCGGCCGTCGCTGATTGGCATCATTCGGTGACGTTCTTTCCAAGCATGCCGTATTTCCGCATCTTGTTGTAGAGAGTGACGCGGCTGATACCGAGGTGGCGAGCGGTGTTGGTGCGGCTGAAGTTGTTTTTCAGCAACGCCTGCTCAATCATTTCCTTTTCGGTCACCTCCATGCGGTTTTCCAGTGATTCACCGCGGCGGACGGAGAAGAAGCCGGAGACAGAGGGATCATTGGCGGGACCGGCATTTCCGGCGACGATATGTGTGGGCAGGCAGTCGGAGGTCATGCGTCCGTGCTGGCTGTAGATCACGGCACTGCGGATTGCATTTTCCAGCTCTCGAACATTTCCCGGCCATGGATACTGCAACAGCCGCTCAATGAATTCCTCTTCGACGTCCAGGATGTCCACACCAAGCTGCCCGGCGTGGTAGTGCACGAAATAGCGGGCCAGAGGTTCGATATCCGGCAGGCGTTTTCGCAGCGGCGGAATCACGAAGCTCAGTGTATTCAGGCGGTAGTAAAGGTCGGGGCGGAAGCGGCCCTGTTCAACGAGTGGCTGCAGCTGCAGGTTGCTGGCGGCGATGATGCGGGCTTTGACTTTCAGAGTCCGGTTGGAGCCCACCGGCTCGAATTCTCCCGTTTCAATCACACGCAGCAGCTTCACCTGCTGATCCGGCGTGAGCACGTCGATTTCATCCAGCAGGATTGTGCCATTACCGGCCGCGATGAACTTGCCATCCTTGTCTGCATGGGCGCTGGTGAAGGCACCCTTGACGTGGCCGAAGAGTTCACTTTCGATGAGTTCCCCCGGAAGTGCTCCGCAAGCCACATGCAGAAATGGCTCAGATGCCCGTGGTGACATGGAGTGAATCAGGTTGGCAAGGTGGGTTTTTCCGGAACCGGTTTCGCCAATCAGCAGAATGGTGACGGAGTGCCGTGCGGCGACTTCAAGGCGTTTCAGCATCTGCCGCAGCTCGGGGGTCCGAGTCCGAAACTGGTCGGCGATCTGACAACACTCCAGCTGATTACTGCGGTTTCGCTCAATGCTGGCCTGAGATTCAGACTGGCTGAGCGAGAGTTTTTCAAACAGGTTGCCGGGAACGGCAACGGGTGCGGGAACTTCATTTGCAGAAAAACGCGGGCGTGCCTCGGGGGAGGCCGGAGTGGGCTGAGCCGTTGCCACAGCCGTCGACCTGCCCGTGCCGGCGGCAAAGCCATGGCTGCCGGAACCGTTCGCGGTGGACATACCGTTCTGTGACGTGGTGCCGTTCGTACCGGCCGAGCCATTCGCACTGGCAGCCCCGGCAGTCTGCGTGGCTGCTGCAGGAAGGGGCACTGCGCGGCTGCTGAGAACCCTTTCCGCCAGCTCCTGATAGTTTTCGTCATTCCGGTCAACTTCCACCGCTTCAACACGGTGAGCGATCTCGCGGGGGATCGAGGTATCAGACAGCTGTCCACGGTTCACAACAATGACCACGCGGGGGCAGGCGAACTGTGTGAGCACCGCCCAGGTGCGGGCCAGCTGCTGCACTGAGGCACCACGCTGGTCAATCACTACGTGTCGGGCCTGCTGAGCAAGGCTGAGTCGCGGAACTTCTGTCGGCGTGTAACACTCCATCAGCCGCACGCGGCCGGTGAGAGCGCTGCCAAGGCTGCGAAGAAATCCGGGAGAGCCGCTGCAGATCAGTGCGGTGTCAGTTGTCACTGTGGCGTGTTCCTGTGCGAGATGCGCTGAGAAGATCCGGGAACCAATGTTGTGCTGATCGCAAATCAATGCGAACAGGTTCCCCTTCTGCACGAACAGTGCCGAAAACAAATAAATCGCAAAGCACAGGCAAAATGCTCAGTTTTTTGAAATGTTACCCAGACGATGTTGTCTGCAGGCATCAAATGCGAGGTGCAAAGGCAACAGCAGTGCCGCAGGAAGGCAACACGCGTCAGCAGCTGACAAAGCGTCTGAATTTTCTGCTCAACATCGGCCGTTCAGCGCAGGCCACATGGAAGATGCACATCAGGGAATCGGTGGCAACACGGGAAGCGGCTGCGGGCTGAGTTCCGGGAGAGTGGCCGCGGCGGCAGGAGCAGGCTGAACAGCGGGCGGCGGTGTGGACGCGGGGGCAGCACCTTCGGCGGAGCTGGTCGCGGGATCGGCAGCGGCGGGCAGGACAGGTGGCATGGAAGCGGGTGCAGAGTCAGGCGCAGGCTGGTCCGGGGCACCGGCGTTCTGTGTGTGCACCGCTGCTTCGACGGCTCCTTCGGTCGTGGCGGCAGCCGGAGCAACCGTCCCGCCTGAATCAGCCGTCGGATTCGTCGGCGATTCCGCGGCTGCCCTGGCATCGGCCAGTTGTCGTTCAAGCACGGCAGGATGCACGTACTGCTGGCGATCCGCGATTGTCAGAGGCCGTTTGGGCTGTCGGACGTTTTTCTTTCCGAACGGTGGATTAATGCGGTTTCCCGCGAGCATGGGGCCTTCATAGACGCTGCCCTGTGTCAGCGGTCCAACACCAAGCAGCCATGAATCGCGGGAGTCGCTGCGGGCGACGGCCGCTCCGGACTGCCATACAGGCACGCCCGTGTCGCGATGGTAGGCATAGACCACAACCTTTGAGATGCCGACAGCACCGTTGCGTTTACCAAAAGAGATTTCCGGAATAACTGGCATGACCGGTACGCCCGAGACCGCATTGGCGGCAGCCCCAAGGCCATTACTGGAAGGTATGCCATAGGTAACTTCCATCGTGTCCGTGCCCAAAGCGCCGACGCGGGCTTCAAGGATGTAATCGGCTTCAGTCCGGGTGGTTTCAACTCGCAGACCACTGGTCGTCATTTTCTGACGGAGGGCACTGATCATATAGTCCGAGTTGATGTAGATACTGTTGCCCTTGAACGTCTTCATGTACTCCGTGTCCAGATACACCTTGCGACCGGCGAGCCCTGAGAGGTCGAGCTGATCGATGGCGCGGTCCACTGAGTCGGACAGCAGCAGCTGTTCAGTTCCGTTCCGCTGCAGGGCTGTACCGCACCCTGCCAGCAGCAGAAACAGCAGCGGCAGGAGGGAGGTGGAGCGGCGCAGGAAGGGCAACGGCATTCGAAGTGGCATAATGGCTGAGGAGTGCGGGCAGCGGGTGCCGGGCGGACGAATGCCGACGAGCAGCAGTCACCCAACCGCACCTGCGAATTCTACCTTCCCACAGCCGTGAACGGGCCCGGCAGTGCGGATTTTCAGCGCACGTCGACCCGCAGCAGCCGAAGAACTCAGACTCTTTCGGCGATTTCTGCCGGGCTGTAAAGCAGCGGGAAAAATTGACCGCCAAGAGGTGTGCCTGGAGGGATCACCGGGATCCCGTCGAGCAGGGGCTGATCAGACTGGCTGCACACTCCATCCCGAACCAGATTCACAACGACCGCCCGCCGCGGCCGCTCCGTGCGATTCTCGAAGGAGCCATGCACGGTCAGGGGATGGTGAAAAACACACTGCCCTGCTCTGAGCTGGACCGGGACGGGATTCCGGAATTGCTCCCACTGCTCAGCAGACAGCACCGACTGAATCGCCTGCATGTCCCCGGCGAGTCCGGTAATCGGCAGCAGGTCCCAGCGGTGGCTGCCGGGGACGTAGCACACGCAGCCGTTATCGATCGTGCTGTCATCAAGGCCGATCCAGCACGTCAGATGGGCCATAGGACGGGTGCGTGTCCAGTACGAATAGTCCTGGTGCCACGCGACCACACCACCGTGAAGCGCCGGCTTGCAGAACAGCTGATCGTGCCAGAATCGCACGGCGCCACCAAGCAGCTGAGCCGCGGGAGTGGTGACGGCCGGGTGCCAGAGCAGGTCGTGAAGACCGATCGTGATTCGCCATGCACCCAGTGCGTGAAACAACACACGGTCCGGATCACGAGACTCGTTTGAATGGTACTCATACCAGTACTCGGCACCCGGATGCCCGGGCTGGGTGAGCACTGCCAGTTCCGCACGCAGCTGTTCGATCTGGAGCGAATCGAGGATTTGCGGGCCGGCGACAAACCCCTGCTGCTCAAAACTTTGCAGCTGTTCGTCAGTCAATCGCCACTGGGTACGATCAGCCGATGGCGGCGGAAAGAGACTGCTGAGCGGGGAGTGAGCGAGCGACAGATCGCGTGGAGCTCCGGTGTGCATGGCAATTGATCCATCTCAGGTTCAGGGGGCCATTCGAATGCGAATTCGGCGATACTCCATCTGGCCGCGATCACCTTCCAGTCCGATTGGACCGGTGGCAGGAAGCTTGAAGGCTTCTTCCAGCACCTCGCCGTTGCAGGTGCAGCGAGCAGTGCCGCCACGGGCTTCCACAATCAGTTCATTCCAGTCACCGCTGCGGTAGTTCTTGAGTTCTTTCCAGGGCCCTGCGAGTGGAAAGTCGCGACACTGCAGCTGAGGTTCTCGCAAAAACACACCGCTGTCCGCGTTGGGCGTGGCACGGAATTCGAGTTTCAGAGTGAAGTCCCCGGAGAATTCCCGGGTTGTCCAGAGCTGCTGGATACGCCGCCCCTCCGTGGGCGTCGTCACGACCAGTCGGCCGTTGATCGCCCGGTAACGTCCGTCGGAGCTGGCGGTCAGGCCATCAAAAGCCTGGGGTTCATCCACAAATGGCCACACAACGCCATTCGGGTCACGTTCCATCCAGCGTTTGGCTGAGACACGCACGGCTTCAGGAGTGACGCGAAATCCCCAGCCTGTCAGGTCCCTGCCGTTGAACAGGCTCTCAAAACCTTCCTCCGGCTGAAAATCATCGGGCTCGGTTTCGATCAGGCCGAGCGTGGCGAGCACCGGGCGGAGGGCACCGGCCCAGCGGCGATAACCGACTTCGTTGGGATGCAGCAGGTCGGGCATTTCTTCGGCTTTGGCATCACCCGCCGCATTCGCAAAAAGTGTCCAGGTGTCAACAACCGTCACCTGACGATTGCCCCGCGCGGTCTGCTGGAGCAGCTGATTGATCGCCTGAATACTCTCCGCCGGACGCTTCTTCGATGCAGAACTGGGGAAGACCAGACACAGGACGACCGGCGTTTCCGGCTGTGTTTTGGAAATGCGTTCCAGAATCAGTCGCACATTCCCGGCAATCACCTCAGGAGCAGCACCTTCCTCGAGATCGTTCGTGCCCATCAGCATGACGATGGCCCGTGGATTCAGCGAGAGCACATCTTCGTCGAGCCGAATCAGCATTCCCCGCGTTGTGTCCCCGCTGATGCCCCGATTGGCCATTCGCAGGCCGGGAAACAGGCCGAGAAAATCATCGCCGGCGCCCTGTGTGATGGAGTCACCCAGAAACACCACCGATTGCTGGTCCGCTGACTGTCGCTGCTGCCACGCAAGACGGCGCTGCTGCCAGAGATTTCGGAACCAGTCATAGCGACGAATCGGACCGCCGCCCGGGAGGCCGTCGTCTGTATCCGGCAGCCGCACATCAGCAGCGGATTGAGCACTGACCGTCGGCAGGCAGCAGGCGGCGATCGAGAAAGCACAGCAGACAAGGAACAGTGAAATGGGCGGACGCATGGATGATTCCCGCAGCGGCAGAAAGCCTGTGGCCTGAACAAAACTACTCAACACGTGTGCCAAGCATAATCGAATTGAGACCGCTTCCGATTCCCAGCAACGCAAATTGCTCGCCGGACACCGGTGGCTGCTGGGCAAGCCCCAGTGAGAGCGCCATGGGCAGTGCGGCGGCACCCGTGTTACCCAGAAACTCGACGGTTGGAAAATCGAGTGCCGGGTTGAGACCGAGCTGCTGCATCAGGGCCGTACGGTGCTGACGTCCCACCTGATGTGTGAACACGCGGCTGACGGACGCGTTTGTCCAGCCAAGTGTCTGTCGAGCGCGTTCCCAGGTGCGGGCGGCGAGTCGGATACCGGCGTGCAGGAGTGCTTCGGAGTCCGTCTCCATGCGGGGGCGTGCATCGCCGGAGGCGGCATCCACGCCACCAGCGCAGAGGTTGTGGGCGGAGGAGTCGGCGAGGACAGCACCACCCAGCAGCCGATGTCCCGTACGGCTCAGCCTGCGATCGCAGAGAACGATGGCAGCAGAACCGGAACCGATGGTGAGCGACGCGAAGGCCGGCTTGATGGATTGACGTGTGAGTTCCGGATCAGCCAGCAAACTGTCGATTGTACCTTCCACGAGGTCACGACCGGTCTCTGTGCCCACAACGATCCCCGCACTGATCCTGCCCATTTCAATCTGGTCGGCAATCAGCAGCATGCCGTTGAGCAGTCCGAGGCAGGCGTTGCTGACATCCAGCACCAGGCATTCATCCGGAAGTCCGGCTCCCGAATGCACACCGGCAGCAGTTGCCGGTTCCATGCGGTCACGGCAGACTGAGCCGTGCACGAGTGCACCGATGCAGCGTGGATCGAGCGCGGATTGCTGGAGTGCCAGTCGGGCAGCAGCCACACTGACGGTTCCAGGCAGCGTGCCGGGATCCCACCAGCGGCGTTCCCGGATGCCGGTCATGAGTTCCAGACGGCCCGGAGGCAGTCTGAGACGTTCGTAGACGGGAGCGAGGCGAGCTTCGATTTCTGCAGAAGTGATGATATTGGGCGGCAGGATGTGCGCGACCGCCTCAATGCAGACGTGGTGATATTTCATTTCTGCAGGCCAGCCACGATTTCCTGAATTGCGCGGCTGTCTTCAGCAGCGACCACCATGGTATTGCGAGCGGCGATGTTGCCGCTGCGATCGATGACAAAGGTCCAGCGGCGTGCGGTGATGCTGCGTGTGAGCAGTTCTTCGCGGCCATCGATCACGGCCTTCACCGTTTTCTCTTCCCGCACCACGGGCACCCCGAATGCTTCGGCGACACGGCCTTCCGTGTCGGCGAGGAGGGTGAAGTTCAGGTTGTGAGCTTTGCGGAACAGCTGGTGGTTTTTGACGGAATCGCCGCTGACGCCGACCACTTCGACGCCCTGTTCCTTAAGTTTTCCCAGATCATCACGAAAAGCACAGGCCTGCTTTGTGCAGCCGCCCGTCATGTCGGCGGGGTAGAAGTACACGACGATAATTTTTTTGCCGACGACGTCGGCCGACTTCCATTCGCGGCCATTTTCGTCGAGGGCAGAGAATTCAGGGGCTTTGTCGCCGACTTTGAGATCATCTGCGCAGAGGATGCCAGGCGTGATCAGCGAGAGCAGCAGCGCAGCGGTGGTGACGGCAGCGAGTGGAGAC
>JBEAUF010000004.1:0-11085 GCA_041161565.1 Planctomycetota bacterium | reverse complement strand
GTTTGCCGAGATGATGAGCGGGCGGGCGGAAGCCCCCGGTTGCGATTCGCACCCTGGTGCGCACGGCGTCAGCGTCGCGTCGCAGGGCACTTTACCCGCAGGCTGCCGCCAGGCGGCTCATGTGTGTTTGGTATCGCGTTTGCCGAGATGATGAGCGGGCGGGCGGAAGCCCCCGGTTGCGATTTCGCACCCTGGTGCGCACCCCGGCCCGCGGCGTCAGCAGCGCGTTGCCAGCGATCTTTACCCGCGGGCTCCCGCCCGGCGGCTCAACACGTCGCCATCGCGTTTGCCAAGATTATGAGCGGACGGGCGGAAGCCCCCGGTGGCGATTTCGCACCCTGGTGCGCATCCCTGCCCGCGGCGTCAGCAGCGCGTTGCCAGCGTTCTTTACCCGCGGGCTGCCGCCCGGCGGCTCAACACGTTTGCCAGCGCGTTGCAGGACTCTTTACCCGCGGGCTCCCGCCCGGCGGCTCAACGCGTTTGCCAACGCGTTGCAGGGCTCTTTACCCGCGGGCTGCCGCCCGGCGGCTCAACGCGTTTGCCAGCGCGTTGCAGGACTCTTTACCCGCGGGCTCCCGCCCGGCGGCTTAGCGAGGTTGCTGCGGCGATTCTCGCGGGGTGGTGGCGGCCAGCGGCAGGGACAGCCGAAAGCAGTAACCGGGGGCGCTGCGGGTTTGCCTGAAAGTCGTGTGGGGCGAGGGAAATGATGTCTGCGGCATGGTGCGGGGCGTTAGGCTGCCGCTTCGGCGGAATTTGTTCTGGAATTCCGTGTCACTGTCCCCGATCCTGTGAAATGCGAGTCTCCCATGAAGGTCACCCGGTTACCGCTGCTGCTGCTGTTGCTGCTGCTGTCTGACGGGTATTTGCTGCCGCAAGGCACAGCTCAGGACTGGCTCCCACAGCAGTCCTTCGGGGATTACGAGGAGCTGGAGGACGAGGATCTGCCGGTGGAACCCGGACAGCTGGGTCGGCACTACCTCGAACTGCAGTACCTGCAGGTGGAGTCACTGGATCAGGATGTCGAACTCGATGATCCGCTTCGGGGCTTTTCCTTCGTCTTCAACGTGCCGGCCCGCTGGAATGATCGACTCCCGGAATTCATGGGACAGGATGTGTTTCTGGCCACCGTGGGGCTGCAGGGCACCGGATCTGACCCGGGAGGGCTGGCTGCGGTGGATATTGAACTGCGGTCCTTCAGCAGCGGGCTGAACACCTATTTGTTTGTCACCGACAACTTTCGACCGTTTGTGCAGCTGGGCATCAACACACAGATGTTCCAGGCCGACCTGAACCTGCTGGGCGCGTCCATCCCGCTCGGTGATCTGAATACGGACTTCCTGGCGAATCCCGGCTTTGAACTGGATTTGGGTGAGCGAGTGATGTGGAGGAATCTGCTGGAGTCGGAAACCGACGGCGACTTCAAAGATTCTTTGTTTCGCTCCGAACTGGTGTTCTGGCCCGGCAGCCGCTGGTTCCTTAAAGGCGGCCTTGCCGGCGATCTTAATGGCGATGCCTGGGGCTTCCTGCTGGGTGGTGGCTATTCATGGTGACTATTGCTGCGGCGATGCTGCTGCTTTGGCTTCGGCAGCGAGCAGCCCGATAATCACTCGACGCGGCCACGGGAATTCCAGCCGGACTGCGGGCACCTGCAGTTGTCCCTCGAACTCCTGATGCAGTCGCTCGGCCGTCTCAAGGGCCTTTCGAGCCTCGTCCGGGCGATTCTGAAGCCGGTAAAGCAGGACCTGAAAATAATAACCCCACGGCGACCGTGGAAGCTGCGGACCTGCTGCCGGACTGCCTGGTGCCAGCACATTCTGCAGCACCTTTTCAGCACGCTCCAAATCCTCCGGACGACCACGGCGAATCAGTGCGAACGCGACACAGGATGAAGTTTCCGTTTGACTGCCAAACTCTTCATGGGCTTTTTCGGCCAGCCTGACAATAATGTCGCGATCTGCCGGCGCAGCCGGGGTGAGCACCCCGGCCAGAGCGGCATGGTAACACGCAAAGGCATCGTCCGACTCCGACGCTTCCGACAGATACTCACGCATCAGTCGCTCGGCTTCTGCAGGATTGCCTCGGGCATGTTCCAGCACAATCCGCTGATACCTCGCCATGGGTCGAATCGGGTTCAGGAATGTCCTGCTCAACTGAACTGCCGCATCAAAGCGGGCGGCGGCCTCGTCGAACCGCCCCAGCTCGGCAAGGCAGTTGGCCAGATCAACTCCGGGACTGATCGACAAACGTGACTTCTCCACGGATTTGACCAGATCCGGCAGCGCGTCTTCAAAACGGGCGAGGTCTCGCAACAGCCGACCACGCGTGAGAAACAGCAGATTGCTGGTGAAGCCCAGAGCCTCGGATTTATGGAACGCAGCCAGCGCCTCCTCAACTCGCTCACGCGGCTCGATTTCATAAAGCGCTTTGCCGTATTCAAACCACAGCAGACCGTCTTCCGCAGGTGCCAGCCTGATGGCCCTGCGGAATTCCGCAGCAGCCTCCGCGAATTTTTTCTCCTGCACCAGCAGGCGCCCCAGCTGCTGCCGGGCGGTTCCGGCATGTTTGAAGGAATCCGGAATCGTCTGCAGAAACTCACGAAGCTGCTGCGGATCAAGACGAGTGAAGCGACCGTTCTCCCCGATTTGCGAGCCGGAGAGATAGGTGGCGGCGATCCGGCCAGCTTCCGGCGTCTGAGTCAGGGTGTCCGGCTTCCAGTTCCAGACACGCATGCAGGACCGGTAAAGCAGGGGCTGCAGAGTCGAGAACCTAGCACGCTGATCCCGCGGAAGAAGCACACCTATCAACGTTTTTGGCAATCTGACCAGCAGTCCGTCACTGTTTTCCGTCGACGTCAGCAGCGACCGACCATCGGGACCAAACCGCACCTGGTGAACTTCGCGCATCCCGATACCGGCCTGCGAATGCGGAATCCCTGGACCGGCGGACTGACAGGACTGGGTATCCCAGACGGCAGCAGTCCCGTCACTGCTGCCGGAAGCAAAAAGTGTACCATCGGCGTTGAAAGCAGCCGAATTGACAGCAGCCTTGTGTGAAACCCGCCCCAGCTTCTGCCACGATTCTTCCAAACGGACACGACTCCAGACCTGCACAATGCCATCAGCCCCCCACGTCAACAGCCTGAGATTGTCCCCGGAAAATGTCGCACCATTCGGCTCCTGCTCGTGTTTAATCAACTGCGGATCCGGTGCGTTCAGGCTGGCAGTCTTCAGAATTCGCACAGCTTCTCCTGTCACTGCCGCCAGCATGGTTCCATCAGGACTGAATACCAGATCGCGAAACACCTGTTCGTCGCCGTTGGCACCAGTCTCTCTCGCGGTGAAGTCCGGTAAACTGATCCTTAAGATGCGACTCTCCCGACTGCCGATAAACAATTCCGCTTTGGAAACCGGATGCCAGACCACACGATCCGGCTGCAGGCCTTCGATCACGCGCCCCACCTGCTGTTCACAATCGTAAATCCACAGCGACTTACCGGACTTTTTTGCCGAAATGATGGCAAGCCAGCGTCCATCAGGACTGAAGCTCAGATGCAGAAGCAGGGGATCAACCGGTAATTCGTCACCCAGCGATTCACCAGTGCGTGCGTTAACAACGGAAACTCGGCCGGTTCCATCGATGTTCGTACCAGCCATTGCGAGCGTTGAACCGTCCGCAGAGAAGCTCAGCAGATGCACCGCATGTGAACACCCGAAATGGGGGCTGACAGGTTCGAGCGACTGCGTGTCGAACACGCGAAATTGTCCGGTCGTATCCTGGGTCGCAAGCAGTTTCGAATCGGGACTCAGCGTTTGCTGGAGCAACACGGTTTCCGGCTCCGGCTGCAGCGGACGCTGTGGTTGAAATTCCCAGAAACGAATGTCGCCATCCTCTCCGGCTGTATACAGAGTCCTGCCATCCGGATGAAACGCGGCACTGAGCACCACTCCGCGGTGACGCAGCCGCCCTGGGAGCGGTTGTGCCTGAGTGACATCCCAGATGCGCGCCGCTTCTTCCAGGCTGCCGGTGACGATATGATTTCGGTCCGCGGAAAAACTGATGGCTGTGACATCACCTGAGTGGGCGAGCGGAGGACTGCATTCCCGCCGCGTCTCCGGATCCCAGATCCTTACAGTGCGATCTCCACAGGCTGTCGCCAGCCGCTGGCCATCAGCAGAAAAACACACGAAACCCAGATGACGCCCCCAGGCGTCAACGGCTGCTGACACGGTGACATCCTGCACCACGGCAGTGCCGGTGATCGCTGCTGATTCGGGCGCTGCCATCTCCGCCAGCAGCACCACACCATCACTGGAGGCTGCGGCCAGCTTCCCGCCATCCGGTGAAAACCTCAGCGTACACAGTGTTCGATTGGCAACCGCCGGAATGCTCCGCAGCTCCTGCAGTGTATCCATGGCATGAATCGTGATCCGGGACTGCGGTCCGAGATGGGCCACGGCGATCTGCGAACCGTCCGGATGGACAGCAAGGCAGGAAATCTCATCAGCGAATTCCACAGAGGAAACTGCGGCCAGTGAAAGGCCGTCACGGACTTCAAGTTTGCCCGGATTCGCAGCGCCCGGATTTTCAGTGTCTGTCGAACCACTGCACACCACCAGTTGTTTGCCGTCCGGCGTGAAGGCCAGATCACCCACGCGAAAGTCGATCTCGACCAGCTGCCGTTCCCCGTTCTGCAGATCAAACAGCCCCAGAACAGGCGAGCCCTGATACTGGCCGGACGCGGCAGCGACGCGCGAGGTATCGGGACTGATCGCAAATCGTCTCACCGGACCAGGCAGTTCAAGCTTGTCAAACAGTCGCTGACCGGTAGGTGGATCGACGACAGTCAGGGCATTGCCCTCGTTCAGCACCAGACGCTGTCCGTCGGCGGAGTACGCCGCATCCAGAATGATCCGGCTCGCCGGAACAACCCTTTGCAGCTGCGGCTGCAGCAGGTCAGACAGAGCCAGCAGGGACTGCCACCTCGGCATCTGCGAGGCATCAGCATCAGGCTGGCTGCCTCCAAGGTCCGCCTTCCAGGCAGCTGACCAGGAGAGCATGGCAAGATCCACGTCCCCACTGGCGGCCATATTTTCACCCTGCACGGCCAGAGTATCCACGAGCTGTTTGCGGAGCTGATTCTGGATGCTGCTCTTTTCGTCAACAGCGGCATCGAGAAGCCTGTTTCGTTGACTCAGCTCCGTCTGGTACACAAGGCTGGCGCTCAGTCCATAGATCAGTCCGATAAAAGTCAGGGCGAGGGCTGTCAGCCCGATATACCAGAGCGGTCGGCTTTTCACCGGCCGGTAGAGGTAGTCGTTCCAGATACGGTTAAAGGGGTTGTCCTGAACGAGTTCTCCGTTGAGCCAGCGCTGCAGATCGTGACGCAGTGCGGCGACGTCACGATACCGAAGCTCCGGCTCGGGACTCAGACACTTCAAACAGATGTACTGTAAACCGGCGTCCCGGAATGAACCTTTGGAGCTGGGCGGGGGCGGGGTTGAGGGCTTCTGATCGCTTTCCGATTGTCCGGCGGCCGCTTTGATGCGCTGCCGTTCACCGGAGTCTTTCTGGTGATTCTGGAAGGGCCTGAGATCACACAGAATCTGATACAAAATCACGCCCATGGCGTATTGATCAGATGCGGGGCTGGCATTGTGCATGCCGACAAACAGCTCCGGAGCCATATAGCCCTGGGTGCCGACGATCACATCGGCGGCTGTCAGTGACACATTCGGCTCATACTCAAAATCATCCGGCAGCGGCATGCCACTGCGTTTGCTGTGGGCGGCCGCCAGCCGGGGATCGTAGACTTCCGCAAGCCCCAGATCGGAGAGTCTGGGGACTTCGTTCTGGTCCAGCAGAATGTTCTGCGGTTTGATGTCGCGGTGGATCAAGCCCGCTTCGTGAAGCGCGTGCAGTCCTTCGCAGACTTCCGCCACTTTCTGCACCGCCAGCAGCAGATTGGGGTCTCGACGACTGGTACGCGGATGACTGCTGAGCCACTGCTGGAAGTCACCGCCCGTGAGATATTCCATGGCCATGTACGGGCAGTTGTTCCATGCGGAACCAACGATGCGGCCGGTATTCATCACCTGCACAATGTGCCGACTGCGATTCTGGGCTGTTTGCGTAACTTCGCGAACAAATCGTTCAACAGCCTCGGCATCGCCGAGCCATCGCGGGTTGAGGATCTTGATGGCCACGGCGCAGTCGAGAATTGTGTTGTGTGCCTGATAGACGCAGCCAAAACCGCCCCCGGCAAGCCACCTGACAATGATGTAACCTTCAATGACCGGCCACCACTCGGGACTGCGCGGATCAAACCCCTCCGGCAGTCTGCCCGCCGCCGGAGATGTGCCGCCCCGCGGAGGACCGCCGCCCGCCGGAGGTGCAGCGAAACCGGGCAACATGTCGAACGAAGAGGACCCCGACACAAAGTTCGGAACAGCTGAATTCGGCGGGGTTTCGGGGGAGTCGGAATTCGGTTGACTGGTTGCCACGAGCAGCTCCTGCAGCAGGCGGTTTGAAACAGGCGGGAATGAACCTACAACAATCAACTCACACGACCCGCCGTTCCACCTCGATCCTCACGCATCTTTCGCAGCGTCTTTTCGCAGAATTCGAGCAGGCCGAGGTCCGAAAGGGTTTCCTCGACACGGTCAAGGTCATCACTCTGAATCAGCAGCTGGACCTGCCGGATCAATTCCCGCGGAAAACGCTCGCGCGCACGGAACTTGATCTGCCTTGCACTTTCCTCCGACACACTGTTGCCGGATTCCCGCGACAAATACTCGGCCAGCTCCTTTGAGGCAGGCTGTGCGGAGCCGGTTGCGGCGGCGGTCATCAGCAGCCGGATGACTTCATAGTGCAGAGCATTATCCATCCGGATCGCGGACAGCGTGCGTTCGATCAAATCATCCCGCAGCTTCTTGTCGAAGGCTTCGCTGGCCGAATTCTCCAGGGAACCGGCCGCATCGTACTCCTCGTCAAGCTGCAGCACCGTACGCTCCGCCTGCTGCCGCCGCTTGCGAGAGAACGTGAAAACTTCGTTCCGCAGCACGGCCTTGAGGTACAGACGGAAGGACTGGGCGGGATCGTAGTTATTGAGTTTTCCTGCCAGCCATTTGTCAATCACACTTTCCCACACCGCCGCCGCTCGATCGGCATTCTTGAGCATCGCATTCAGATAGGCAGTGCTGGCGGGCTGGTAACGCTGGATTTCACGTTCGCGAGCCCGGCGCTGCAGCTGTCGCGCCTCTTCCATCTCTCGCTGCTGTTCCGGAGAAAGATCGGACGGGGGCTGAGGAATCGGCGGACTGATCGAAATCCGGACGTGCGTCTTATGGGTGCCGCTGAGCTGATCGAAACGTGAAGCGGCTCGCGGATCGAAAGAATCGCTGTTGTCGGTCGCCATACAGAAATCCCCGGCGGAATGTTCGGGTGCGGAAAGAACAGTTCGGTGCAGTGAGCAAAAAAGCGGGCTGCTCTGCCCGCTATCGCCACAGCCAACTCCCGTGACAAAAATTCTGGTGAAAATCGGGGGAAACATCCTGGAAACCCCGCCCAAAACCGAAGAATTTACCACTAAAGAGAACCCCGCTTTTTTCTTGACAAAGGCAAATCAGCCGATCTCAGAGAATCTCGCCAATTTCCACAGGAATTCCGCAGAGATTCTCCCGGCCGGAAACTCTAGAATCTGCCGCCACCGATCGCGGCACGTCCCGCGATAAAGGTGCCCCCCCCCGAATCAATCTTCACCCGCAGGAACTGGAACAACAGCGTGTTGCACTGCAGGCGGTCGCGGAACTGGAAACGCATGCCGGGCGGCAAATCCTCGCCAGTCTCCACCTCCGCGCGCTGTTTGCTGCTGACTGCCAGCCTGCTGATCGGCTGCGGAGAACCGCCGGTGATCCAGCCCGTTGTTGAGCCGATCGAGTCATCGGGTGCCGTGCAGCGGGTGACTGCTGAAGACTGGGCCACGCTGGCGGTCGGTGGCGGCCCGGATGGCACCGGCTGGGTGCTCCTTCCCGAACAGCCATCCCCTGCCCAGCCGGCGTATGTGTCGCCGGTGAAACCCGAAGAGCGCGGCTACGTGGCGGCTGATGCCTGTCGGGACTGTCATACTGAACAGTACGACAGTTACATCCACACGGCCCACGCCCGCACTTCCATGCTGCCTGCTGCCGACACCATCCTCGGCAGTTTTTCCCCGGGCCGCAACGAACTCTCCACGGCCACTCCCGAACTGCGGTTTCGCATGCTGTCGGAAGCGGATCGCTTTCTGCAGCGTCTGGAACTCGACAATCCCGCCAAACGCACACGTTATCAGCGGGATTTCCCAATCGATATCGTGCTGGGTTCCGGTAATCACGGCCAGTCATACCTCTACTGGGAGAACGACCGGCTGTATCAGCTGCACGTGAGCTACCTGACGGAATCGAAAGGCTGGGTGAACAGTCCCGGACCTTATTACGACGGCACAGCCGACTTTGCCCGCCCGGTACCGGTGCGCTGTATCGAATGTCACGCGACGTGGATTGGATCGGACGCAAAATCGGTCAATCGTTTTGATCGCAGCACGCTGGTCCCCGGGATTGGTTGTGTGCGATGCCACGGGCCCGGGCACGAACATATTGAATTTCATCGACAGTATCCGACGGAGGCAACAGGGCGGCGCATCGTGCAGCCCGCGGGACTGTCGGTGCAGCGACAGAATGAACTTTGCGCGCAGTGCCATTCGTCCGGCGAGGTGCTTGGGGCGGCATTCGGTTATCGCCCCGGCCAGCCCCTGGAAGAATGGATGGAGCTGGATCTGGCGGGAGACAGCGAAAACAATGCGGACCCGCACAGCGCGAATCAGCTGGCCCGGTTGATGAAGAGCCGCTGCTTCACAGCCCCGGACGGACTCAGCTGCATCACCTGTCATGATCCGCACCGCAGCCAGCAGGGACAGCTCGCAGCCTACGCCGTCAAATGTGCAACCTGTCACCAGCCGAACACCTGCCCGGATGTGCAAAATCTGGGTGAAGTGGCAAAGAGTCGCTGCGTTGAGTGTCACATGCCTGCCCGTCGCGACGCTCAGGTACAAATGGAAATGTCCGGAGGCAACGTTCAGGCTTTGCTGCGGGATCACCTGATCGGACGCTGGCCGGAAACATCCGCTCAGGTGCGAAAACAACTCACCACAGGCACTGGTGCAGGAGAGCGTCCATGAGGTTGCAACTGAATCTGCTGCCTCGCGCAGCATCGCTGCTTTGCTGCTGCAGTCTGCTGTTCACGGGCTGTAGTCAGAGCGGAAGTGAAAGTGGATCCGGAGCAGCCACAGAGCCGCGTGCGGAGTCAACAGTGCCGGCCACCACCGCTGCTCCCCGGACAACTGCGGACCCGTCCAACATCCCCGCCGGGCCTTTCCGTTTTGCTTCCATGCGGAGTCTTTCCGGGATTGATTTTGTGCAAACCAGCGGCGATTCGGCGGATAAGCCTTTTCCCGCCGCCAACGGCACCGGCTGTGGTGTTCTGGATCTGGACCTCGATGGCCGTCCCGATGTGTTTTTCGCCAATGGAGCACCGTTCCCGCTCAATCCACAACAGCCCGGGCCCTGGGACCGACTCTACCGCAACCTCGGCAGCTGGAAGTTCACCGACGTCACGGCCCCCGCCGGTATCGGCGCTCCCGGTTACTCCTGCGGGATTGCGACCGGAGACGTGGACAGCGACGGTTTTCCCGATCTGTATGTGACTCGCTACGGCCGCAATCAACTGTACCGCAACCTCGGTGACGGCACGTTCGAGGAGCTTGGCGGGGCCATGGGAGCTGACGATGACGGCTGGGCGACCAGCGCAGCAATTCTCGATGCCAATCATGACGGGCTCGCGGATGTTTACGTCTGCAACTACGGCCAGTGGACATGGGAGACCAGCCAGTACTGCGGGGATCGCACGCGGAACCTGCGAATGTTCTGCAGTCCGCGGCATGTGCCCCCGCAACCGGATGTGCTGCTGGTGAACAGTGGCGAGGGCTTCACGAATCAGCTGCAGCCGCTGGGACTGGCCGCCGCACCGGGCCGTGGCCAGGGAGTGCTGGCGGGTGACTTCGACGGCGATGCTCTCACCGACCTCTACGTCGCCAATGACATTCATCCCAACTTCCTGTTCATGAACAGTGCCACCGGGTTCACGGAAATTGGCGAAGCCTCCGGAACCGCCTTTGATCACCTCGGTCAGGCCCAGGCCGGAATGGGCCTGGCCGCATCCGACGTCGATGGCGACGGGCGTTTTGAGCTGTTCGTGACCAACTACCAGAACGAACACAACGCGCTGTATCTGAATCTGGGAGACCGCGCCTTTCTGGAAGCAGGACTCACACGCATCCCCGCAGGCAGCATGCCCTGGGTCGGCTGGGGAAATGCGTTCGCGGATTTCGATCAGGACGGGCGAGCGGATCTGATAGTCACCAACGGACACACAGACAATAACCTCGCCGACTTCGGCAAGGAGGGCGATTATCTGCAACCAGCGGGGCTCTGGAAAAACACCGAGGGCAGTTTTCAGATGGCTTCCGGAGCCGGCCCGTATTTCGCAGAACGTCACTGCGGCCGGGGACTTGCCACCGCCGATCTGGACGGTGACGCCGACACAGACGTGCTGATCTGTCATCAGGATTCCCCTCCGGAACTGCTCCGCAATGACACTCCGCCCGCCAGCGACCAGCTGCAGCCGCTCGTGCTGCGGCTGATCGGGACTCGAGTCCTGCGGGACGTGGTGGGCGCCGTGGGAGTGCTCGAAGAGGGCCAGCGAATCCAGACGGAACAGATTTTCGCAGGTGGCAGTTATGCATCGGCCAGCGACCGCCGACTGCAGTTCGTTCGCAGCTCAGCCAATTCTTCTGCCCGCATCAGAATTCGCTGGCCGGGCGGCGAGGAAAGCGTGATTCAGGATTTGCCCGCCGGCCGACTGTTCACTATTGTTCAGAATGCCCAGCCTGGAGCTGCTCCACGGGTGTTCGTGGATTTCTGACCTGCAGCCGGCTGAATGGCTCCGCTCCCCGCAATTCACCCGTTTTTCAGAGGCAGCCCCGTGTCCCAT
>JBEAUF010000462.1:0-4468 GCA_041161565.1 Planctomycetota bacterium | reverse complement strand
GCCGCTAACGACGCCCTCCCCGTGTTGCTCACATGGGACGAGGCGCAGGCATTCTGCGAGACTTTCAGCAGACTTTCGGAAGAACGACAGCAGGGACAGAGCTACCGTTTGGCGACCGAAGCCGAGTGGGAGTTAGCCTGCCGAACCGGAAGTGAAGGTCCGTGGTGTTTTGGAAATCAGCCTCGGATATTGCCTCAGTACGCGTGGTACCAGCAAACCAGCGGCGGCCAGCTTCACGAAGTCGCCACCCTCCGCTCCAGTCAATGGGGGATCTTTGACCAGCATGGCAACGCTGAAGAATGGGTAAGAGACTGGTTCGGCCCGCGATATTTAATCCCAATCAGCGATCCCCAGGGCCCCGAGACTGGCACCCTTCGGACAGCCCGAGGTGGCAACTGGCTTTCTGATCCCGCGGATTTGACAGTGAACTCCCGACGAGGTCTTGATCCAGGCACAGATAAGTGCGGCGTGCGACTCGTGCAGGAACTCTCAAATTCCCTTGCTCCGACCCCTCCCTGATTCTGAAAACCAAAGACAGCATCCCGAACATTCCCCCTGTCTCACGCACATTGCGTCTGTCCCCGTCGTTTCATTGTTTCAAACCATCTGATACTCAAGGGACAGACGAAATTTGTTCGGAACGCTAATCCAAGCGATGCTGGGACTTCCGACGGAATTGCGAGCAGTGGTTACTAACCCGTCGGCTGCCGAGCCTGCTGCGTTTGGCTCCAAAAGAACTGGGCGATTGGAATACACCATCGCCAACTGTAGGTACATCTCGAGCAAATCGTGCCCGCAGACATGGCGTTGTGCCGAACCCGGCCAAAGCAAGCCATCCATAGTTATCCGAATCGGTAAGCAGGTGCTGCTCACCTTCCACAAGGAATTGCAGGAAACGCGGATCTTTTTCATCTGAAGTAATGGACATTCACAGCGTAGAAACCAACCCCTCATCCGTGGGACTAACCGGGTTGAACCACTGAATGGGGCAATGTGCTGCTATTCAAGCGTCGCAGTAATGGGGGCGGCGCAGTGAACGGCAGCGGATTTGGCTGCCACAGGTGCAGTTGAGGCGGTCTCCACCACGACTCTTGCAGACCGCCTGCACGATGCCCGTAGAAATGCTGCGTCCCTGATGTCGACCGTGTTCAAATGGCTGAAGGCGGTACCGGCTTGAAATGGTCATCGGACGCCAGTGAGGCGACTGAACGGACGCATTACTGCTGAGGTGGAAGGCCACGGCAAATGGAGCTCAGCGCTCGCTGAAAACAGGCAACCGGGCGGGGACAGATCCGCTTGGAATTTCTACGACTGCGCCCGCGAGATCCGCTGGCCTGACAGTGGACAGGTGCGTGGACAAAGCCTGTTAACCGGCACCTCGGAGCGCTGGCTTAAAGGAGACCAACAGGAGCCGTGCGGGGATGCCTGGCAGTGTATTAGTGTGGAAATAAATAACTATTAGGTGTGTAAGTATTGACATCACTACATTGTTTGTTAGTTTGGGCGATTTGGGGGGGCTCAGTGTGCTCGACTCCGATTTGCTCACCTTCCATGCGTTTACTGTTCCGGTCAGTCGTCCGTTTCATCAGGTGTGTCCATGGCACGCAAGAACCGCTCCAGCTTTCATCGTCCCGACGAGATTGCCTGTATCTTTACATCCTGTCGCCCGGCCGAGGGACGCTTCTATGATCGCATGGGATTGTTTGGGCTGTGGCTCGATGGGCATCGCAGAGCTATTGCTGAGCAGATCATTCAGCATCAGTCGCGGTATTTCTGCATTGAGGTGATGAGCTACGCCATAACCAACAGCGAGATACGACAACTTCTGCGTGCGCGTCCGGACCTTGCCAGGGATCTTTCGCCGACGGAGCTAGCCGAACGCTGGCTGATGCTTTGCCCTTCACTTCGAACCCAAAGTGCTGCACCGGATCCTCCCACAAAGGCTGAAATTCGCGGTATTACTCGCAGCAGCAAGCGTGTCTCCGCTATTCGCCGGCAGCTGAGTGATGTTTCATGGTGGATGCGTCTGCTCTGTCAAAAAACAGCTCAGCGTTTCAATCGTGACGACAACACAGACGGTCCTTTCCATCGTGGTCGTTACCGCTCACTGAGGCTGCTCGATGAATTTGCAGTCCTGGCCGGACTCACCAGCATTGACCTGTCGTCGATTCAACTGGACGACTCCGACAGACTCAGCGCAGACTCCTTCAGCGCCATTGCTCGTCAGCTCTCCGTGCTGGCATCAAATGTCAGCATCATCAATGCTAAGGAAGACGGCAGCACCGTTCGTGGAGGCGTCCCCGTGATCGCTTCACCGGTCCCTGGGCCCACGATCGGTGATCAGCCTGCTAATGGCGTTCCTGCCGATGCGGCATACTCTTCGCCACTGGTAAAGGGGGTGTTGCCTGTCGATTCGGCAAGCCCTCCGCAGACAATGGTTAATGGCCACTCAGTTGACGATCTGCAACACCAAACTATCGAGAGAAACGGTCTATGCTTATCCGCAGCCGTAAATTTTAACCGAACGGAGTCCGAGGCTCTGTCATTTGCACATTTCCATTGTGGCGGCACGACCACTGAAGCCAATCAGAAATTCTCATTACCACACCTAAAGCCAGCAGTTGTCGGCTTGCAGCATGCCCTTCGCTCTGCGCTGTATCCGCCCGCGCCCGGCAGCGGTGGAGCGAACAATGGTGAGGGGCAACTTGTTGGCGAGGGGCAGACCGCCTCGAGCGGTCTCGCTGGTGGGGGGCTATGGCGTAGTGGCGGCAGTGATGGTACACCAGACCATCAGGGGGAACTTCCTGCCCCACCGCCAGAGTATCTGCATTTTCTCGAAGCGATGGCGCACTTGAGGCGTGGGGATCCGGAAGCTGCAATTTCGCCTCTGCTTCCGGCGATGCTTGACGTGTTCAGAATAAGCTCACAAAGGTGGATGGTCGTAGTAGGTAATTTCAGGGAGCTGTTTCGGCATTTGGCTGGTGTTCCGGAGCACATCGATTCATATGTTTCGAGGTCCGGTGAACGCCACTTTCACATCCCGTGCGCAACTCGGCAACTCCTGATGGACTGCGTCGCACACCTGCCTGATTGCATGCTTTAGCGCTTGCCGCGGGGCTTTGTGGCTTGAGTGCGTGGCTTGATTTTTGTATCGCCAGTTCCGGTTGTGGACAGAAATCGATCACCGAGTTTTCATCTGTTTGGCACATTCCTGAGCTGCAACAGCATCTGGCCAGGAAAAAGGCAGTCTGCTTTCTGGGACGTCCGTCTCCCTGACTGCTGAACGGGGCGACTGGCGGTGTTCAGTGCAGTGTGCCTTCGATTCCTCATGGCCGTGGATGTCGTGTGGCCTCCGTCCCCGTATGCAGCGAGGTTGGCGGGACTGGAATTGGTGAGTGCCGAGCGTGCAGCGTGAGCCGCTGTTTCGACTGGCCCAACGCGGGGATCCGATAGTGTTTTTCCATCTTCGGCAACTATCCCTTGAAAAGCTCTGTCCCTGCTTTCAAAGTCGCACAGGTGGTTGGCGTTTGTTGTTGTGTCCGGAGGATGGGATGTCATTTGGTGGTGGGGGGGAGATTGTCGGTGCTGCCTCTTTTTTGCGTGGGTACGCGTTTCGGGTGTGCGCCGGCCTCACTAAGCTGTCTGATTCACAAAGCTTTTTGACTCAATAATCGTTGTGACTCACTACTCGTTCCGAGCAGCGATGACGGGTGGTCTTCAGCTCTATTTTCAGAAGCCGGCAAACCCGATGAGCTGCGGATTCTTTGTGTTTTCATGGTGAAATGTGGGCCAAAAAAGCTGGTCTGTCCCTACTGCCGCTGGTGCGGGTGTGGGGGCGTGGGATGGTGAAGATCGCAGCTAACGCTTTGTGGACGGTGTGGAGCGATGCGCAGAAATTGCCTGAAAATGCTTTGGTTGTGGGCGTGAGGGTATTGGATGGCTGGTTGATGGGCTGGCCGGGAGGGCAGGAGTTCAGGCGGAAGCTGCCGCAGGTTTAGGTAGAAGCACTTGTTTGGCAGGATGTTGTGGGGGTTGGCAGTGGTTGGCGGAATTTTGGGGCTGGCAGCGGTGGAACCTGTGTTGCTGGTGATTTGAGCGGCAGTTACAAACGGCGGGTCACTGCAGGCGTCAGGCAGCGCTGATTTTTGGTCTGCTGCGTTTCGATGTGTTTACACGGTGTGCGATCCAAATGGACAGCAGCTGTGCACTGCAGGGCTTACTCAAAGTGGCTTTGAGTCACGATCCTGGTTTGAGGAACGTCATGAAGATCGTTCGGAACCCTCGTCGCTGGCTGAAGAATATCTTCCGCACTGCAGCTTCTCTGTCCCTCGCGGCGACTTTGCAGCCTCTGTTTGCGCAGGAGCGAGTGATCGTGGAGCCGGCACCGTCCGGTTCGGCGACTCAGGCCTTTGGTTTCAACCGTGACGGGTTTGGGGTGCAGGTGCGGGGGGGGCATACGGCTGGAGAC
>JBEAUF010000461.1:0-10013 GCA_041161565.1 Planctomycetota bacterium | reverse complement strand
GTCTCCAGCGATGCTGTCCCCCGCCGTCGCCTGCTTCAGGACAGCAGCACAGCCTGGCTGTCCGCCTGCATCTCCAGGGCAGTATGCGGCACTATGGCGGGCACTGTCGGTTCTGCTGTTTCCGCTTTCGCAGACTCCGCAGCCACTTCGCTGCCAGCATCCTTCGGCCGCGCGAAAAGCGTGATCTGGCTGTACCTCAGCGGCGGCCCCTCACAGTACGAAACCTTCGATCCCAAACCTGAAGCGCCTGTGGAAATTCGCGGCAGCTTCAGCCCGATTGCCACTCGCATCCCCGGCGTCCACTTTTCTGAACTTCTGCCGCGGACAGCAACAATCGCAGATCGGCTGGCAGTTGTCCGCGCCTTTTCAACCGACGACCCCAATCACGAATCCGGCGGATACTGGATCAACACCGGCCGTAAGTACACCGGCCCCGACATGCGAGCTCTGGCCCCCACCGACTGGCCCACACTCGGCGCCGTCCTGCGAATACTCAAACCCGCCAATCGCGGCCCATTTACCTCGGTGATGCTCCCGGAACCCATCGTAGCCAATCCGAATGTGTTCCTGCCGGGTCAGAACGCCGGATTTCTTGGCCGTCGCTGGGACCCGGAGATCCTCCGCTGTGACCCGTCCGCTGCCGACTTTCGTGTCGACAGTCTGACTCTGCCCGAGGACGTCGGTTTGCCACGTGTGCAGCTTCGCCGACAACTGCTCAGCGGCATCAGCGGCGGGCAGTCGCTCGTATCGCAGCCGATTCACGACTACGAGCAGCTGCAGCGCGAGGCGATGGCTCTGCTGCAGTCCGGCACCGGCAGTGGCGCGTTTGCTCTGGATAGCGAACCTGCGTCGCTGCGGGATCGTTACGGCCGCGGCAAATGGGCGCAGTCCGTCCTGCTCGCACGACGGCTCGTGGAGGCCGGCGTCCGCATGGTCTTTGTGAACTGGCCGCGGGAACCTGGCGATCTCAGTGCTCCCAATCCCCTGTGGGACACCCACGCGCACAACGACAGGCGGATGAAGGATGTACTCTGCCCGCAGTTCGACCAGGGCTTCACGGCACTCATCGAGGACCTTGAAACCCGCGGACTGCTCGCTGAAACGCTCGTGGTCGCCATTGGCGAAATGGGCCGGACGGCGAAGTTCAACGGCAGCGGTGGCCGCGATCACTGGGGCAGCGTCTTCAGCTTTGTGCTGGCCGGAGCCGGCATTCGAGCGGGCCAGGCGCATGGTTCCAGCGACCGCACAGGGGCGTGGCCCGCCACCGACCGGACCACCCCCCCGCAGCTCACCGCGACCATCCTGCACCTGTTGGGAGTCGATCATGAGGCGATGTTTCCGGATCCCGCCGGTCGACCGCTCAAAGCTGTCGAAGGGGAACCAATCGCTGCGTTGTTATAGGAATCCCACGCCCCGGATTTGAGCTCGAAGGTTTGTTCTGCATGAATCCGCTTCCGACAACTGTTTCCGCATCTGCCGGGTTGTCCCGCCGCAGGACACTGCAGCTGGCGGCTGGTGCAGGCCTGCTGCCGCTGACGGGATTCGCTGCCGCGCCAGCCTCTGCACAGGCCCCGGTGAAGCCCAAATCCGTGGCGGCCGTGATTACGGTTTACTTCCAGGGTTCGCACGCCGACGTGCTGCTCACAAAGATCCTTGAAGGCTGGAAGCACGACGGCGGCCCGGGACCTGCCCTGAAGCTGGAATCCATCTACATCGATCAGCCCGAAGGCAGCGAATTCGGCCTTGAACTGCTCAAAAAACACAACATCCCAATATTCCACACAATCGAAGAAGCGCTGACAGTCGGCGGCACCCGCATCCCCGTCGACGGAGTGCTCAGCATTGGTGAGCACGGCAATTACCCGATCAACGAATACGAACAGCAAATGTATCCGCGGCGACGATTCTTCGAAGAAATCACAAACGCGTTCCGCAAATACAACAAAGTTGTGCCGGTCTTCAACGACAAGCACATCAGCACCGTGTGGGATGACGCAAAGTGGATGTATGATCGGGCTGTGGAATTGCAGGTGCCATTCATGGCCGGTTCATCTCTGCCGGTGTCGTATCGCACCAATCCACTGGAGCTCCCGCTGGGCAGCGATATTCATTCCGCAGTGGGGATTGGCTACAGCGGCCTTGATATCTATGGGTTTCATGCGCTGGAATGTTTCCAGGCGGTTGTCGAGCGGCGGCGGGGGGCTGAGCGGGGTGTCCGCAGCGTCCGCTGTGTTGCAGGCCCGGCTGTCTGGAAGACGGTTGACGATGGCTGGATGGATGCCGAGGTCATGGATGCCGTTTACAGCGCTGTTCCCCATGCGAAGGGCAATATTCGCGAGGATGACGGGGCCGTGCTGTTTCAGTTTGAGTATGTCGATGGCTTCCGCGGCTCACTGTTCATGCTTCCCTCAGCAATGCTCAGCGGCGTCGCTGTACGGCTCAGGGGCCAGGCCCCGCTGGCAACGGCGTTTGAGGAGCGAACGGAACCGCGTTATCCGCATTTCGCATGGCTGCTGAAGGCCATCGAATCCATGGTGCATAAAGGCCGGCCGGAGTGGCCTGTGGAGCGAACACTGCTCACAGGCGGAATTCTGGATCGAGCCCTGCGTTCAAAACACGCCGGCGGTCGCCTGATGGAGACACCGGAACTGGCGATTTCCTACCAGCCAGTCGCTTATCCCTGTGCTCCTCTTCCCGATCTCCTCACTCCACCGTGAATCACCCTGAATCAAGGTGCAACATGCTGCTGAACCTGTCTGCAACACAGTCTGGGTGTGGGCTGCTGCCCCGGCGCGGACTGCTGCAGGCGGGCGGGCTGTCGCTGTTCAGCGGACTGACACTCCCGCGACTGCTCCAGGCCCGGGAAGCGAATCGCGGGCGACCGTCGGGTCCGGCAAAGTCCGTAATTCTGTTCAACCTTCTGGGAGGCCCCAGTCAGCTGGACATGTTTGATATGAAGCCGGCAGCGCCGCTGGAGATCCGCGGTGAGTTTCGGCCCATCCAGACATCTCTGCCGGGTCTTGAGATCTGCGAACATCTTCCGAATCTGGCCCGGCTGATGCACCGCGCGGCCCTGATTCGCACCGTCACCCACGGCTACAACTCGCACAACCCGCTGAACATTATGACGGGCTGGAGCCTCGGGAACGCGTCAGCTTTGAGTCCGGATCCGAACGATCCGCCGGATATCGGAGCCGTTTGTCAGTATCTGGGACTTGGCCCGGATGACATGCCGGGCGCGGTGTGTCTGCCCTGCTACCCAGGCTGGGGTGAGAGCAGCATGTATCCGGGAATTCGGCGTCCCGGTCCTTATGGTGGAATGCTTGGGAGTCAGTTTGATCCACTGTTCAGTCTCTGCGACCCCACCTTTGATCGTAAGCCGGATCGAGCTTTCTATGGGACTGCGATCGCGTTGGGAGAACCCAGACTCCCGGGAGCTGACGGACTCCCGGACATGACGCTCGATCGACTGGATCGTCGTCGCACCGTACTCCGACAGCTGGATTCCGAATTCGGCGGACAGGCCGGAACCGCAGCGACTCAGCGATTTGATCACTTTCAGGATCAGGCCTTTCGCATGCTCACCACCGGCCGCGTTCGTGAGGCGTTTGATCTTTCGCGTGAGCCGGACGCATTGCGGCGGAGGTATGGCCCATCGCTGTTCGCCAACTGCATGCTGGTCGCACGAAGACTGGTGGAGGCTGGCGTACCATTCATCAGCGTACATGCCGAAAACTTTCTGCCGCATGGCTCCTTTACCTATGACATGCACGAGAATAATTTTGCGATGCTGCGCGAACACAACCTGCCGGTGCTGGACCAGCTCCTGCCGGCACTCGTGGAAGACCTCGATGAACGCGGCATGCTGGATTCCACACTGATTTATGTGATGGGAGAAATGGGGCGATCACCGAAGATCAATGCGAAGGCCGGCCGCGATCACTGGCCACAATGCGGTTTCTGTCTGCTGTTTGGTGGTGGCATCAGGCCAGGAGTGGTTTACGGGGCCACCGATGCAACCGCCGCGTACCCTGCATCAAACCCGGTTTCACCAGCAGACATCGTGGCCACGATCTATAACCAGCTGGGGATCGATGCTCACACAATGCTCCCGGACCGCACCGGACGCCCATTCTCAATTGCCCATGGCGGCCAGCCGCTTACGGGGATCATCGGTTAATCAATCAGGAGCAGCGTCGTTGAACCGGACTTTGGGTGGGTATCGACAATCAGCCAGTCTGCTGCCGGTGAATCCGGATGCGGTGATTCGCACGACTTGTGCACCAGCAGGCGGTCCTGGCAGTCAATCTGAATCGATTCCGATTTGCGCCGACAAGGTTCGAGAAATTTGCACTGAGCTCTCAGTGGAAGCAGCAATCCTGCAACTGTAATCCTTCTTAACGGACCCGGCTCATGCTTCGATTATTTGGAAATCCCCGGCGTTGCTGTGACGGTTTGACGCGCCGGGAAACTCTGCGCGCCGGTTCTTTGGCTGCGCTGGGGGGCTTTGGACTGCCGCAGTATCTGGCGGCCGAAGAGACGGGACTGCTCCGCGATGGTCCTGCCAAAAACGTGATTGTGTTGTATTTGCTGGGTGGCGCGGCAACTCAGGATATGGTCGATCTCAAGCCCAACGCTCCCGCGGAAGTTCGTGGTGAATTCCAGCCGATTTCCACGAATGTACCCGGGATTCAGATCTGCGAGCATTTGCCGCGGATGGCCCAGTGGGCCCACAAACTGGCGATTGTGCGGTCCGTGAATCACAAGGCTGGCTGTCACAATTGCCTGCCGGGTTTTTCGGGATTTGACGTGCCGATGCCCGACCAGCATCCGCGGGAGAGTGATCCGCCGAGCATGGGTTCGATCTGCGAATGGCTGCGTCAGGGCCGGGGCGATGTTCCGAGCTACGTGTTCATGCCCTGCTGGCTGGGCTGGGGGCAGTCATTCAGGCGCGCTGGTCCCTACGGAGGGTACCTTGGCAGAAACTATGACGCGCTCACCACTGAGGTGCTCCCGCATGCGCCGGAAGGTGCTCGACCAGTCCCGGGAACGCCCGCCGCAGTGCTGGGCGCACCACAGCTGCCGCATACAGAGTTCAGCGAGGGCATGACGCTTGATCGACTCAGCCGCCGCCGATCACTCCTGACGCAATTTGACGATCTTCGTCGCCGGGAAGACGCAGTGCGATCTTCAATTTCCTACGACCGCTACCAGTCGCAGGCCTTTGACATTCTGACTTCTTCGCCTGTCCGGACAGCATTTGATTTGAGCGATGAAGATCCGCAGATGGTGGAGCGGTATGGGAATACGCTGTTTGGCAACAGCACACTGATCGCCCGTCGCCTTGTGGAGCGTGGAGTGCGGTTTGTGCATGTAACCTGGGATCTGTTCTGGGGTCCGGTGAACATCGACTATGACGCCTGGGACACGCACACCAACAACTTCAGTATTCTGAAGAACAACAAGCTGCCTGGTTTTGATCAGACATTTTCGGCACTGCTGGGTGACCTTGAGGAACGCGGACTGCTGGATGAGACGCTGATCTTTGTGACCAGCGAAATGGGGCGGACTCCAAAGATCAATTCCAATGCCGGCCGCGATCACTGGACATTCTGCTATTCTTCCATGCTGGCCGGAGCCGGTATTCGCGGTGGTACGGTGTATGGACGTTCGGATTCCCATGCGGCCTATCCGGCCGAGAATCCGGTACGACCAGCAGACCTGTGCATGACGGTACTTGATCGTCTGGGGATCAGCCCCGAGCTGCGTTTGCCGGATCGCGACGGGCGGCCAATGGACATTTCCTTCGGAGGCCGTCCGATTACGGATATTCTGACGGGTTGAATGCGGGAGCAGCAACGATGATGACACTGGATCTCACAGGCAGGACAGCATTAGTCACAGGCGGCGGACAGGGACTGGGCCGGGCAACCGCACGATTGCTGTACGCCAGTGGTGCCGCAGTGGTGGTAAACTATCTGCAGGATGCATCCGGACAGAACCGGCTGCGTGCGGAAGAGACGGCCGCGGAATTTGGTTCACGCGGCCTGGCACTCGAAGCGGACGTACGGGATCATGCAGCAGTCCAGCAGATGCTGGAGCGGATTCGGCAGCAGTTTGGCGGGCTGGACATTCTGGTCAACAACGCCGCAGTGCTCAGAGATCGCACGGCCAAAAACATGACGGACGACGACTGGGATGTCGTTCTGGAGACGAATCTTTCGGCGGTGTTTCGCGTTTGCCGAGCCGCCCTGCCCTTTCTGCGTGATGGCGGTCGGATTGTGAATCTGGCTTCGATTTCGGGGGTGATGGGCTTCTTTGGGCAGGCGAATTATGCGTCCGCGAAAGCCGGCGTAATCGGACTCACAAAGGTGCTCAGTCGCGAGCTGGCCGGGCGGCGGATTACGGTGAATGCGGTGGCTCCTGGAGTGGTGCTGACGGAAATGGGACAGTCGATCCCTGCCACGGCTCGCGAGCAGATGCTGAGTCAGATTCCTCTGAAGCGATTCGGGGAACCGGAGGAGATTGCGGGAGCAATCCTGTTTTTATGCAGCGATCTGGCAGGGTACATCACGGGCCAGACGCTGCATGTGAATGGCGGATGGTGGGGATGATCCGGGAGCAGCGCGTGTTTTCTGACGAGAAAATCTGTACGGCCGATGAAGCGGTGGCGCTGATTGCCGACGGCAGCACGGTGGCGAGTGGCGGCTTCGTGGGGGCGGGCCATCCCGAAGCGCTCAGTGCCGCAATTGAACGCCGCTTCCTCAGTACCGGCCAGCCGCGGCAGCTGACGCTGGTCTACGCCGCAGGTCAGGGCGATGGACGTACTCGCGGACTGAATCATCTGGCGCACAACGGTCTGCTGAAGCGAGTCATCGGCGGACACTGGGGGCTGGCACCGGCACTCGGCCGAATGGCTCTGGAGGGTCGGATTGAAGCATGGAATTTCCCGCAGGGCGTCATTTGTCAACTGCTGCGGGACATTGCAGCCGGACGGCCCGGGTGCATTACACGCATTGGGATGGGTACCTTCATCGACCCGCTGCACGGCGGTGGACGACTGAACGAACGTTCGATGGAATCGCTGGTGGAGCGGATTGAGATTCGTGGCCGCGAGTGGCTGTTGTATCACGCATTTCCGATTCATGTGGGGCTGATCCGTGCGACGGCAGCCGATCCGTATGGAAATCTGGTGCTGGATGAGGAGGCGGTGATTGGGGATGTTCTGCCGATTGCTCAGGCGGCCTGCAATCACGGAGGTCTGGTACTTGCTCAGGTGCGCAAACTGTTGCCGGAGCCGTTGCCGCCGCAGCTGGTGAGAGTTCCGGGACGCATGGTATCGCGAATCGTTGTCGCTGACTCGACCGAGCACTGGCAGACGTTTGCGGAGCCCTTTAATGCGGCCTACTGCAGTGCCGCTTCTGAAGCAGGTGCCGAGGGACTCATGGGTGTCCCGGAGATTTCTGATGTGGTGCGGCGCGTGATTGCGGAGCGAGCCTGCGATGAGCTGGCAGCGGGAAATCTGGCCAACCTCGGAATTGGTCTGCCGGAGGGTATTGCCGTGGCCGCCGCAGCGCGGGGATTGCTGCAACGGGTGACATTGACGGTTGAGAGCGGTCCGATCGGAGGCGTACCGGCGGGTGGTTTAAGCTTTGGCGCGGCCAGTTATCCGGAAGCGATCATCGATCAGCCGGCGCAGTTTGATTTTTACGACGGTGGTGGCCTCGATTTCGCGGCTTTGGGGGCGGCCGAAGTGGACAGTGGGGGAAATGTCAATGTTTCAAGGTTCGGAAGTCGCTTTGCGGGAGTGGGGGGCTTCGTCAACATCTCGCAGACGGCACGGCGTCTCGTGTTCTGCGGCACGCTCACGGCCGACGGTCTGGAGGCGAGTCTGGAGGGCGGGCGACTGACGATTCGTCGCGAGGGTCGGATTCGCAAATTTGTGCGTCAGGTGCAGCAGGTTTCGTTCGCCGGGCGGGAAGCGGCTGCGGCGGGGCGGCAGGTCCTGTTCGTCACCGAGCGAGCCGCGTTTCGGCTCACAGCGGATGGTCTGGAGCTGACTGAAGTCGCTCCGGGGATCGACATTGAAGCCCAGATTCTGCAGCAGATGGATTTTCGTCCGTTGATTCGGAATGTGGGAGTGATGCGACTGCCAAGCGTTCCGTAATCCTGAAGTTTTCTGACACGCCGGGCTGCCGCCCAGGAGCATTGGCTTTCTCTCAATCGCCGCAAAAAAGTGAGAAAGGCGTGCAGTGGATGTCAATCCACCGGTAACGGTGCGTGCCCGCGCGACCAGCGTCGCACGAGGAGCGAACCGGCGCTCAACCGGCCGATTGACATCGACCGCACGCCTTTGATGATCGAAACCAGGCGTGTGAACGGAAACCAGGTCCTCCAAAACATCCGACACAACGGCAAGTCAAGGCTATTGAGCGGAAGCCCGCAGGCAAAGGCCTCTGCAACAAGCTGCGAACGCCCATGCCAACGCCCGGCACGGGGTGTCGATCCAGTCTCAAATGACCGCACTACTCCAGTCAGGAGTGCAGCAGTCGGCAGGTTGCGGAGTACTGCCAGAATCACTACGACCGGCAGATTTGCCTTTTCTGTGACGACCATTGCAACCGGATTTTCCTACTCGTGTTCGACGTACGGTGTGCAGGGACTGTCACCGTTTGTGGAGACCTGTCAGCAGGGCAGGCGATGCCAGAATCACTGCGACCGACAGATTCACCGCATCTGCAACAACCGCTGCAACCAGATCCTCCTGCCCCAAGTGTGACGTGCAGTGTGCAGGGACTGTCACCGTTTGCGGCGACCTGTCGGCACGGAAGGTGGCGACAGAATCGCTGCAATCGGAAGACTCATTGCGTCTGCAACAACCGCTGCAACCGAATCTTCCTGCCCCCGCACTTGACGTTCGGCGTGCAGGGACTGTCACCGTTTGTGGCAACCTGTAGGCACGGAAGGTGGCGCCAAAATCGCTGCAATCGAAAGACTCATCGCATCTGCAACAACCGCTGCAACCGAATCTTACTGCCCCGCGTTTGACGCGCAGTGTGCAGGGACTGTCACCGTTTGCGGCGACCTGTCGGCACGGAAGGCGGCGCCAGAATCGCTGCAATCAGAAGAATCATTGCGTCTGCAACAACCTCTGCAACCCAATCTTCCTGCCCCGCGTTTGACGTTCGATGTGCAGGGACTGTCACCGTTTGTGGCAACCTGCCGGCGCGGAAGGTGGCGCCAAAATCGCTGCAATCGAAAGAACCATTGCGTCTGCAACAACCTCTGCAACCGGATCCTCCTACCCCACGTGTGACGTGCAGTGTGCAGGGACTGTCACCGTTTGCGGCGACCTGTCGGCACGGAAGGCGGCGCCCGAATCGCCGCAACCGGCAGATTCAGTGCGTCTGCGACAACCACTGCAACCGGATCTTCCTGCCCCCGCGGTTGACGTTTGATGTGCAGGGACTGTCACCGTTTGTGGCAACCTGCCGGCAGGGGAGGTGGCGCCAGAATCGCTGCAACCGACAGATTCATTGCGTCTGTGACGACCGCCGTAACCAGATCTTCCTGCCCCCGCGGTTGACGTTCGATATGCAGGGACTGTCACCGTTTGTGGCAACCTGTCAGCAGGGGAGGCGGCGTCAGAATCGCTGCCACCGACAGATTCAGTGCGTCTGTGACAACCGCTGCAACCGGATCCTCCTACCCCACGTGTGACGTTCGATATGCAGGGACTGTCACCTTTTGTGGCAACCTGTCAGCAGGGGAGGTGGCGTCAGAATCGCTGCAACCGACAGATTCAGCGCGTCTGTGACGACCGCTGCAACCGGATCTTCCCGCCCCGCGTTTGACGCGCAGTGTGCAGGGACTGTCACCGTTTGTGGCAACCTGTCAGCAGGGGAGGCGGCGACAGAATCGCTGCAACCGACAGATTCAGTGCGTCTGTGACGACCGCCGCAACCGGATCTTCCTGCCCCCGAGGTTGACGTACGATGTGCAGGGACTGTCAC
>JBEAUF010000459.1:0-3164 GCA_041161565.1 Planctomycetota bacterium | reverse complement strand
GGCGACGTGGTGCTGACTTATCACAGCCAGCCGGTGCAGTACAGCGAGCAGCTGATGAGCCTGATTGGGGAAACCGGCAATGATCCATCACCTGGCTCTGTGGATATGCTGATCCGGCGCGGCGATCAGCAGCTGACGATTGCGGTGGCCAAAGGAAGACTGGGTGCGGTGCTTTCCACGCAGTTCGCCCCCTCGACCGACACCGCTGCTCCCGTTACCGGTCCACAGGCGGAGTCCCGAACGGAATGAGAGTGACGCCAGCGGGATGGAGTTGCTGTCGGGAGTGCGGTGGTCACAATCGGCCGGTGCTGGCTGCAGTGGGGGCCGTTGATTCGGAAAGGCGAGCATGAAGCGGAAAATTCGGGGGAATTTTTTCGTCACAACCCGACTGCTCGACGCTATGGGAGGGTGGAACCGGACGGTGTCGCCGGTTCTGACATCCATTTCACAGAGAAAACGGGGAGCGTAGAGATGCGAGACTCAGATAATCTTTTCAACGGCCTGCTGGGACTCGGAATGGCTGCCATCGTCGGATATGGCGCCTACAAGGGTGTTGAATACCTCGCAAATTCCCAGCGGCAGGCTGCGGAAGAAGAGCGGCAGCGGCGCCTGAATGCCGCACGGAGCCTCGCGTGGGCTCAGCAGGCGGAACAGGAACGGCAGCAAAAGCAGCTGCGGGAACGTCTGTCCCAGATGGATTCCGCCGTCGATCAGCTGATCGCCAATCCCGGCGCGGCTCTCGAAGTGATCCGGGACTGCGTTCCGCAAATGGAAGAGAACAACTGGAAGATCTTCGCCGGACTGCTCGCGAAGAAATCCGAACAGAGCCCGGTGGCACGCGGAATTCTGGGCGTGGCCCACTACACCCGGCAGGCCGTTGAAGAGATCACGCAGCTGATCGGACACTCACTCGATGAAGCCGTGTCGCTCGTGCATGACATCTGGGACCAGAAGGATCAGGCCGAGCAGGTCGGCTTCCTGCTGGCACTGCACGCCCAGGCCAAAAGCAGCGTGCGGGCCAAAGCGCTCCTCGGACGACTCACCGCCTGAACGCAATGCGCCAAAAGAATACCAGGGTGTAATTAAGTCCACCATGGGGTTTGCAATCATGAGCAGCAATCCGGAACCGCCTGACGACGACCCGCTCGGAATTCCCGAGGCAGCATCCAGTGGCTCAGCACACTCCGGCAGCGATGCCGGGGTGGACCGGCTGCCACCGATGTTTCCGCCGGCGGGAAATGCGGCGGCGGGGCAGGATGGAGAGCAGGATCCCAATGACTCCAGATTCTGGCCGGAAATCGATGGTTACGTTTTGAACGGTTATCTGGGTGGTGGAGGATTTGGCAGCGTCTACCGGGCGCTCAGAACCAAACATGATTCCACCGTTGCCATAAAGATCCTCAAACCCGAAGGTCTGGAGGACACAAACGCCGAGCGCAGATTCAGTCAGGAGGTCCGCACGGCAGCGCAGAATCCGCACATGCACGTGGTGCAGGTGATTGATTCCGGCGCTGTCTCCGGCGCCCGCTTTGCCGGGTGTCCGTATGTGGTACTTGAGTATCTGCCTGGCGGCAACTTTGGAGACTGGCTGAAAGCGCATCCGCGTCAGGCGAAGGACGATCAGAACCTGCGTCTGGCGGTGGAAAAGCTCCTGCAGGTCTGCTCGGGGCTGCAATCCCTGCATGACGCCGGCATACTCCACCGGGACATCAAGCCGGCCAATATTCTGCTGGATCGGGAGGGCAATCCGAAACTGGCCGACTTCGGTCTGGCAGGCTTCTTTGATCCTTGCCCGAGCGATGGTCGGGCGAAATCCCCGGAGAGTCCAGCGCAGGAACCGCTCCCACGGCGTTCGGCCCACCCCCGGATCACGAGGGCTGGCGAGGTGTTTGGGACGATTGGGTATATGGCGCCGGAACTTTTTCGGGGTGCTGAGTTTGCTGGTCCGCAATCCGACCAGTACGCGATTGGGGTGATTCTTTACCAGATCCTGTGCAATTTGCGGCCATTTCAATCGAGGCCCAAAGACCCGGAGGAGTCTGAGCGGATTCGCCGGGATAGCACGCAACGGCCGCAGCCGCCCAGTTCCAAAAGCAGCTTTCTGGATCGAGATCTGCAGCGCATCTGTCTGCGTTGTCTGGAGCCTGATCCGCAGGATCGCTATCCGTCGATCGAAAAGCTGATGACCCATCTTTCCCAGTGGCTGGCGGGGGAAGAAATCACCTGGGATGTCGATCCGCGCCCCATCCGGCTGTATAAGAAAGCGAAGCAGCTGATTCGTCGTAAACCATTTCGGTTCCTCGGAATGGTGGCGGCGGTGCTGCTGGTGATCTCGGGTTGTTATGGGATCTGGTATCGCCTGGCCTACGTCCGTCCGTATGTGTCGTGGTACAACGACATCATTGAACGTCGGGGCGTGTTCGAGGGGATTCAGCCGCTCGCGCTGGCGGTGGTTCGGCAGCGTGACCAGAGTTATCGCATCACTACGAGGGGTTGGTATGGGCCGATTCAGGTGGTGGAACGCATCAATGGCTATGAGCAGCTGGTGCAGGTACCGAAGTCTTACAACGACATGTGGGGCACCGAGTTTGCGGCGGATTATCTGAATGCCAGCCATCGGGAGGTTCGTTACGAGTACCAGTACGCTGTGGACGGCCGTGTGACTCAGGTGCTCGCGTTCAACCACCGTCAGCTGCCGCTCTGGAAAAAGACCTTCACGTCACCTGAAGAGGCGATGTACCAGGTGTTTGTGCAGCCCCGGCGGGACGCCGAGACAGCATCGAGTCTGCTCAGGCGGTTGATACCTGTGCAGTCTGTGCGGGGAGCTGGCGGCTTAGGGGAGGGCGGTGGAGTCGGTGGCGGCGACGTTTCATCACCATCGGGCATCTCACTGGAGCAGCTGGAATCGAGTCCGAAGACCGGTCAGTCGCTGGCGACTGTGGTTCGTTACCGCTGGTCGGCCGAAGGTCTGAAGCTGGCAGCGGTGTTTGCTGACGACGACAACAAGCCACAGCAGAACGCGGATGGCGTTTTTGGCTATCGGGACGAGCACGACTCGCTGGGGCGGATTACGTCGCGGACGTTTCTGGACAACGAGGGAAACCCGATCAGAAACCGTGCGGGAGTGGCCACGGCGGAGATCGTGTATGGGAGCGAAGGGCTGC
>JBEAUF010000449.1:0-31465 GCA_041161565.1 Planctomycetota bacterium | reverse complement strand
GTCCATGAGGGCGTAGTCCGGGTGGGTGGGGGCAGACGGCGGAACAGCGCGGTGAGCGGTCTGTGGAAGGATAGCGGAGTGCGGCCGCTGTGAGAACGTGGCTTTGGGGTGGCAGATTTTGCTGGTTCCGGATGGGAAATGGAAATGGAGACTGGTTAGCGGTGTTGAAACCCGACGTGGGGGCAAAACAAGTCTTCCCGGAACTCCGGGAGGTGGCTCAGAATGGAGTCATTGTGTTTGCAGAACCGCAGGGAAGCGGACAGTTGAAGTTGCCGGGACTGACAGGGAAAGTCGGACGTCATGTTTTGCACGAGGCGAAAGGCAATAGCGGGACTGCTGCTGGCGGTTCCAGGCTGTGGTCTGTTTCGCAGTGCGCGTGAGTCGGGTGGATTGGGTGGTGCGAGTCTTTTGGGTGGTGGTCCATTGGAGGGTGAGGCGGCTGCGGAGTTATCGCGGGGTGGTGCTGGCGGGCTGCAGTTGCGTACGGCACGCCTGGAGGCATTGATAGTGAGTCGTCCGGTGGACGACGCGCGGTTGCGGCGGCTCGTATGGGAGGAGCTGGACGAGAGTGGTTTGATGAGTCCAGAACAGCGGCAGAGGCTGAATCGCGGCGGGTTGCGGATCGGCGTGGCGGGAAGCGGATCTCCGTGGGCGCTGCAGAGTTTGGCACGGGAGGCTTCGGCCGCAGAACAGTTGGATGACGATGGTGTAGCGCGGCGTGAGCTGCCATCAGGAAGTCTGGGTACCGGTCAGGGATTTTCGCTGATGCCGGGTGGACAGAGTTTTCTGGAGTTACAGAGCGGTCTGGATGAGGGAGGTCTGCCGCTGGGGAAGATTCCACAGTTGTCGGGCTTGCGAGACCGGCGGCAGCTGCGGTGTGTGATCGAGGTTACAGCGAAGGAAATTGAGGCGGACTGGGTGCTGTTGAATTTACTGCCCGTGGTTTACGCGGGGGCGGTGACACCGCGTTTGACGATCGAAGATTTTGCGGAGAAGTTGCCTTCGCGGCAGAATGTGGTTCCGCTGTATGAGTATCAGGTTGATGTGCGTTTGATGACGGATGAGGTAGCTGTGATGGGCCGTTATGGGGGCGCTGGAGCGGCTGAATGGACGTTGGGAAATCTGTTTTTTCAGCCGGATCAAAGCGGGGTGGCTCTGGAGCGATTGTTGATGATTCGAATGTCCGGCATTGAGACACTGGAGGGGCGCAGCGACCCCGGATTTCGGCTGGGGGAATATGATCGAAGATAAGCTGGAAACCGAATCGGGAGTTCGTGCAGGAGGAGTGACGGGCCCCGTGCTGCACATTGTTCTGCATCAACCTGAGATTCCTCAGAATACTGGTAACATTGGCCGTACCTGCGTGGCGATTGGTGCGCGGCTGTGGCTGATACGTCCGCTGGGATTTCGCGTGGACGACACGTCCCTGAAGCGCGCTGGGCTGGACTATTGGCAGTATCTCGACTGGGAAGTCACGGACAGTTGGGAGGAGGTGCAGCGAAGGTTGCCCGCTTCGCGGGTTTGGTGTTTGACAAAGAAGGCTGCTCGGACGATTTGGGAGGTGGAGTACAGTCGGGGGGACATTCTGTTGTTTGGGTGTGAATCGCGGGGTTTGCCGGCGAGTATTCTGGAGCAGTCTGCGGCGAGAAATCTGAAGCTGCCGATGCGGCCTGAGGTACGGAGTTTGAATTTGAGCAGTGCGGTGACTGCTGTGGCGTATGAGGCTGTTCGGCAGCTTGGGGGGATTGGTTAGGATTTTGCTGTTGGATGGCTGTCTGGGGAAGCTTGGGGAAATCGCCTGATTCCTGTTTTTGAGAGAGCCTTGTCTTCCCAGGCTGCCGATTTTCTCAGGCTTGCAGCTGTGCCGAGTTCGGGATTGGCAAATTCTGCGGCAAGCTGGCAGAATCCAGCTTGTGTCCTTGCCGGGGCGGTAGCCAAATCTGTTGAGAATCTGGGCGGGCATCATGTCAGCAGCAGGAAGTTGTTGGAAGGCTGTATTGATCTTCACGTGCATTTCAGCGAATGCGGTTGCTCAACAGGGATGGGCAAGTGCTTTGCTGGACCGGAAGAAGCTGGACTTTGGTGTGATCGCCACGGGTTCGGAGGCGATCGAGACGTTGAAGGTGACGAACAATCTGGCGTCGACAGTTCAGCTTTCGGGGGTTTCGACTGGCTGTCAGTGTGCGTCTGCGATGATTGTTGGTCCGCGGCAGCTGGCTCCAAATCAGTCCACGACGATCGAGGTTCGGATCAACACTCTGGCTTACACGCGAAAGCGTGAAACGACATTGACGATCGGTTTTGACGCGCCATCGTTCACGACGGTTGAAGTACCGATTGAGGCGTATATCCGAACAGACGTGGTGTTTGATCCCGGGAAGCTGGACTTTGGTTCGGTTGAGTTTGGCAAGGGTGCAGAGCAATCTGTGAAGGTGACGTACGCCGGGCGTCCCACATGGACGATCGTGGGAGTGAAATGTTCGGATCCGGCGTTGAAGTGCGAGGCACGTGTGGTTGCGCGAAACGATCCCGCTGTGAACGGCATTAACGTGGAATATTCGCTGCGATTTCAGTTATCAGCTGAGGCGCGTGCTGGTCGGTTTCAGGAGTACGTCACGCTTGAGACTGATGACGCGTCGAATCCTTACATCCCACTGATGGTTCAGGGAACGGTGTTGCCTGATTTCAGCATTTCCAACCCGCGGATTGAGATCAAGGCGCTGCGTCCGGGGCAAACTGCGACGGTCCGGGTTGTGGTGCGGGGCATCAGGCCATTTGTGGTGTCCGGAGTGGATTGCGGGGGGTTGGAGGAGTGTTTTACTGTTCGCAAGGGTGAGGTGCCTGAGAAGCTGCAGGTGGTGGATATGCAGTTTACGGCGCCCGCTCGCCCCGGTCGTTTCACAGAGAAGATGCAGTTGAAAGTTGAGGGGCGGGAGCAGTCGCTGGAGTTTTCAGTTTCGGGTGTGATTCTGAACTGACTGTGGTTTTGGGGGAGTTGCGGGCATTGCCTGCGGACCAGGCGGGGAGAACATGGACAGCTGGGACCTGTTATTGCAGGTGGTGTTGCTGTTGCTGGGATGTTTTTTGGCCGGGAGTCTGATGGCGGTTTTGCGTCAGAGTCCTTTGGTGGGCTTCCTGATTGCCGGGATGATTGCCGGGGGGCCTGGCAGTTTTCGCGTGGTAGGTGCCGAATCTGCGATTGAGGGGATCGCCGAGCTGGGAGTGGCGCTGCTGTTGTTTAGTCTTGGTCTGGAGTTTTCGTGGCAGCGTGTGATGGGTTTGGGGCGAGTGAACCTGCTGTGTGGGGTGCTGCAGGTGGTGTTGACGATTGCTGCTCTAACGGCAGCGGGTCTGGGTCTGGGTTTGAGCTTGTCTGCGGCCGTGGCGATTGGGGCGATGCTGAGTTTGAGCAGCACGGCGACGGTGGTGGGGGTGTTAGTGGATCGATCGCTGTTGGATTCGCCTCTGGGCCGTAATTCGCTTGCGGTGCTGCTGGTGCAGGACATGGCCGTGGTGCCGTTGGCATTGCTGATTCCGCTTTTGGGGTCGTCCGGGAGTCTGGGCGCGATGTTGCCGCGGATCGCAGGTATAGTGGCGGCCGGTGCGGGTGTTGTGGGGGTGCTCTACCTCGCCTTGAATCTGCTGGCAGTGCGAGTGATGCGTACGCGATCGATTGGCCAGAATCGCGAGTTGATGGTGTTGCTGAGTGTGATTGTGGGGCTGGGAGCGACGTGGTCCGCTCATGCCGCGGGTCTGTCACCGGCGCTGGGAGCCTTTGTCGCTGGAATGTTCCTTGGCAACTCGCCATTTGCCTTTCAGATTCGAGCGGATGTGGCTTCTTTAAGAATCGTTCTGGTGACTTTGTTTTTTGGATCGGTGGGGTTGTTGGCGGATCCCGTCTGGATGTTTGACAACCTTCTGCTGGTAGCCGGTCTGTCGGCGGGAATTTTGCTGATAAAGGTGTTGGTTGTGGCCCTGTTATTTCGGTTGGCGGGTCACCAGTCCGGGACTTCCCTGGGGACTGGGTTGAGCCTGTGTTCGGTGGGTGAGTTTGCGTTTGTGCTTGGTAGCCAGGCGCAGGCGGAACAGTTGATAACTGAGTTGCAGTCGAACGCGATTGTTTCGGCGTCGATTATGACGCTGCTGTTGACGCCGTCGTTGATTGCGTGGTCACCAAGGCTGGCGTCATGGCTGAATGGTCGGGTGTACGCGCCTCTGGATGGTGATCAGCGACAGGGATTGTCGGAGCATGCCTGCGACTGTCTGGTGGTGGGATTTGGTCCTGCCGGTCGCGGTGCTGCGGCGGCTTTGCAGTCGAAAGTTGAGCGGGTGCTGGTGCTGGATCTGAGTCTGGAGGGGGTGGGGGCAGCGCGGGCAGCGGGCTTTCAGAGTTTGCGAGCCGACGCTGGGACGGGCGAGGTTTTGCAGCATGTGCACGTGGAGCGGATGAGGCTGGTAGTGATCACTGTTCCGGGATTTCATGATTCGATGTCGATTCTGCAGCAGGTTCGCCGCATGGCTCCGCTGGCTACAACGGTTGTCAGGTCGCGTTACAGGCTGCACGAGCAGGAGTTTCGTCTGGCTGGGGCGGATGTGATTGTGGGGGATGAGGAGGAGGTTGGCAGGGCGCTGGCGAGTGCGATTGGGGGATTGCGTGGGGTTTGGGGAGCGGATGTGGCGGAGTCGCGGTGAGGTGGGGGTGCTGAATCCCGCTCCATCCTCCGCGAATCCCCTTTTTTTTCTTCTGCTGGGTGGTTCTACAGCGGGTCAGCAGGCTATAACAAGGCTAGTCGGCAGCATCAGACTGAGTGGACAGGCACCAGGTTGGCTGGAGGTAGCAGTGTCGATGGCTGTGCGATTCGTTTCGGGGCGGAAATAGGGATGGGCGCAGAGGCGGCAGCGAATTGGGATGTTATCCGGGAGCAGAAGGACGCGTTGCGGAAGCAGGCGCACGCCAACAGGAATGCTCAGGAGAACAAGGACGAGTTAAGTCGCCGCATTGTTGGCGCCTTCATGTCGCTTCCTGAGTACGCCACAGCAAGCACTGTGATGTTTTACATTGACGTTCGCAGCGAGGTGAGAACTCGGCATGATCTGCAGTTAGCCCTGGAATCAGGCAAGACAATTGTGGTGCCCTGGTGCAATGCTGAGGGGGAACTGGAGTTGTTTCGTTTGTCCAGCATGGAAGAACTGGAGCTGGGCATGTACAGAATTCTGGAGCCGAAGCAGGAGCTGCGGGGGCTGCCGGAGAAGCAGGTAGCTGTGTCGGAACTGGACCTGATTATGGTTCCGGGCGTGGCCTTTGACCGCCGGGGTGGGCGGATGGGGCATGGCAAGGGGTATTACGACAAGCTGCTGCAGCATGCTCGCCCGGATACTCCGCTGGTCGCACTCGCATTTGAATGTCAGTTGTTTGACGAGATACCAGTAGCGTCGCACGACATTTTTATGGATCGCATCATTACGGAACTGCAGGTTTATCAGGGCCGTGGCCGGAAATGATTTGCAGGCGGCAGGTCTGTGCCTGGTTGTGTGGGTTTTGTGTGGGGATGAGTGATGGCTGAGTTGGTTGAGGATACCTACGCAGAGGCATTCCGCAGTCTGTACACCGAGTTTTTGATTACGGCTCGGGATCGCAAGTGGCTTGATCACGCAGTCCAGGCCGCCACCGGTCATGGCTCTTCGACGATCTTTTGCGACTGCGAGGCCGGTCTGGATCGCTACGTGGGGCCTGGAGGGGATGAGTCTGTAGTGACGCCGGATGGCCGTCCTGGGGCAATCTGTCAGCTGCACGTGCCACGGTTCTGGAAGCACCGTGAACAGGCTCTGGAAAAGGCTCTGCTGCACCGGGTGACCCAGAATGTTCTAACCTGTCCGACAGCTTGCTGTTTTTCGCCCTCTGTGCCTGTCGAAGGAGCACCATACTTTCGTCTGGGTAGAAAGCTGGCATTTTTTGGGGACGGATTTGAGCGACTGGAGGAGCGATTTGGCAGGAGGATGTGGGTAGTGCCGACGATGGGGGGGGAGTTTTGTGTAGACCGTCGGTTCCCGTGGTTTGAGGGCATCATGGGGGGAAATTTGTGGTTTTTGGCGGAATCAGAAGAAGCATCTCTGGAGGCAGCAGAGCGAGCGGTAGCAGCTTGTGCCAGTATACCGGGGGTGATTACGCCATTTCCCGGCGGTGTGGCTGCCAGTGGTTCAAAGGCTGGTAGCCGCTATAAGTTTCTGTTTGCGAGCACAAACGTACCGTTTTGCCCAACTCTGCGGGACGTGGATTCCGCTGGTTCGCAGCTGCCTGCCGGGGTGCGTTCGGCGATGGAGATTATCATCAACGGTCGCGATCTGGCGACTGTCAGCAGGGCGACTCAGGCGGCGATCGCTGCCGCGTCCGGGGTATCCGGTTTGATCCGTATTACAGCTGGGAATTACGGAGGGCGGCTGGGTAAGAGCTGGGTGTGGCTGCAACCGGAGAAGCATGCGGGCTGAGGAACAGATTGTGGAACCGCGCCTGTGGGACGTGTTGGTTGGTGTGGTTGCGAGTTTGACAGCGACGCTGATCCCTGGACCGATCGTAATTCGTTGGTTGCGGAGTCGGTTTCGCGAGCGGATTGTGAGTGATTCGCGGCGTCTGGATGAGCTGCATGCTGCGAAGACCGGTACACCGACGATGGGCGGGGTGCTGATCGCTGCGGGATTAGTCGTGGGGCTTTGCGTGTGCCCTGTGGTTGGTCTGGGCTGGGAATTGCGATGTCAGGCGCTGGTGTGTTTGCTGACGTTTACGATTTTGGGGGCCTGCGACGACTACGTGAAGGCAGTCACGGGGCGGAAGGGGTTAACTATACGTCAGAAGTTGGCGTGGCAGTTGGTGCTGGGTGGGGTGATGGGGTTATGGCTTGAGTGGTCCGGGGACAGGTGTGCGGGCCTTGAGCAGTGGGGCTGGGACTGTTGGGCGGGTGCAGTGTGGACGATGTTGTGGGTGGTGGCCGCTTCGAACGCGGTGAATTTAACGGACGGTTTGGACGGGTTGGCTGCGGGAAGCGTGGTGTTATCCGGCGCAGCGTTGGCGGCAGGCATTTTTTTCGCGAGCGCGAACGCTGAGTGGTGTGTGATACCAGCGTTGGCAGCGGCGGCAGCAGGGGGATTTTTGTGGTATAACCGGCACCCGGCGCGGGTATTTATGGGAGATGCGGGTGCGCTGCCCCTGGGGGCGCTGCTGGGATTTTCGGCTGCAGGCGCGGGCGTGGAGTGGGGGGCGCTTGGATGCGGTTTTGTATTTTTCGTGGAAATGATGAGTGTTGTGTTGCAGGTGTTGTGGTACCGCAGAACGCAGAGGCGATTACTGTTATGCAGTCCGCTGCACAATCATTTTGTCTTTGCGGGGGTGGCTGAGCAGCGAATTGTGGGTTGGTTCTGGCTCTGCGGTTTGGTGTTTGGGGTGTTGTCGGTTTGGCTGATGGTTAGTGGGTTGGTTTAGCGGGGTTCGAGGAGTTTGCCGAGCATGGAGGCCTGTTGAACGGCGATTCTGGGGTTAGCGCCGTGACGCGAGACCATGGTGGCGATCCGAGAGAATTCTCTGGAGACTGCATCTTCGCGGGAGATACCGAACTGGCGAAGGGTTTCCTTGCCGACGAAGATGTGTTCTTTTCCGCCGGAGTCGTGCACGACCACTGAGGAAGTGGCGGCGGTTTGTACGACGAATTCGGAAATGGATGGGGAGTCCTTTTTCCATTCAACACGAAAGATTTTCTCACCACGTCCGGCGCGCGGGAAGGTGTAAACGCGGGGCATAGCACGGAGTCCTGTCTTCTTGAAGGGGGGTAATTCCGTTGATTTCGGGCTTTGGGCGGCAGATTTCTGGTCCCACCAGGGTATCTGATGCGATGTTGACGGAAGTCAACAGGCCCGTAAATGTGTGAGGTTCGTCATGATGCCAACTCAGGTGACAAAAAGCAACTACCAAGTGTGCTGAAATTACATCCCATGAGTAAGTTTTCTGTTTTGTCGCAAAAAAAGCCGGGGTCGAGTGAACCCCGGCTTGGCGAGAGGTTGTTGGGGGGGGGCTGGGTTTCAGCCTTTAGCGGCGGCGAACCTGCGGGAGACTTCAGCCCAGTTGATGATGTTCCAGAATGCGGCGATGTAGTCCGGCCGGCGGTTCTGATAGTGCAGGTAGTATGCGTGTTCCCAGACATCGAGTCCGAGGATGGGCGTGCGTCCCTCGGAGAGTGGGGAGTCCTGATTGGCGGTGCTTTCGACGACGAGTGAGCCATCAGCGCGGACGCTCAGCCACGCCCAGCCGCTTCCGAAGCGAGTGGCAGCAGCTTTATTGAATTGTTCTTTGAAGTGATCAAAGGTACCGAAGGCCGAGTCGATGGCTGCGGCGAGATCGCCGGCGGGCTTTCCGCCTCCGGATGGCGACAAAATGGTCCAGAACAGGGAATGGTTGGCATGTCCGCCACCGTTGTTGCGAACGGCAGTGCGGATGGCTTCGGGGACGGCGTTGAGATCCTTTACGAGGTCTTCGACTGATTTGCTGGCGAGTGGAGACCCTTCAAGCGCGGTATTGACGTTGTTGATGTAGGCCTGATGGTGTTTCGTGTGGTGAATTTCCATCGTGCGTGCATCGAAGTGTGGTTCGAGTGCGTTGTAGTCGTAGGGCAGTTTCGGGAGAGTGTAGGCCATGTGGATCTCCGAGGTTAAAACGGAAGAACAGGGAAGTGACCGCGCCGCGCTGCAGTTTACCGGAAGCACGGTTGTATCCGACGAATGGCAGCGGGAGTTGCACTTATTCTAGGCGCCCCGCGTGCCCGCTCAAGGAACAGGCGTGAAGTTCGCCATCTGTCAGCGGACGGTTCGGCGGAGTTTCTGCTTTTTTCAGGGGCAACTGCAATGAATTTGGCTGAATCCGCCCCGAGCCGGGGACTTTACCGGCGGCGGAAAGACCTGCAGCGAAGCTGTCGGTGTGGCGAGTAGTCGTCGCTACGGTGTTGACTGTCGAAGGAAGTTCTTTGACTCCGTGGGTTGGCGGGGCTGGGATTCGGTCGATAGAGGATTTAGCAGAGGGATCTTCGCCGAGTGGTGGGGGAATTGTGTGGCAGTCCCGGCATTGACTCCTGCCCTGCTCCGCCTACGATGCCTCCATGTCTTTCCGTCTCCTTACAGCTTTACCGGTTTTCAACGAGCAGCGGCATGTGGCCGAGGTGCTGCGTGGTGTGCTGGGCTATGTGACGGATGTGTTGGTGGTTGATGACGGTTCCACCGACGCTACGCCTCGGATACTCGACCAGTTCCCACAGGTTCACGTTTGCCGGCACGAGCCGAACCGTGGCTACGGTGCCGCTCTGTGTTCAGCGTTCGAGTGGGCACAGCGGTGTGGATATGACGTGCTGGTGACCATGGACTGTGATGGCCAGCATCAGCCGCGTTATATTCGGGAGATTGCCGAGCTGATCGACGACGAGTATTCTCCTGCCGACATGGTTTCCGGGTCGAGGTACCTGCGTGAATTCAGTGGTGACAGTCAGGCGCCTCCGGAACGTCGGCAAATTAATTCGCGGATTACGGCCTGCCTGAATGAAAAACTGGGTTTGCGGATTACGGACGCTTTTTGTGGATTCAAGGCGTACCGGGTGAGTGCTTTGGGGGACCTCGACATTACGATTCCGGGCTATGCGATGCCGCTGCAGCTTTGGGTTCAGGCAGCCAGTCTGGGCTGGCGGATCACAGAGTTTGCGGTGCCCCGGATTTACCTTGACGAGCAGCGTTCGTTTGGTGGGTCTCTCGATGATGCTGCAATTCGTCTGGCGCATTACCACAGCGTGCTGAACACGGAACTGGAGCGGCGGGGTTTGCCGCAGCGTTTCACAGCCGACTGCGGCCGCGGCTTCTGAGGTGAGTGGCGGACTATTCCGGACTTTGGCTGGGCGACGGCTTGATTTTCCCCGTCACGCTCCCCTGCTATGATCTCTGACCAGCCACAGTTGCGGTTCGGTTGAGAGCCGCGAAACTAACACGGTCAGCGTTGAATCGAGGGATCCATGCGAGTAGTGCTGATGTTTGCAGCAATGTCCTGGGTGCTGTCATTCTCATTTGCGGCAGCAGGTGATTGGCCGTCCTGGCGGGGGCCCAATCGCGATGACATTTCTGTCGAGACGGGGCTGTTAAAAGCGTGGCCGGAGGGTGGTCCTGCGAAGCTCTGGGAAACCCGTGAAGCGGGCCTTGGCTATTCCGGTTTTGCGATCGTCGGCGAGGTCCTTTACACGATGGGATCTGACGGGAAGACCCCGGAATCCAGCGACTATCTGATGGCTTTTCAGGTGGCGACGGGAAAGAAGCTCTGGCAGACTCGTGTCGGCAGCTTTCTTGATAATGGCTGGGGCGGCGGTCCGAGGAGCACTCCAACGGTGTCGGCTGATGGCCGTTTGGTGGTGGCGATTGGGGCCAGCGGTGATGTGGTCTGCGCCAGCACGAGTGACGGGGCAGAAAAGTGGCGATGGAAGCTGAAGCAGGATAACGTGGATGACCCGAAGAACCTCGGTGGGCAGCTCCCCAGCTGGGGATTTTGCGAGTCTGCTCTGATTGATGGCGAACGAGTGCTTGCAACACCCGGAGGCGCCCTTGGGACTGTGGTTTGCTGGAATTTGCGCACTGGGGAGAAAGTCTGGCAGTCGGATGAGATCACCGAGCTGGCGCACTACAGCAGCATCCTGGCCGTGACTCACCATGGCAAACGCCAGTATATCCAGCTTACGGCGACAAAACTCTTTGGTCTTGACGAATCCGGAAAGCTCCTTTGGGAGACCAGTTTCCCTGGCAGTGTCGCCGTGATTCCAACTCCGATTTATCGAGACGGTCTTGTGTATGTCACAGCCGGCTACGGTGCCGGCTGCAAGCTGGTGCGTGTCAGCCAGGATAACTCTGTGGAAGTGCTGTACGAGAACAAAGTGATGAAGAATCATCACGGCGGGGTGCTCCTGTACGGCGACCACATCTACGGCCACTCGGACGGCGGTGGGATCATTTGCCAGAATCTGTTGTCCGGAGAACAGGTTTGGACCGACGGCAAGCGAAATGGCAGCAAGGGTGCAGTGGCTTTCGCGGATGGAATGCTGTATTGCCTGTCTGAGGACAAGGGTGAGTGTTTTCTGGTGAAGGCCAGTACTGAGGGTTACGAAGAAACCGGTCGATTCAAGCTGGATCCGCAGACAGAACAGCGAAGCCCGCAGGGGCGAGTCTGGACGCATCCTGTGATTTGCAATGGGAAATTGTATCTGCGGGATCAGGAGATCATCTGCTGTTACGACGTGAAGGCTCCTTGAGTCATGACCGTCGTCTCGTTGGCGGGGCGTTTTGCAGGATCTCATCAGCTGCCCTGCAGGGACAGGAGAATGTGTTTTTCCGGTATAGCGGCAGTTGATTAGTTCCGGGAGATACGGCATGCAAATTGTCGGGTCGCGACGTTTATGTTTGTTGCCACTGATCGCCTGGTTGAGTCTTGCGGGTCTGTTGCGAAGCGACGACTCTGTCGTAGTCGGAGTAGAGCCTGCAGCGGCTGTGCAGTCGGAGTCTGAGGATCCGTCTGATCCGATTGCCGGCCGGGAGCACTGGGCATTCAGGCCACTGTTGCGCCCCGCGGTGCCTGTGGTCGAAGATGCGTCATGGCCGAGAACGGATCTGGATTATTTCGTGCTTGCCGAACTGGAGCGAGCCGGTCTGCCTGTGGCGGAGGATGCTGCTGCGGAGGACCTGTTGCGGCGGGTCTGCCTGCTGCTGACCGGTCTTCCGGCGACGGCCGAGCAGCGGGCGCGGTATCTGGCGAATCCTGTTCCGCAGGAGCTGGAGGTTCTGGTTGATGAATTGCTTCATTCACCTGCCTTCGGCGAACGCTGGGGTCGGCACTGGCTGGATCTCGCTCGATACGCGGATTCGAACGGTTTGGACGAGAACTTTCTGTTTCGGGAGGCGTGGCGTTACCGCAACTGGGTAATCGACGCCATCAATGCTGATCTGCCGTACGACCGTTTCCTGCTGGAGCAGCTGGCAGGCGATCTGCTGCCGTATGAGACCTTGGAGCAGAGGGATCGTCAGCGAATTGCGGCTGGATTTCTGGTAGTGGGGCCCAAGGTGCTGTTGGGGGTGAATCCGGATCGTCAGCGAATGGATGTTGCGGACGAGCAGCTGGACACGATTGGCCGCGCGGTATTGGGCCAGACCATCGGCTGTGCTCGATGTCACGACCACAAATTCGACGCGATCCCGACCCGAGACTACTACGCTCTGGTGGGCATCTTCACGTCGACGCGTGTGATGGAGCAGCGTTACATGCTCAGCGAGCAGCGAGTGATGGAGCGTTTGCAGGGCCTGGGCGAGTCTGGTGACAGTCTGGATGATGCGTATGAAAGCTACTGGCGGGGCCGAGGAGATCTCGAGCGGCGGCTGCGAGCTGCAGAGTCCGTTCTGGGAGTGCTGAAGGCGGGAGATTTGGCAGCCGTCGCGGAGAAGCTGGAATCAGAACCAATGGCGTTTGCGGATTCGGCGCGAGACGCCGTGGAGATGTCTCAGAGGGTTGTCGCTCAGGAGACCTTTGTGGCTGATCTGCGCCGGCAGTTCGAAAAGCCGCCGCGGATTCCACCGCGAGCGATGATTCCGGCTGAGGGGGATCAGGTGCGGGATGAAGCGATTCGTCTGGCAGGCAAATTCGACGACTTGTCGGAAGTGGTTCCTCGAGGATTTCTGCAGGCTTTGTGTGATGGTCCACCCATGCAATTACCTCGTGATCGCAGTGGGCGTGAGGAGTTTGCGAGATGGCTGACGGCCCCTGGGAGTCGGGCTGCCGCATTGAGTGCCCGTGTGCTGGTGAATCGCATTTGGCATCACATGCTTGGTAGTGGGCTTGTGCGGACCGTGGATAATTTCGGTCGTACAGGTGAATTGCCCAGCCATCCGGAGCTGCTGGATTATCTGGCAGTGGAGCTGCAGCGTGGAGGCTGGTCGATCAGGTCATTGATTCGCAAGGTGGCGGTGAGTCGAGTGTTTGCGTTATCGAGTCGTGGCTCGGCGGAAAGTCGCGAGCGAGACCCGGAGAATCGACTGCTGGGGCGATTTTCACGTCGGCGGCTTGATCCGGAGTCATTGCGGGACGGGATGCTCTGGTCCGCCGGGATTCTCGAATTGGGGCCTCAGGAATCAACTGTTGATTACCTGGGAGACCAGGCAACTGCGGTGGGGGCTAATCCGGTCCGTCGGCGGACAGATTTTCATTGTCGAAGTGTGTATTTACCGATGATCAGGAATGATTTACCTGAGTTATTCGAGGCTTTTGATTTTGCGAACCCGCACACGGCAACGGGAGCTCGGCCGGTGACAACAGTGCCAGTGCAGGCACTGTACCTGCTGAATGATCCGCAGGTAATGGAGATCTCTGCCGCGATGGCTCGCAGGGTAATCCGGGAGTCTTCAGCTGGCACGATTGGGGCGCGCGTTCGGGTTCTGTACGGGCTGCTGTCGTCTGGCGAGCCGACAGCCGAGGAGATATCAGCGGCTGCGGAGTATGCAGTTCAGGTGGAGGCGGAGCAGCGATCGGGGGGAGTTGCGGAGGCGGACGCGGTTGTGGAAGCATGGTCACGGCTGTGTCAGGCGGTATTTGCGTCGAGTCGATTTCAGTATTTGGAGTGAGCGGATCTGCACATCCGAATTGCTGCCGCGAGGCATCTGGGGAGTCAGTAATGTCTGCTTGTCATACGTTCACCCGTTCGACTGGTCGCCGTGAATTGCTGCGGCGTGCAGCGTGTGGGTTTGGGGGGATGAGTCTGGCAGCAGCAACTGCGGCTGCTGACGGCTCGGGCTCGCATTTTAAACCTCGAGCGAAACGTGTGATTTTCTTGTTCATGTGGGGTGGTCCAAGCCACGTGGATTTGTTTGATCACAAGCCTCGTTTGAATGAATTTGCCGGTCAGGCTTTGAGTGCTGAGGTGTGGAAGCACGGGAGTCCTCCGGGGGGAGTGTTGCTGGGATCTCCATTTCGCCATCGACGACATGGAGAAAGCGGTTTGGAAATCAGCGAGCTGTTTCCTGAGTTGGCGCGACATGCGGACAAGTTGTGTGTGATTCGATCGCTGTATACGGATGGGTCGGCACATGGAGAGGCGTTGCTGAACCTGCACACGGGAAGTGCGAATTTGGTGCGGCCGAGCGTGGGAGCGTGGGTGAGTTATGGGCTTGGGCGAGAGAGCGAGAATCTGCCGGCCTTCATCACGATTTCTCCACCACGCGGGCATGGTGGCGTGCAGAACTATGGGGCTGCGTTTCTTCCTGCCGTGCACCAGGCCACGGCCATTGGTTCTGCTGAGATTCCGATTGCCAACGCGCGGGTGGCAAATCTGAGCAACAGCCGGCTCGACAGGAAGGCTCAGCAGCGGCAGGTTGAGTTGATTCAGTCTCTCAACCGTGGACAGCTTGCGGAAGTGGAAGAGGACCGGGGAATCGAGGGGCTGATTGCCAGCTATGAGCTGGCATTTCGGATGCAGTCTGTGATCCCGCGAATCCTTGGTCTGGAAGATGAGACCGCGGCAACTCTGGAACTTTACGGAATAAATCAACAGCCGACCGACAACTTTGGCCGGCAGTGCCTGCTGGCGAGGAAATTCGCTGAGGCTGGGGCGAGGTATATCCAGGTGTCTACGGATTACACGTGGGACCACCACACGAAGAACAATGAGGGGCTTGTGAAGGAATGTGGTCAGGTGGACCGTCCGATTGCAGGACTGCTGACTGACCTGCAGCAGCGGGGGCTTTTGGAAGACACGCTGGTGATCTGGGGAGCGGAGTTCGGTCGCACACCGACAGTGGAGAACGGTGACGGTCGAAATCATCATCCGGCTGCCTTCAGCATGTGGCTGGCGGGTGGCGGAGTTCGAGGTGGGCTGACGTGGGGGGCGACGGACGAATTTGGATTTCATCCGGTTGAGCGGGCGATGCACATGCACGATCTGCATGCGACGCTGTTGTATGGTCTGGGGCTGGATCATGAGCGGCTGACGTTTCGTCACGCTGGCAGGGATTTTCGGCTGACGGATGTGCATGGAAATGTGGTGAGTGAGTTGTTCAGCTGAGGTCCTGGGATTCTTGTGTGGGAGCGCGCAGGATGTTGCGAGGGGTTCGGGGTGTGTTGGTTTGTTTGTGGATATCAACTGGTCTGGCAGTGCCGGTGTTGGCTGCCGGGGGGCCCTCTAACGGAGGTGCCGGCAGTCGAATGAATGTGTTGTTCATAGCGGTGGACGACCTGAATCACTGGGTCGGGCATCTGGGTCGCAACCGTCAGGCAAAGACGCCAAATCTCGACCGTTTGGCGGCTCGCGGTGTGACCTTTAGTAACGCTCATTGTGCAGCGCCGTTGTGCAATCCGTCGCGGGCAGCCTTGCTGTCGGGTCTGCGTCCGGGGACGACCGGTGTGTACCAGAATTCGGATCCCTACAGCGGCGTCATACAAAGTCAGCAATCGCTGTTCAGCCACTTTCGAAAAGTCGGCTGGAAGACACTCGCAAGGGGCAAACTGTGGCACGGTGGAATCGGGTTCAGGGATCAGTGGGTGGGGGAAGGAAGTGGTGAAAAGTCGGATTTGGGAGCCGCCAGGTTTCTGGAGAACCGCAGCATTGGCGGTATTCAGTTCGGGGTGTTGAAGGGGGGCGACGAGCTGGTTCCGGATACGGCGACGGCTGATTACGGGATATCGCAGCTTGAACAGCAGCACGAAGGTCCGTTTTTCCTCGCGCTGGGTTTTCATAAGCCGCACATGCCATGGAATGTGCCGCAGAAGTATTACGACCTGCATCCACTGGATGAAATCGAGTTGCCACCGGTAAGGGATGGCGATCTGTCAGACATTCCTGAGGCAGGGCTGCGAATGGCGAAGCCTGAGGGCGACCATGCCGAGGTGCTGAAATCCGGTCGCTGGAAGGAAGCTGTGCAGGCATATCTTGCGGCCTGCAGCTATTTGGATGCTCAAATCGGCCGGGTGCTGGATGCGCTGGACAAGTCGGTTCATCGCGAAAACACGATGATTTGTCTTTGGGGTGACCACGGCTGGCATTTGGGTGAGAAGGAACACTGGCGAAAGTTCGCGCTCTGGGAGGAAGCGACTCGCGTGCCTTTGATCTGGGTTGTGCCTGGGATGACACAGGGAGGCGGGGTCTGCAGTCGCCCGGTGGATTTGATGTCTGTTTACCCGACGCTGTGCTCGCTTGCGGGTGTGCCTGTTCCGGCCCATGTCGAAGGCAGGAGTATTGATAGTCTTCTGCGGGCTCCGCAGGCGGAATGGGATGGTGCCGCAGTAACGACGTTTGGAAAGAACAATCACGCTGTACGGAACTCAAGATGGCGCTACATTCGATATGCTGACGGGAGCGAGGAGCTGTACGACCATCAATCTGATCCCTATGAATGGACGAATCTGGCGGGAGCTGGGGATCTGGCGGGGGTGAAAGCCGAGTTGTCCAGGTATTTTCCGAACAAAAATGTGGATGGGGTGAGGGTGGGTGCTGGGAGTGGTGAAGTCGGTGCGGGTGACGCTGCGAGAAAGAGGGGCAAAGGTGCGAAAAAGAAGGCCGGGGAAGCCGGTGGTAGAGCGGTGAGTCCCCCTGGAAAGTCTGCTGCTGTGCCTTTGCCGAGCAAATCCCGTCTGTCCCAGGCGGTGCTGACATCGGCAACTGCGGTGGGCAGGCCTTCGCCAGTTCCGGCAGAGCGTCCGAATATTGTGTGGCTGATCGTGGAGGACATGTCTGCGGACTTTTCGTGTTATGGTCAGAGGGACATTCAAACACCGAATGTGGATGCTCTGGCATTATCCGGTACGAAGTTTACTCGAGCATTTGTTACGGCGCCGATCTGCAGCATCTGTCGATCAGCTCTGATAACGGGGTGTTATCAAACAAATATCGGTGCGGAGAATCATCGTTCGAGCGTCCCTGGGCATTTGATTCAGCTGCCGGATGGTGTGCGGCTGGTACCGGAGCTGTTCAGAGCGGCTGGCTACCATGTCAACAATCTGACGGTCGAAGATTTCCTGCGACCGGCTGATGAGGTACGTTCATCACCGCGCGTGAAGGTGGCAAAAACGGACTACAACTTTGTGTGGAGTTCCGAAATCGCCTACGACAGAGATCACTGGATGGCACGTAAGGATGGCCAGCCTTTTTTTGTGCAGGTACAACTGCATGGCGGTAAGCACAGGGGTCAGGGTAACGGCCGGGAGTGGCCCGAGCGGGCACTGCGGGACCTTGGCACGACAACGCCGGCGGCTGGCCTGCACCTTCCGCCATGGCTTCCTGAGGACCCGGTGATTGTCGAAGACTGGGCGCAGTATCTGGATACGGTGCGATGGACGGATGTCGAGGTTGGGCGAGTGATGGAGCGGCTGAAGTCTGCGGGAGAGCTGGAGCGGACTGTGATTTTCTTTATGACGGATCATGGAATCAGTCACGTGCGTGCGAAGCAGTTCCTGTACGACAGTGGTACGCATGTTCCGCTGATTGTGAGCGGACCGAGGATTGCTGCGGGGAAGATTCGCGAGGATGTGGTGGAGCATATCGACCTTGCCGCCACGTCTTTGGCGCTGGCTGGCATAGCGCTGCCGCCGCGGATGCAGTCACGGGACATTCTTCGGGCAGACTACAAGCCGCGGCAGTATGTGTTTGCAGCGCGGGATCGGGCTGATGAAACGGTGGATTTGATTCGCAGTGTGCGCGATGAGCGATGGAAGTACATCTGGAACGGTTTCCCGAATCGCCCTTATCTGCAGCCAAACCGTTACAAGGACACTAAGCCTATTGTCCAGGCGATGAGGCGACTGTATGAATCCGGCGGTCTGAATACCGAGCAGTCACTTATTATGGCTGAGACGCGTCCTGTCGAGGAACTGTACGACACTCAGGCAGATCCGTGGGAGTTTCGCAATCTGGCGGGACTTCCGGAGCACGTTGAACGCTTGCGTGCGATGCGGCAGGCGTTGGTGGAGTGGCAGCGGGAGACGGGAGACCGGTGTGAGCCGGAGACTGAAGAGGTTTATGCCATTGAAGCTGCGGCGGCAGGTGGGGGCCGAAGTCAGAACGCGGAGGTCTTCGAGCGCAATGTGCGTCTCATGCAGCAGTGGCGGCGTGAGCGACCAGCGCTGCGTGGTCCTGATTCTTCGGTAACACCTGCGGATTAGCCGCCCAGCAACAATTCTGAGATGTTGCTGAAGACCACGAAGTCAGCATCCGGCGGTGCAGCATCCTTGAATGCTGACACACTGGTATTGGAGGCCGGTGCCGGGGTCGTGAGCGTGAGTTGGGTATCAGACTGGATTGAGCTGACAAAATGGAGCCGGCCGCCAATACGGAGTGACTGGCCGGGTTGCAGTTGCGTGGTGAAGGCTGTGCCTGTTCCCAGTACGAGATTATTGCCAGCCTGGGTGGTGACAGTGCCGGAAAGCTGCGTGCCGGCCGGCGGAGTGTTATCGAGCGGCACCTCACCGAGCACGCCGTTGTTGTAGAGGGTGGAGACATTGCGACTGGGGATGTTGTTAATGGCATCAACAACCTGCATCCCGCTGCCGATGATACGGCCGAAGACCGTGTATTTTCCGTCATCAAGAAATGTGTTGTCCACAACATTGATGAACCACTGGCTGGAGCCGCTGTTAATGTTGCCACTGACCATGGCCATGGCGATTGTGCCGCGGACATTTGAATTGGCAGGGTTGAATTCGTTGTTGATGGGCGGGTTGGTCGGCACGGCGCTGATTTGGCTGTTAGACACGGTGAAGCCACCTGCCTGGATGACAAAATTCGGGACATTTCGATGAACAATCAGGTTTTGCCAGGCACTGGATTCCTGATAGGACTGGAAGTTGGCCACGGTGACAGGAGCGGCGCTGTCAAGGAGTTCCGCATCGAAGGTACCGGAGGTGGTGTCGAAGCGGATCACAGTGCCTAGGGCGTAGTGAACATTGAGTGCGGTATCGGCCGCATTTGGGCCTGAGGTGGTTCGCAGGACAAGTCGATTGGCACCTTTGTTCTGCGGGGTGTGCGTGAGCGTGGTGGAGATGGAGTAATCGCCGAATGTGTCGGCTGAGGTGGAAGATTCGAACGTGCCATTTCCGTCGGCATCGAGTTCGATCAGTGCGAACGGCTCGGATTCACCTGTGATTGTGAAGCTGGAATTTTTGGTGATCAGGGTGTTGCTGGAGTCCACAACCGGGTTGCTGTCACCGCTGGCGGTGAGGGGCATGGTATCATTGTCAAGCACCGTGATCGTGGAGGTTGCGGGGTTTGAGCCAGCGATACTGGCGGTGACGCTTGCCGCGAGCGACGAGTTAACCACGACGTCCCCGGCAATTGTCAGCTGGAGATTGGCGGCGGACTGGCCCGCCGGAATTGTTACCGAGGCGGGGCCGCTGATGAGCAGCGGGCTGGAGTAATTCAGGGTGACAACGCGGTCTGTGGTGGTCACTTTACCGAGGGAGACGACGACGGTAGTGGAACCGACTGTTTCTGCTACGGTCGCGGTGGTGGGGGTTATCGCCAGTGCGGGAACATCATCATCAGATACTGAGAGCGTAGAAGTCGCACTGGTAAAGGACGTTGATGATGCGGTGATAACGACCGAGGAAGTGCCATCCAGCAGGTCATTCTGCACGGCGCTGGCCGTGAACGTGGCGGATGACTGGTTGATGGGGATGGTGACCTGGGTCGGAACGGTGACTCGGCTGGAGTCTGATGCGAGTTGGACGATCAGTGGCGATGAGAGATCTGCGGTATTTCGGGAGATGGTCAGCGTTCCGTCGGCTGTGGAGTTTTCGCTGAGGCCTGCGGTGGCGGGAGCGAGTGTCAGCACGGGTGATTCGTCGTCAACCAGTGAGATGGTCGATTGGGCGGACGTAAATCCATCGGCGCCGGCTGTGAGTTGTACGCTGATGGTGGAGTCGAAGAGCTGATTATCGTTTGCGGTTATGATGAAATCCGCAGAGTTTTGTTCGGCCGGTATAACGACCGTTGCGGGAGCAGTGAGTCGAGTTTGGGAGCCGGTGGAGAGATTCACGGTAAGGTCGGACGTGTTACGGGCGGCATTACGTGTGACAGTGAATGTCCGGTCGGCGGCACCGGCGTTTTCGAGAACAGTTGATGTGGCGGGGGACAGCGCGAGGGCAGCAATGTCATCTTCGACTACGGTGACGGACAGGATGCCGGAACTGAAGGTGTCTGCGGAGGCTGTAATCTGGACGAGCAGGTCATTGTCGTCGAAGGAGTCATTAACAGGAACTGCTGAAACGGTGGCTGATGCGGCGTCTGCAGGAATGGTGACTGAGGTGGGGACGGTCAGACGGGGATTGCTGGCGAGCAGGTTGACCGTGAGCGGTGCAGTCAGCGGGAGACCGTTGCGGGTAATGGTGAGGAGCAGACCAGAAGCGGAGTTTTCATTGACGGACGTGGCTGGGGCGGTAATGGCAAGTGTGCCACTGGTGGTGTCGTCGTCAACGATGGTGACCGTGGAAGTGGCGCTGATGAGAGTGGTTGCAGAGGCTGTGATCTGGACGAAAGCGTCACCATCATCCTGGGTGTTCTGGACAATCGCGACGAAACTGGCTGATGCATCGCCTGCGGGAATTGTGATGGAAGCGGGAATTGCAGCCCGAGCGGGGTTGGAGGAAGTCAGGGTTACGGTGAGCGGCTGTGAGTTATCCGTCGTGTTGCGGGCAACGGAGAATGTGCGAGCCGATTCGGCAGCGGCTTCAGCGATTGAAGTGGATGGCGGCGTCAGCGTGAGTGCGGCGGTTTCCTGCCCAGTGACTGTGAGCGTATCGGAGCCGGTTTTCAGGCCCGCAGCCGAGGCTGTGATGGTGACGGTGGCATCAGGTTCAGCGGTTGAGTTATCGACGGCTGCGACGGCAACTGAAGCGGACTGTGAGCCGGCCGGGATCGTAACGGTAGCCGGGACGGTGGCGCGAGTGGTGACAGAAGACGTGAGAGTCACGGTCAGGTCTGTGCGTGTGGAGCCAGAGCGGGAGATGGAGGCGGTGGCGGCACTGGCCCCGGCTTCTTCGCCGATGGCAGACGGCGTGACGTCGACGCTGAGGACGGGAGTGAGGAGGTCGACTGCGGTGGCAGCGCGGCCGAATGCGCCCGTGGACGTGTTATTGACTTTGGCATCGATGACTGCGGGGTCGACGACCGCACCGGGGCGTCCGAGCCTTGTGAGTTGTGGCAGGACGACGCTCGGTGTGATTTCCACGCGGTCACTGCCAAGCACCGCACCGACGAGGAGTCGTCGGTTGAAACGGGTATTACCCTGAATTCGCAGGTTGTCATTGCCTTCGCGCATCCAGATGGCTGAACGGCGGGCGACAGTGGATGCTTCGACATAGACCACATCATCACCGCGTCCGGCGTCGACGTAGAGTTCACCGTTGAGCGTGGCGTTTCTGATGGCGATGACATCGTTGCCGGTGCGAAGTCGGAACGAGGCGTTGCCATTGATGGTGGTGGCGTCAACGGAAACCTGATCATCACCGGATGCGGTATCGACGTTGAGTTTTCCTGCAACACGACCACCGCGGAGACTGATCAGGGCCGGGCCGGACGAGCCGAGGGCGACGCCGGACAGCAGCTGCGAGTTGAGCAGAGTGATGGTGTTGTTGCCGTCGGCGGCATCGATGACGAGGTTGCCGGCGACTGTACTGGAGGCGAGGGAAATCGTGTCATCGCCGGCTTCACCCAGAATATTGACCCCGGCGAGCGACACGTCTGCGCCGATGCTGAGGCGGTCGTTGCCCTGGCCGAGGCTGATAAGCAGACTCCCGTTGAATGTGGTGGTTGAGGCCAGCGTGAAGGTGGCTGTGCCACCATTAATGGTGGTGCCTTCGAGCCCGCGAACGAGGATGCTGTTGAGGCCGCCGGTGATCTCCAGTTGGTTTGCAGAGTTGTCACCTGTGATCACCGCATTACCGTTTTGGAGCAGCACCAGCACATTCCCGGCAAGCAGCGTGCGAGTTTCGAGGTGCTCGACAGAGCGACGTCGGCGACCTGCCCGGCTTCCGGGACGATGGTATCCGCGGGATGTGAGGAGCGTGAGGAGAAAGCAGCGAAGGGTGCTAAAATGCATTGGAAGACACCGTTGCTTGACAAGATGAGACTGAGAGAGATTTGCTGCAGGTCGGGGGCGTCCTGAATTGACGTGGATTTTAACGACTTCACACTCTGAAAAACGAGAGTTTTTCAGAGAAATCGGGTGAAATGGGAGATTGGGGAGGAATGTGTGGGAATTGCTGGCGGGAAGGTTGCCAGCAGCTGGGAAGGCAGCAGAGATGAAAGCGGCGAAGTTGTTGAATTTCGTGATGTACGAGGCTGGCTGGCTGGCCTGCGTGGTCGGGGCGGCCTGGGGAGCAGGTTGCTACGGCGCGGCGCTGGCGGGTGTGCTGGTGGTTGTGCACATCAGCCTGGCAACAGCGTGGTTTCAGGAGCTGCGGCTGGTGCTGGCCGCGATGCTGACCGGCTGTCTTGTGGACGGACTTTGTATCTGGTTCGGGGTGCTGCGGTTTGCGGATGCTGGTGCAATTCCTGGACTGCCGCCATTCTGGATGACAGTCCTGTGGATGCAGTTCGCTACGACACTTCGGTATTCCCTTTCATGGCTTCGTGGCCGTTTTCTGCTGGCGGCTCTGTTTGGACTTCTGGGTGCTCCTGCAGCATTCTGCGGAGGAGCTCGACTGGGGGCGGTGGAGCTTCCCGGCCCTGCCGTTCCGGGCCTGCTGCTGCTGGGCATTTTGTGGTCCGCAGCGATGCCGCTGTTGGTGTGGCTGAGTGGTCGTTCGGGGGCTGATGCTGTTGTCGCGGGTTACCGTCTGGGGCGTTGCCGCAGTTGACGCTGTGTTTCCAATCGCTGACTTCCGAAACCGCGTGAGTGGTATGGTCTGGACAGGACGCGTTGGTCACCGCAGAATAGTGGGATACAGGATCTTGGGCGTACCGCCCTGCCCTGCACTCTTTTTCTCACCTGCTGTGGAACTGAACGATGCTGCTGCGTTCTGCTCTGGTTCTGCTTGTCTTTGCACCGATCTGCTGCGGGGTCTTCGCTGATGACGGTGCGGGCATTGCACGGAAGATTGAGTTCAACCGGGACATTCGGCCGATTCTCTCGGACAACTGTTTTGCCTGTCATGGTCCGGACCGAAACAAACGCGAGGCTGATCTGCGTCTCGACACTCAGGTCGGGCTTCATGGCGAGGGTGGTACTGAGGGCGTCATCATTCCCGGGCAACCTGGCTCAAGCAAGCTGATGGAGCGCGTCACGACCGGGGATGCGGAGCTGGTGATGCCGCCACCAGAGACGGGTAAATCGCTTAGTGCAGAGCAGATCGAATTGTTGCGGCAGTGGATCCAGCAGGGGGGCGAGTTTCAGGGGCACTGGTCATTTCTGCCAATAGCCGAGTCGGAGGGCGACTGGATTGGCCGGGATGCAGAGCAGGCCGCAGAGAGAATTGATGGGTACCTGGCTCGGGAGCGAGAATCGCAAGGTCTTGTTCCTGCAGCAGAGGCGGATCGAGTGACGCTGCTGCGTCGGCTCAGCTTTGACCTGACGGGCCTGCCTCCGGAACCTGAAGCCGTGGATGCATTTGTCGCCGACGAGTCACCTGACGCCTGGGAACGTGCGGTGGAACAGTTGCTGGCATCGCCGCACTACGGCGAGCGGATGGCGATGTGGTGGCTGGACCTGGTCCGTTATGCTGACAGCGTGGGTTATCACGGTGACCAGGAAGTCAGCGTTTCTCCATTTCGCGAATACGTGATTGCGGCATTCAATGAAAACAAGCCTTTCGATCGTTTCACGATTGAGCAGTTGGCTGGGGACCTGCTTCCGTCACCAACTCTGGAGCATCGTATTGCCTCCGGTTACAACCGTCTTGGGATGATGAGTGCCGAGGGGGGCGTGCAGCCGAAGGAGTATCTGGCGAAGTACATAGCGGAGCGAGTGCGTAACGCCACCGGCACATGGATGGGGATTACGCTGGGCTGTGCTGAGTGTCACGACCACAAATTCGATCCGCTCACCACGCGGGACTTTTATCGATTTGAAGCCTTTTTTGCGGACATTCGGGAGCGTGGCCTTTATTCCGGCGCTAACTCGGATGGCAACTGGGGCCCGTTTGTTCGCGTTCCCACGGCAGATCAGGCTCGTCAGCTGCAGGAACTGGACGGGGAAATCGCCGGCGTGAAATCCGTGCTGTCGACCGATACTCCGGAGCTGACAGCGCTGCGTGAAGCGTGGGAGCGGGATCAGGTGAACTGGGTTTCTCTGGAACCTGAGAAGCTGGAGAGTCGCAGCGGTACCGAGCTCAGGCGGCGGGGCGACAGCATGATCCTGGCGACTGGCCCCAATCCTGCTACAGAGTCCTACACACTGACCTTTTCCTCGCTGCCATCGGGTGTAACGGCATTACGGCTGGATTTGGCTCCTGATGATTCGCTGCCAGGGAAAGGGGTTGGGCGCGCAGGCAATGGAAATTTCGTGCTCACCGAGATTCGTGTGGAGATTCGCAGTGGGGATTCGCTGCAGCCGATTAAGTTGCAGAATGCTGCAGCGAGTTTTGAGCAAACGGGTGCGGCAGAACGAAATCCGTACGGCAAATGGACGGCAGCGGGAGCGATTGACGGGGACTCAAAGGGGGCGAAATGGGGTTGGGCGGTAATGGAACAGGCAGTCCAGCCTCAGTTCGCAGTTTTTGAAACAGCTCTCGATGTGACTCTTCCCGAGGGTTCCCGGCTGGTGGTCACTCTGGAGCAGAATCATGATAACCCGGGGCACAATCTGGGTTGTTTTCGCTTATCGGCATCCACTTCAAAGCGGCCTGTTTCCGGGGCTGCTCTGCCCCCTGCGGAGATCGCGGCAATCCTCGCGACTCCGGCGGCCATGCGAAGTGCAGATCAACAGAGTAAGCTTGCGGCGTGGCACCGGGGAATGACACCGGCACTGGAATCGGAGCGTCGGCGTCTGAAGGATCTGGAAGGTCGCCGCGCGGCACTCGAAGCCACAATTCCGACCACGTTGATTACTGAGGCCGTCGAGCCGCGGATGGTTCGAGTTCTACCTCGCGGAAACTGGATGGATGACAGTGGCGAGCAGGTAACCCCGGCAATTCCGGCGGTGCTTGCGGCGGAACCGCCTGCAGATCGGCGACTGACACGGCTGGATCTGGCCGAATGGATTGTTTCGGGGCAGAACCCGCTGACTGCACGTGTCACAGTTAATCGGTTGTGGAAGCTGTTTTTTGGCGCAGGTCTCTCTCGGCGACTCGACGATCTGGGAGCCCAGGGAGAATGGCCCAGCCATCCGGAGTTGCTGGATTATCTTGCAGTGGAATTTCGTCGCTCGGGCTGGGACGTGAAGCACCTGATTCGTTGCATGCTGCTCACGCGTTCCTATCGGCAGTCATCTGTTGCCGATGCGAATCTGCGTGAGCGAGATCCGGAGAATCGGTGGCTGGCCCGCCAGGGACGATTCAGACTCGATGCGGAACTTGTCCGCGACAACGCGCTGGCCGTGAGCGGATTGCTGGTGAGAACGCTTGGGGGGCGAAGTGTGCGGCCGTACCAGCCCGCTGGATACTGGGCTTATCTGAACTTTCCGACGCGAGAGTGGCAGAACGGCAGCGGAGACGAGCTGTACCGCCGTGGTTTGTATACGCACTGGCAGCGTCAGTATCTGCACCCAAGCCTGCTTGCGTTTGACGCTCCCAGCCGCGAGGAATGCACCGCGGACCGCAATCGCTCCAACACGCCGCTGCAGTCACTGGTACTGCTGAACGATCCCTCCTACGTCGAAGCGGCCCGGGTGTTTGCTGAGAGAATTCTGCGGGAAGGCGGAGGCGAAGACGTTTCGCGTCTGGACTACGCATTTCGGCTCGCATTATCTCGTACGGCGACTGCAGAGGAACGCGAAGTCTTACTGCAGCTGCTGGGAGCGCATCGGGCACAGTATGCTGCTGACGCGGCGGCGGCAGATGGGCTGTTGACAGTTGGAAGCCGTCCGGTAAGCGTCGACGTGCCCCGTCCTGAACTGGCAGCATGGACAAGTGTCGCGCGAGTGCTGCTGAATCTGCATGAAGTGATTACTCGAAACTGATTTCATTTGGAGTGACCAATGAGCACACTGCCTGTGAATGTGGCCCGTCGTTCGTTTCTGGGAAGCGGCGGAGTGGGGGTTGGGGCGATGGCCCTGCGGTCGCTCATGGGAAATTCCGCAGCTGGTGATGTGGAAACCGCTGTCCCGCGGTGGCCCGGTGTTTTGCAGCCGCTGCACCATACTCCGCGAGCAAAGCGGATTATCTGGCTGTACATGGCTGGTGGAATGACTCATATTGACACTTGGGATAACAAGCCGAAGCTGGCTGAACTGCACGGTCAACCGATGCCTGAATCCGTGACTCAGGGCCAGCAGATCGCACAGCTTCAAGGGCAGCGACTGACCTGTTTTGCGCCGCAGCATCCATTCAGGCAGTGGGGGCAGTCCGGGCAGTCATTTGCGGAGATCTGGCCGCGGCTGGGAGCGGCCTGTGCAGACGAGATGTGCATCGTCAGGTCGCTCCACACTGACGCGATCAATCACGATCCGGCGCACACCTTTATGAACACCGGGACGATGACAACGGGTCGGCCCGCGATGGGCTCGTGGCTTCTGTACGGGTTGGGAGCGGAAACCGGCAGCCTGCCGGGATTTGTGGTGATGGTAAGTACGGGGCGCTACGGCCAGCGGCAGCCAATTGCCGCCCGCCAGTGGCACTCCGGATTTCTGCCGGGCCAGTTCCAGGGTGTGGAATTTCGAGCGACAGGGGACCCCGTATTGTACGTGGGTAGTCCGAGGGGAGTGACCACGGACCGTCAGCGAGACGTGGTAACGGCCGTGCAGCAGCTTAATAGCCTCGGTAATGCCCGCCTGGATGACCCTGAAATTGCAACTCGGATCGCTCAATACGAACTGGCATTTCGGATGCAGTCGAGCGTACCGGAACTGATGGACGTGAGCAGCGAGCCGAAGCACGTTCTGGAGATGTACGGAACGCAGGGGGGGGATGGTTCCTTTGCTTCCAATTGTCTGCTGGCACGGCGACTGGCAGAGCGTGGAGTACGATTCATCCAGCTGTACCACCGTGACTGGGACCATCATGGTGCTGTAAAGGCACATTCTGAGGGAACTGCCAGGGAGGTTGATCAGGGGGCGGCAGCGCTGATCACGGACCTGAAACAGCGGGGAATGCTGGAAGACACCATTATCGTTTTCGGATCAGAATTCGGTCGTACCCCAATGGCTCAGGGTGATGGCCGGGATCATCATCTGGCAGGCTTCACGATGTGGTTTGCCGGAGGCGGTTTCAAGCCGGGGTTCAGTTATGGCGCGACGGACGAGTTTGGTTATCGTGCGGTGGAGAACCGGGTGTCTGTTCACGATGTGCACGCGACACTGTTGCACCTGATGGGAATTGATCACATGCGGTTTTCATGGAAATATCAGGGGCTGGACACGCGATTGACCGGAGTGGAGGAATCGCGGGTTGTTCAGGAATTGCTGACCTGACATTCTTAGGGGGCAGTTTAGCCGCGCATTTGCGAGGCAAGTTCGAGTTCCTGGTCGGTCCATGTGCGGAGGTGCCATTGGCTGGCGACGGCCCGGGCAATGGTGCGGGGCAGTTCGGCGTCGAGGAGTGCCGAGTCGAGCGAGGGGCTGAGTTCGAGGAGACCGGGAACAGCCGGGGCATGGGGCGACGTTCTGAGCAGCAGACTGCCGTGCTGGAGAATTGCGCCCTGTCGGCGGCGTTGGGCGCTGCCGACGACTTTGGGGCCCCGCTGGTGGACGATGTCATTGGGATTGCCGCGGAGGAAGCACAAAAAGTGTTCCTCGTTGGCCGGGGCGCTGGATTCCAAGGTGTTGATGAAGGAGGAGTCGCCTCGGAGTTTGCAGGGGGCATTACAGCGGCTGAGCAGATCGATTATTGCGAGATGAACGGTCTGATAGAGTTGGGATGGGTTGTGCCGCGCCGGGTGATTGGGGGGCAGGATACAGGAGTAGGTCCATTCGTGATGATGAAGGATGGCACCGCCGCCTGACAGGCGACGGACTACTGGAAGCGACACAAACGGATTATTTTGCCGGCCGTTGGTTATGGAAGTGGCCTGAAAGTACCCGAGTGAGACAGTGGGGGTGTTCCAGCGATAGAGTCTGACGACCGATTCGGTGCGGTGTATGGCGAGTGAAAGGAGTGCGGCATCCATGGCCATGTTGAATTCGCCACTGCCGGGTATTGTTTCAATGACGAGGTGGGCGTGTGGCAGTTGATCAGGCATGACGTGGTTTGGTAGGGCAGTCTGACGCCTAAAAAGAACACACCGCCGGGATTGGATCGCGGCGGTGTTGAGATTGGGTTAGCGAGGGGCACACTGTTGTTGACTACAGGTCCGGAGAAGCGTCCAGCAGGTCTCCGAGGACAGCCCCACCAAGGGCCCCGGCAACCCCACCGGCTACGGCGCCGCCAAGACCGGCACCAGCACCACCTGCGGCGCCAGCGGTCCCTGTGCCGGTTGGACTGCCACCGGTTGGGGCAGTGGCGGGGGCCCCTCCGGGCGCGGTGCCCGGGGCACCTGGCACACCTGGCGTGATGCCCGGAGCCTGGCCGAAATAATCGGAGAAGTTACCAACGTTAATGTTTTGGGCTGTGACCGGTGCGACGGCCACTTCCATGGTAACGAGCAGAGAGACGGGGACTGCTTCTTCGCGTTTGTCAGCGGCCTTGAAGGGAAGCACTTCGATTCCGATGGCAAAGATGCCGTCACGACCGACACCGACGAGGCTGTGGATGCCGGGGGAGAGTCCGGTAACGGAGAAGCCACCGTTGGATGCAACGCGATTCGCGGCGACGACTTTGCCATCTTTCAGGAAGAAGATCCGCATGCTGAGCACTTCGCGGATCAGTCCGGTGCGGTCGTCGAGGAGGTTAATCTGACCATAGACTTTACCATCGGCTGCGATTTGCACACTATCATAGCTGACGGACGTTGCGGGAGTGCCGATCGGTTCGGGGAATTTTGTTTCGCTGTCGCGAACGGGCCCTGAGAACCGCAGGTCACGGATGCCGATGGACCGACCCATGATTTCTGTGGCGACACCTACGTTAGGGGGTTCAACGAGGGCGGATTCGAGATCGATTTCACGGGTGGCGGGATTTTTTTCGGTAGCGGCGATGAGACGAGCACCATATACGACGATACCGGACGGGCCGCTGCCGAAGATTGCGACCACCTGTTTGGGCTTAAGGCCGGAAACAGTGAACACGCCATTGGCGTCGGTGGTTGTTGAACCGAGTTGTTGTCCGCGGCTTAGGAGTTGCACCTGCATGTTGGCGGCGGGAACGAGTCCATCGGCGGTGACGGAGAGCAGTCGACCGCTGAAGCCACCATTTTCGTCCAGAATCACGTCGTGGGAGCGGTTCTGCAGAAGTTCTTCCGGGGCGAGACCACGGAAACGCGGTTCGTCCTGCCTGCTGGAGGGTTGACGTGTTGCGGTGGTTTTGGTGGCGGTTTCTTTGGCCTGAGCCCGTTCCAGGGTGCCGGCGACTTCATCCGCCACGGTGGGTTGAGCAGTGGGTGCGAGGGACAGAACAACAGCCAAACCAAGGGATGGAAGGCCGAATTGTGCTGGATTTATCTTCATTGGCGGACCCAGTCTGCACGGGATTGACGCTGGCGGATGTGAGAAACCTAGGAGAGCATACAATTGACGTCAGGCTTTTTGGAACCTAACCGGGTAGTTTCCAAACGATGGAGCAAGTTTTCAAGCAAAATCTGGCGAAAGTCTCCCGGAATCGGCATTTTCTCCAGATTATCAGTTTTGCGGCTGGCTCTGCGTCGCTTATCGGATTTGGGGTGTGGGATTTGGGAGGTGATGGCGTGATTATTACGACGTGGAACGTGAATGGATTGCGAGCGGCGTTGCGGAAGGGATTTTTGGAACATTTGGGAGCCATCAATCCCTCGGTGCTGCTGCTTCAGGAAGTGCGTGCTTTGCCGGACCAGTTACCGGCTGAGGTTCGGCAGCCTTCCGGATGGCACGTGGTGTGGAATCCGGCCGAGAGACCTGGGTACTCGGGGACGGCGATCTGGTCACGATTTCCCATCGACTTGCATGCTTTGCAACCGGGGAGCTTTGGCGAGGATCGCGAGGGGAGGTTAATAGAGGCCACGACCGGGGGGCTGCGGGTTGCCTGTGTGTATTTACCATCCGGATCATCGGGGCCTGAGCGTCAGGCGGTGAAGGATCGCTGGCTGGTGGAATTTCAACGCTGGCTGGACTTGCGACGAGATGGTGAGCCGCTGGTGTTTGGCGGTGACATCAACGTCGCGCACACTGAGAAGGACATTTTTCACGCGAAGTCAAACGAGTCGACTTCGGGTTTTCTGCCCCATGAGCGGGAGTGGATGGGGCGACTGCTGAAGTCTGGCTGGCATGATTTGATTCGGGAGCATCACGGGGACGTTCATGGTCCTTACTCGTGGTGGTCAAATCGGGGGCGTGCTCGCGAGTTGGACCGGGGATGGAGAATTGACTATCTGATGTGCAACGCCGCTGCCCGTCCCCGTTTCCGTTCCGCTTCGATCCGTCGGGAATCGGCGCTGGAGGTGAGTGACCACGCACCGGTATCGGTGGAACTGACTTGAGAGGGGGTGATCGGCGGGGGCTGTCGAGTTTATGGGGCAGTTCGCCGACGGGGGGCGTTTAGGGGGAGTGAAGCGGGAGTTGGAAATTCAGTTTTTTCAGGGGTTTTGGTGGGGCTGCAGAGCGCCTGCGGTAACGGGAACGGGGAGCTGATTTGCCTTTGGAGGCAGCGGGCAGAGGGTGTGGGGGTTGTAGGCGCAGGGGGGATTGCTGGCACGATTGAAATCGATGAGAAGTGGGGTGTTGTCGGCGGGTATTTTTATGGCGAGAAAGCGTCCGCCGGGCCATGTCTGCTGTCCGCTGGTTTGATCCCGAAAAATGATCAATGCGGAGCCTGGCTGGTCGGTTACGGCCTGGAGCTGGAAAGTTTGGCCGTGGTACTCGAACTCGATGACGCCGGCGAGTTCCTGCCGGATGCTGTTTCCGCGGACATTTTTCAGTTCCAGCGGTGTTTTGGGAGGGGCGGGAATGAAGCGGCCGCTAAGTCTCCATGCGGGGTCAGGGGGGAACCAGCGTTCGCCTGGAAAGCTCTGAATTCGCGGGCTGCTGCTGTCACGGGTGCGTACCGCGAGTCTGCCGCTGCGGCGAAGCAGCTGGAGGGTGCTGGAGCCGATCGCAAGGCGGTCGGGGGAGTCGGCTTCAGCAGCTGCATCTTCGAGGCTGAGTGTACCGGATGCTGAGGGTTTTCCGTTCAGGTTGAGCGTGGCCGCAGGAGCTGCGGAGAACAGGACAAGGC
>JBEAUF010000158.1:0-4512 GCA_041161565.1 Planctomycetota bacterium | reverse complement strand
TTCTCACTTCTCACTTCCATCTCCTCTCTACTCTCCACTCTCTCCCCTCTCGCGCAGCGTCCCGCCAGGCGGCTCAGTGCGTGTCCCCACCTCCCACCACCTACTGCCCTCCCAACAACCTCCGCAGCCTCTTAATCCCAGCCCCGCGGAGTCCACAGACGATGCCTGTTGCGAAGCCCGCAAGGTGGGCGCCGTTGGCGATTTGTCCGACGACACCCGTCATGCACAAAAACAGGAAGAACAGCGAATACACAATCTGGTCGTACGGCATCCCGATGCCGTGCTCCGGTGCGGTGCGGCCCTTCATCCAGGCATAGCCCACAAGCCCAAACACCACTCCGGACATTCCGCCGAAATTGGGGCCCGCGACCAGCAGCTGAGTGATATTGGAAACGATGGCCACCACCAGCACCAGCAGACCATAGCGCCAGCTGCCGCGGACGAATTCAATCTGACGCCCCAGTGTCCACATCCAGGACATGTTGAAACCAATGTGGAGCAGCCCGAAATGCAGAAAGATGGGCGTCACCACACGCCACCATTGGCCGCTGGCAAACAGACCTTCAAGGTCCGGCTGGCGAGGATCCCGGCGGGGGATGATCCGCAGCTGGCCGTCTTCAATCACGATGTTCGGGATCAGGTCCGCAGCGGTGACTTCTTTGAAGCCCGCCGGCGGCTGAATGAACATCGCCCGAAGCAGGGCTGAATCGTCACGAGTGCATAAGGGCGCGAACAGGCCGTGCTTTCGGAAGCCGTCCTGCCAGTCTGTGCAGAGCAGGGCGGTGATCACGCTGGTGAAGACCAGCAGTGCCGTGATGGGGAAGGATCGATACCAGACGAAATCGAAACGCTGCTGCCAGACCCGTTCGGAATGACGACGAGCCTGCGCGGTGGTTGCGGCAGGTGCGGGACGCTGAGCGGCTGACTGGCGGATGGCGTCCGTGATCGCCGCGGCCGCGGGGTCTGCGAGGAATTCCCGGAGCAGGTCCTGAGCGGCCGCACGCTGTTCGTCGCGATGGATCCAGACCGTCCAGACATTGTCTTCCGAATCCACCTGACAACTGATGGATTTGGCATTGAGGTACGCGGCCAGCCGGTCAGCCGCGCGCTGATCGGCCAGTTGATGCAATTCACGCATGGAACATGCCTGAGGACAGGGAAAAATCAGGAGCAGAGCAGGGAGGAGTCTCTACCACAGATTCTCCAGAAAGACACCGAAATGTCCACCCCGTTATCCCCGAATCACCCCCGCAGCAGGGAACGAAACACAAACAGCACCGGAGAAGCCGCATCCGCGCTGTCTCCTGGCAGCACATCCACCCGGATGTCCGCAAGTTCCCGCGCCAACTGCTCCACGGCACCGTATTCGACTGCACCGCCCGGATGGCCACGGTAGACAATCGCCGTGAGCACTCCGCCAGGTCGCAGCAGCCGCAGACCAGCCCGGATCGCGCGTGAGGTGGTGTCTGCCTGGGTGATGACTGAACGGTCACTTCCGGGAAGGTAGCCCAGGTTGAACATCACCACACCGTATGGGGGTTGATTCGTCGGGTCGCTGCCATACGCCGCCGCCTGCCGTTCCAGCTCCGCTGCGTGGTCCCCGACAAGCAGCATCACTGCGTCCGCAACAGCGCCCAGCCGCGATCGTGTGGCCGAAATTGCCTGCGGCTGAATGTCGATGGCCGTCACCGCAGATGGTCCTGCCAGCGCGGCAAGAAACCGGGTGTCGTGGCCGTTGCCCGCTGTGGCGTCGAACACCCTGTCTCCCACGCGATAGACGCGGCGTGCGATGGAATGGGCGAGCTGAGTGAGTGATCGCCGCGGAGCCTGCGGCGGCTGTGATTGTGCGGCTTCAGCAGACCGCCGCAGACAATCCTCCTGCAATTCCAGCACCGCAGCGGCCGCCGAGGGAGCTGTCAGTGCACCCCAGGAACCGAGGCCGTTGAGCATTCCCAGCTGCGGATGTGTGGCATGGATGCGAACAAGCACCTGCCGCTGACGCGTTCCCGCACGAATGCCGCTGGTCTGGCCCAGCACCTCAGCATGCAGCTCGTCGCCGAGCAGTGCTGCCAGGCCCTGCAGCAGCTCGGCCCGCCCCGCCTCCGTCACCAACCCCTCCACAAGCTGCTCGCGATCCCATGTGGCCCCGATCAGATATTCGGTGGTGTCCTCTGCGCCCGCACCCGGAACCGCACCCGCGCCCGCACCGGGAACCGGCGCTGCCCACACACCACCCACCACCACGTCAACCGGCAATTGCGGATTCAGCCGCACCCGCAGCAGCTCGCCCCGCACCGGCTGATCCGGCTGACCGGGAAACCAGCAGTTGCCGCGTCCGCGATGACCCTCGCAGAAGAACAGCCGCTCAGCTTCCAGTTCGCTGTTGGCAATCCGCACACGACCAGCCTCGACCTGCACTTCTGCGGCATCAATCTGCCGCTGCTGGAAGCGGCCGGACATGCTCAGCCGCTCCCGAGTCACCTGCAGCAGCAGCGGAATGTTCAGCTGCCCGCCGTGCATCTGCAGAGCACCAAACCGGCCCCGGTTGGGCTGAAGCAGACAGTCATCAGCGGCCGGCTCCTTCGAAGACCGCTGCTCCCATTCTTCCCGCTCGGCTGTCGAAGTAAATCGGCGTTCAATCGTCAGGCTGCGGAACAAACGCTGACCCGTTTCCTGTTCAATCCGCCGATAACAGCTCTCCGCGGCATCCCGCAGCTGTTCGTAATCGCTGCGTCTGACCAGTCGCTGGCCGCTGAGTGGCATCATCAGGCCGGCAGCCACGGAGGAAGCCGAGCCCGGGAACCCTGCATCGAGCACCGTGACGTGATCTCCGCGCCATGACGCCTGCCATGCCAGCACGGATCCGGCGAGTCCCTGTCCGATAATCAGTGTGTGACGAGACATCAGCGAGGAGGCTCTTTCCCGACGAATTCTTCGCGGCTGAGTGTCCCGTCGGAGTTGGCGTCGAAGCGTTGGAAACGCTGTTCAGCGTCCGGCTTCGCCAGTCCACTGGAGTATTCCTCGAGGGTGAGCCTGCCGTCGCCATTTTTGTCCCACCGCTGCATGGCGGCTGCGCGGTTCACCCTGGGAGGCGTGGCTGTCTTCGGAGCGGTGCGCTGGGGAGTTTCACCGGCCGCAAGTCGGGTCCGCTGGGGATCCGCCGGGAGTGTTGCGGCCCAATCCAGGGCCAGCCGTGTCAGCCGCTTCACAACCTCCGGCTCCTCACGGCTCAGATCCCGTTCCTCACCCGGATCCGTCGGAATCCGATACAACTCAGCCCGCTGGCCGCGATGGTCCACGAACAGTTTCCAGTCTCCGTCGCGCACGGCCAGTGGAGGTGGCTGATAGCCGTCTGCTGGTCCCTGCACGGTGAACAGCCATTCCCAGTGCAGAGGCCGCCTGCGGGGGTGGTCGGCACCGAGCCAGTTTTCGCTGAGGTCTTCACCGTCGGGCCTGAGTGCTTCCGGCAGCGAAACTCCGGCCAGCCGGCAGATGGTCGGCAGCAGATCAACGCCACCCACCACGCTGCTCGTGTCCACTCGCCCCGCAGGAACGTGGCCGGGCCAGCGGATCAGTCCCAGCGTGCGGATGCCGCCTTCGTACAGGCTGCGTTTGCGAGCCCTCAGCGGACCAGTACTCCCCATACCCGCGTTGGACGCGTTGCTCACCCGGTCATCCTCCGGCCCGTTGTCGCTGGAATACACGATCAGCGTCTGTTCCGTCAGCCCCAGTTCATCGAGCGCCGCGAGCAGTCGCGCGACCTGGGAATCGAGATCGGCGAGGGAAGCCAGATGAACCTGCATCTGCGCCTTCAGATTGCGGGTCCGCCCATAATAACGCTGCAGCCACGGACCAAACGCCGGGTGGGCAGGATCGGGGTTGACCGCTGCGAAGGGTGCGAGCTGTGCGGGGAGTGGTTTGAGGGGCGCGTGGGGCAGGAGCGTCCAGGCATTGATGTAAAACGGCCGCTCGCGATTGGCCTTCATAAAGGCGATGGCTTCGTCCATGATCAGTCCGGTGGACCGAGCGCGGAAGTAATCTTCGGTGGCTTCGTTACCCAGCTGCGGTCCATTGCCGTTGACACTCCTGGAAACATCAAAGCCATAAGCGTCAGGTGACGGCGCCCCCGCACCGCTGCCCAGATGCCACTTGCCGAAATGTGCGGTGGCGTACCCGGACTGCTGCAGCAGACGCGGCAGAGTCGGCACGGCAGGATCCAGCCAGTCAGGCATGGCGCGAGCTGAGTTTTGTTCGGACGAGGAAAAATGTCCGTGGATCCGATGCCGAGCCGGATACGTCCCGGTCAGAAACCCGGTACGGCTGGGGGAACACACACTGGCAGCCGTATAGAACTGCTGGATCCGCGTACCTTCAGCCGCCAGCCGATCAAGCCCCGGCGTGGCCAGGTAAGGATGCCCGGCAAACGCCGCATCCCCCCAGCCCTGATCATCAGTCAACAGAAAAATCACATTGGGCCGCGGATCCCGCCCCCGCCCCGAAACAGCCTCACCC
>JBEAUF010000395.1:0-8616 GCA_041161565.1 Planctomycetota bacterium | reverse complement strand
CTCGCCTTGTCCTCTCTACTTTCCACCCTCTACTTTCTCGCGCAGCGCCTCACTTCTCACTTCCGCACGGCGTTCCTCTTCTACTCTCTACTTTCTACGCTCTACTCTCTCGCGCAGCACCCTTTACCCGCAGGCTGCCGCCAGGCGGCTCATGCGTGCTCACTTCCCGCTGGCCGCACCCGAAACCGTCCGCAGCCGACGCTGCTTCTGCTGCTGCAAACGGCGACACTCACGCCGCAAATCCTCCAGCTGCGTGTCGCCCGGACTCAGCTCTGCACATGCCGCAAACAACCGCTCAGCGGACGGATAATCCTGCCGCTCAAACAACAGCATCCCAAGCGCTCGACGCGGCCATTCAGATTCCGGAGCCACCGTCGCGGCTCGCCGCAGCAGCGTTTCCTGAATGCCCGGGATTTTCAACTCGCCGGCCGTCGAAGCGGCCCCCATCAGCAGCTGCACAAGACGAGGCTCCTGCAGCTCTTCGTCGCCCGCCGAATTCAACGCCACGTCGCCGCCAGCACCTGCCGCCTCGTCCCCCGCAGGCTCCCATGAACCCCCGTCCGATGCCTCCGCATCCGTCGTCATTGCGTCCAGACTGGCTTCCGGGATCTTTCGGGATTGCTCCGCAATCGCCTCCACCAGCCGCCGCATATCATTCGGACTCTGCTGCTGCCTGTAGGCCTGAAACACATCCTCCAGCTCCATCAGCCCAGGCTTAAAATTCTGCAGCACCGCATCGGCCGGGAACCGCGGCGCGAGAGCCACACAGATCCGTTTGCGGATATCCCGATTGGCGTGGAAGGCAGCATTCCACTGCACCACAGCCTCTTCCGGCCGACCGCTCAGAAACAACGACTGCCCCACGGAAAAACGAATCGTCGGGTCAAAACGTCCCAGCCGCAATGTCTGGGCCATCATCCTCAGATGCTCAGCATCCCGCGGATCACGGAGAAAGCCCGTGGAAATCAGGTTTTTCCAGGCTTCAGTCTGCAGCGGGCACAGCAGCAAAGCGTTGCGGCTCATCGTATCCGCCAGCAGTGGCAGCCGAATGTTGTTGCCAAATGCCCGGTTGAGGAACTCCAGCATCGCCTGCTGAGAGGTGAAATCGGAACCCAGCACCGCGTCACGAATCTGTACGAGCGGCAACGGGTTATCACTCTCGGACTGCATCAGTTCAAACAGCTCGAGGCTGCGACGGGCAATATGCACAGCCACGTCCGGGTGTGCCGGACGCACCTTCCAGGACTTCAGCAGCATCGCCAGCTGAGCACGAAGCTCCTGAATACGCTCCCGCGGGTCCGCGGGCTGAACAGCCGTTCGTCTCCCGTATGCAGCAACGCCTTCAGTCTGCGTCAGCTCATCCTCGGAATTGTCAGCCGACTCCGCAACCATGCTCGCGGCCGCTTCCACACCTTCATCGCTGTCACCGACCGGAATCGCCTCATCGGTCTCCAGACCTCGCTCCGCAATCGCCCGGCGGGATTCGAAGGCAGACACCAGATAGCGGTACCACCAGTGTTCGCCAGTAATCCGCTGCTGCAGCGCAGGCTGCACGCTGATCGCCAGAACCAGACAGCCGGCGGCCATTCCCATCCATGCCGGTCTGGGCAGAGGAATTCCGCTGTCACTGCCGTCGGCTGAGCACAGACGCAGAGCAGCGATGATCAGAGCCAGAGTGGTCACCACAATGGCCGGCACATACCAGATAAAGTCGGCAACTGAGTGTACGAGGCCACCCGCCAGTGCGGCCGCAGCGGCGGCCAGTGCTGCGATTCGCCCCGAGTCCGTGCGACGCAGAAAAGCCAGGCCAATCCGCAGAACGATCACTCCCAATCCCAGCGCCAGCAATGTCACGCCCGTCCAGCCCGTTTCCAGAGCCAGATGCACCCACGAACTCTCAGCATGCGAGAAGGTGCACGACGTGTAGTCGGCCAGATCCTCCATAAACACCGGATACACATAACGGTGACTGCCCACACCCGTACCCAGCAGCGGAAAACGCTGCAGAGCCCTGAAATCGGCCCGCCAGATCGATCGACGGGCGTTGGATTCATCAAGCTTGTCGGAATCCAGCGTGGCAAGCTGCGCGACTCGATTCTCCACCTTCTGACCACCAAAAACCGCCATTCCGGCAATCGCCAGCGAGCCCAGGACGATAATCGAAACCGCCATCGAAGAACCCACCCGTCCACTCCGCCACAACCCCGCAAACACCACGCAGCAGGCCGTGCCGGCCGCCAGAAATCCCCCGCGCGACAGCGACAGCAGGACCGAAATCAGCACGCCTGCCGTCCCGGCCAGCAACAGCAGCTGCCGAGGATCAAGCAGCGTGTCAATCTGAGAGTGATTGCCCTGTGCAGGCCCCAGCCCCCGACGATTCATCACCGTCACGTTCGCCCCTGGCTCCCCGCCAGCCAGCGCCCACCAGATCAGCGGTCCCAGAGACAGCACCAAGAACTGCGCGAAATGATTGCGATTCGTAAAGGCCCCCTTCAGCACCTCCCGAGTACCCGTCCACGGATGCTGGTAGAACCAAAAAAAGCGGTCGTTCGACAGCAACAGCTGCAGCACCGCAAAGATCGCCATCAACACGCCCGAAACAGCCGTCAGCTTCAGAATCCACCGACAATCTGCCTCACTCGATAAACGCTGCACAAAAACCGCAGCAATCAAACCATAGGCCGTCAGCACCAGCAGAGCGTGACGAGTCTCCACCGGCAGAAAACTGATGGTCGTCCATGCCCCGGTGGTTCCCTCTGCATCCGTTGCCCCCGCCGTGTCCGTCGCTCCGGAATTACCCGCCTCCACGTCCGGCTTGGCTGCCTGCTGCAATAACCCCCACGCCGGAATTAATCGCTCGTACTCACCGGAGACCCGCCGCAGCAACGCATCGGGCAACGGCTGCGTTTGGAACCAGACCAGCAGCAAGCCCGCGAATAACAGGGGCTCGAGTCCCAGCCATCGCAGACGACCAGCCTCAAAAAACCTGTGCAAACACCACAAACCACTCAGCAGGCACGCACAGGTGATCAGCAGCCAGTGGCCCCACGACTCACGACCACCCATGACAAACGGATAAATCACCAGCAGAAACGCAATCAGCAGGTCCACGGCAGTCAACAATCGCGGCTGGTCAGTCCAGCCGCGCAGCAGCGCTCTCAGATACGAAGTCTGACCGCTGAAACCAAAGGATGTCGATCGTGAAGGACGTGGCATGCCAAAACTGAACTGCAGAAAGTCAGAAAAACAGAAACCTCGTCAGGCAACTCGTGAATGCTCACGAATTTCCACAGAACCACCGGAACTGCGTCTCCCCGATGTGAGACTCTCTCCCGATGCAATCGCGGAAAACCCGCGCGCTACCGCGACTTCCGGTGCGGTCTCCGGAGATTCTTCAGGCTCATGATCATGACCATAGCCATACCCGTAACCATACCCATACCCATAACCATAACCACCCGCCTCCGAAGTGCTCAGATGGTTCACAACCACTCCAAGTATCTCGCAGCCAAGACTGCGCAGGGTCTCAGCCGCACGCACCACCATCCGACGACGATCCTTGTCGGGGCGAACCACAAGAATCACCGCATCCACCAGTCGCCCCACAATCGCTGGATCGCTCACCGCCAGCACCGGAGGAGCGTCGATCACAATCTGCTCATACCTTGTCTCCGCCCAGGCAAGCAGAGTCGAGAAACGTTCAGAGACGAGCAGTTCTGCGGGGTTGGCAGGCCGCGGGCCACACGAAATCACGTCCAGCCCCTTAACAACCGTCGACCTCAGATTCGCCGCAATACTCGTCTCCAGATCCTCAGTGCTCCGCAGAATCCGCGACAGACCCAGGTCGTCACGCAGCCCCAGCAGCGTGGACAAACCCGGACGACGCATATCAGCATCAATCACCAAAGTCCGCTTGCCGGATTGAGCAAAAGCAACACTCAGATTCGACGAAATCGTCGTCTTGCCGTCTCCCGGCTCCGTACTGGTGATCACCAGCCGGCCGGTGTCCTGCGGCGAAAACTCAATGCTCGTCCGCAGCGCCCGGAATGCCTCCACCTCACGTGAATGCGGCTTCACATGACACATCACCGCTTCAAACCCCTCAGCCGCCAGCTCGCTCATCCGCGGAATCATGGACAGGACCTGAGTATCCAGGTGCAGCTTGAGCTCCTCCGGAGTGCGGAAGCGATCATCCATAATGTCCAGAACCCAGATCACCGCCAGTCCCAGAGTGGTCCCCAGCACCAGTGAAAGCAGAGCCACGATCGTCAGCCGCGGAGACACCGGACGCACCGGTACCGTCGGCCGACTCGCCACCTTCGTGCTCAAAAACGTGTCCTTGCTCAAACCAATGTCATCTGACTGCGTCTGCAAAGCGGACTGCTGTGCATACAGCTGCTCAATGCGGCGGTCCAGATCGCTGAGCTGTGTGAGGATCTGCGAGATGGTCTGTGCTTTCTTCTGCTCAGCATTGAGCCGTTCAAGGATCGAACGCTCGTTCTGCTGACACTTCTGCAACTGCTGACCGACGTACTGCACGAGCCTTGGCGCCAGCACCTGCCGGGAAAGCTGCTCAGTCTTCGCGCGCTGCTCAGCGGGAAACTGCCGCAAATAGCCCTCCTTGACCGCCAGCTCTGACTGCAGAGACCGAATCTTCGGATGCCGGTCACCGTACTTCTGCCGACTCTCCGTAAGCTCCGCCTGAACCTCCAGGATCTCCTGCATAATCCGCTGGATGTGGAAGTTGTCCTGGCTGCCCAGCCCCATCGACTGCTCAATCAGCTGCCGACCAGCGGAATCCAGTGCCTCTGAGGCAAACTGCAGAATGTCCTCGTTCTGGTCAATCGCCCGCTGCAGTTCAGTCGCCGTGTTGCGGGTCTGCTCAGTGGCACGACGGGCATTCGAATAGTCAGCCGTCAACAGCTCAATGTTCTTCGAAATCACATTCAGGCTGCTGTTTCGATCGCCGGTATCCACCAGATCCGGTGCCGAGGCCTTGAGCTCCAGTCGCTGGGCTGTGAGGGTCTCAATCTGCTGGTTGACATCCTGCAGCCGCGTCGCGAGGGTCTGCAGGCCCTGCTCTGATAAACTGCGATTGGTCTCGTTCAGGAACTGCTCGTATCCGGCAAGCATCGCCGTCAGCATCGCAGCCGCTGCCCGCGGATCCAGAGAACGATAACTGATATCCAGCACATTCGTGTTGAATGCCGCTGAAACATCCAGTCGAGCTCGCACGGCCGATGGCCAGAACGACTGCGGCACGCCCTTCAGATCGATCCGGCGATACTTCTCCGGAAGCATCTTCAACGCCCGCCGCACCACTTCCTCTTCCGACATCAGCGCAATAAACGTCGGCATGTCATAGCTGGGACTCTCACTGCCCGCGGATGAGTCCTGATTGACCACAGCCCCCTTCCGCACAATGTACAGCGATGCCGTGGACTGATAAATCCGCTTGGCCGTGATGTAATAGGTCGCCCCCGTGATGCCCGCAAGCACCAGCGCCGCAACCAGAATTCCACTCCGGTATTTAACTGTGCGCAGGAATCGGAAGATCAGATGCAGCGTCGTTGCCGCCGCTGTCTGACTGTCCCCCATACCCGCCATGATCCTGTCAGGATCTGACATCGCCCGGCCTCCCTGCCGACTGCTCGCCACCGGCTGTTGCCGGCCATTGTTTTTGATAATTTCTTACACCGTCGGCTCAGAACAATGCGGTCGAACCCGTGATTCCGAACCGGATGATGTTCAAGGCCTCCATGAATACCGTTCCCGGTGTCTGCTCGACCGACACAACATCACCCGGCCCCAGTCGAATGTTGCTGTCATCGCTGCGCTTCGCCTGACGGTAACTTACCTGAATCAGAATCGGCTCCCGACCTCCCGGAGGCTGCCGAATCACAAAGATCTTGTCCGCCAGCTGGTTGCTCATGCCACCAGCCAAAGAAATCGCCTGCAACAGTCGCAGGTCCTGCCCAATCGGATACTCATAACGATTCGGAGACTTCACCAGACCCTGTACGAAAATCGGCGCCGGATCCCGCTTCTCAACCATCACGACCGCACCATCCGCCACACGAAACTGACCGTCTCCCGCTTTCGCTGCGTCCAGCAAATTGATCGTGTAAGAACCCATCGCACCGGCCGAACTGCTGCTCACCCCCATCACCGGACCACCATTCGCCGCCAGCGGAGTGCCTGGCAACACCGCAGTCGCAGGATTCCGCACCTCCACCTTCTCCCCGGCCTCCTCCGTCAATCCGCCCGCCGCCGCCAGGGCTGACACCACGTCACTCGCGTTCGGAGGAAGGTCATACAAACCTTCGTTCTTCACCGCACCAAGGACCCGCACCTTATTCATCTTCTGTTCCCGAACACTCACCGTCACCGTCGGATTGTGGTACAGCTCCAGACGCACGGCCTCCGACCGGATCAACGCCTCCGCCGCCTGCGGCTCCACTCCCGCGATCGCGATCTCGCCAATCTCAGGCAGACTGATCGTACCGTCCTCCTGAACACGCGCCGCCGTTACGTCACTCTCACCCAAACCCGCCGCAATCTGCACCTCAACCACGTCACCCACGCCAATCGTCTGACTCGTGCCGGTCACACCACCCAGCCGCGACAGGTCCACTTCCTGAGGATTCGCCTGCTTTGTTAACCGCCAGCGATCAGGCAATCGCTCGCCAAACATCGAATCCTCAGCGTAGTAGTGGTTCGGCCCCTGACAGCCCGCCAGGCAACACACCGCCACAGACAACAGCAGACACACAAAACGCCAACACTGTTTCCCCAGGTGCAACCTCCCAGCGCGCATCACCACATCCCCGGAATGCATTCCGGAAATGCCCGCCTGCGCATCTGTGTATGGCCGCTTGATCACGCTGAATCTGCCAAAACCAGAGAAAACCAGTCTCAATCCCAGCATTCCATGCCGAACAACACGCCCTTCCGGCAATCCTCGCTGATATCCACTCGGATGTTCTAAATCAAATCAGCAACTCGGGTCAATATGAAAACCATTTCCCGACAAGCGACTTAAACCCATTCAAATCAATCACTTACAACTAACTATCCAGCAAAAACCAGCGTCCACGGCAGGAAATCCAAAACCAGGCGGGGTAATCTGAGCACTCTGCGAAAAAGGGGCGTCACCGAGTTGCTGTCCCGAAAAACACAAAATCCACCCAGCCGTTTTCCACCCTCTCCCAAAACTGCCAGGGCTTTCAGGCAGGACAAAACACCTTTCAACACTTAAACTGCCATCAGCCCCAAAACAGCACAACGCGAGGTGGGAACATGGAAAAACTGATTATCTTTTTTGTCATCTTCGTCGTCTCGCAGCTGGTGAACCTGTTCTCCAAAGCCGCCAAAACGGACACCACGCCCCCGGCCCGACAGGCGGGTCCCCCAAAGGCAGGCAACACACCCAAATCCCAGCAACCCCGAAAAACACAAGCCGCTCAGGCCAAACGCAGCGGCCCCGCTCCAGCCACACGCCCCACCGAACGCCCCGCAACAGGCTCCCAACGCCGCACGCTGGAATCCACCGTTGCCAATCCCACCAGTCGCCCCACGGGCGCTGGCGTCAGAGAACACGTCAGCACGCACCTTGAACCCCGGATCGCTGCAGGAGTGCAGCAACACATCGACCAGCACGTGCAGAACCACATCGGCAGCAACCAGGCGGCCGCAGCCGCCACCGCCACCGAAGAAACTGCTCCCCAATCCAGCGTCTCCATCCGCAATCTCCTGAAGGATCCACGCGGTGTTCGCCAGGCCGTGCTTGTGAATGAAATCCTCAAACGCCCCAGAGCTCTGCGACGCTGATCACAGCCGACAACGCAAATAATCCGCCACACTGAGCCACAGGGCGGAAGTAGTAGTAAGCCGCAGAGCGGCAGCCCGCGGGTAAAGAGCACTGCCAACGCACTGCAATTCAGCCAACCTCGATTCCCTCCGGCGTTCACTGGAAGTCTCAAACACGACTCCCAACGCCTCGCACCGCAATCGAACTTCTCACTTCTGATTTCTCACTTCTCACTTCCCGCACCGCGCCAACTCGCTTGCCCAAATTCACGGTGAGGCCCTGCTGCAACGCTGGCAGCGCGAACGCGTATCCGTTACCCGCGATTGACATCCCCCGCTCGCCTTGTAGTGGGGGGCGGAGTCCGAAAGACGACTTCCGGTGTTCTTAACACCGTTTCGCCATCCCAGTCCGAAGGACGAAATCATCTGTCCTTGCCACCGTTTCACCATCCCAGCCTCGCCCTGAGATAACGAAAACGTCAACAACCGAGGGCGTATCCACCACAGATTCCTGCCGCCTGTCTTCTCAACACGATTGCTGAATTCCCCGTGTTTCTCTGTGAAACTCTGTGTACTCTGTGTACTCTGTGGTTAAAAACCAACTCCATCCGCGCACCATTTCGCAATCCCAGCCTCGCCCTCGGATAACGAAAACGTCAACAACCGAAGGCATATACACCAACTACTCCTGCCGCCTGTCTCCTTTACACGTTTGCTGCATTCTCTGTGTTTCTCTGTGTACTCTGTGGTCGAACAATCGCCGCGGCCGTGTGTTATGCCATCCCGGGTTTCAGGGGAGCGGGAGAC
>JBEAUF010000372.1:0-4770 GCA_041161565.1 Planctomycetota bacterium | reverse complement strand
CGAACCCGAAGGCCTTCCCGATCGCTGTGGCAACTGTGAGTGATACGGATGCGGACGGTATTCTGACGTTGCAGTTTGGCCGTCCGGCGGGCTTCACGGGCCACTGGTCGGTGATCGGCCTCGACATCGCGACCGGCACGCTGCCAGACGCTGCTCCGCAGCTGCTGGCGGGGCTGGACTTTGCCGCAGGCGGAGCATTGACCGAGCAATCGCAGGCTCACCTGGCGTCTGTGGAACGCCGTGGTCAGGTGCTGTCTGAAGAGTTGATCCTGGAGGTCCGCGAGCAGGTCCTTGCGGCCTGGGCGACGACAGGACTGTCATCTGACGCCATGGCGCGGCTGCAGAGTGCCACCGTGGAGATTCGCGACCTGAACGACCGCGGGATGCTGGGCGCATCGGGTGCGGCGGGCACGTCAGAGATCTGGCTGGACGACGACGCTCTGGGCTACGGCTGGTCCTTTACGGACGAGGCGGACGGCGACGTCCCGGCCGGCACCGTGGACCTTGCGACCGTGATGGCCCACGAGTACGGCCACCTGCTGGGCTGGCAGGACCTCGATCCTGAGCAGTACTCCGGCCACCTGATGGCTGGTGAACTGGCCGTGGGTGAACGCCGCGGTGTGGAGACGCTGGCCGCGTCTGGCAGCGACAATCAGCCGCATGCCGCACAGCAGGGGCTGCCAGTTTTTGCGGACGTTCCTGAACTGTTTGCTCAACACCCCCCGGTCGTCATACCTCCGCAGCGTCCGCTGGAACGTCAGGAAGCAGAGGTGGATGACGCCGGACCGGACATTGTCGGGTTCGAGCGGAAGCAGGCGGGCTTACGCCTGACTGTTGATCGATCAGCTGAGGCTGGAGTGATCGATTTCCAAACACTGCCTGAGAATGATCTTTCAGTTCTTGATGACTTTTTCGCCGGTATTCTCAACCTGATCTGACTGGGACGGTTGAAAGGCATTTAGCGATCGCAGAATGGACATGGCCACGTCTCGAAGTCCAGGATTTGTGAACTGATGCTTTTCAAACACGCTACGTGCTTCACTCGCGATTTCCACAGCGCGTTGAGGCATTTGGGACGTTGAGTGAGCGTTGGCTGCAAGATCCGCAAGGGCCAGGTAGTTAATCACGTCAGCGTCCACGCCCCGCTGCAGCTTCATAACGGCCAACAGGACAGCGATTCCCTCTTCGGCTGCTTTAGCAGCGGAAATGAAATCCTGAGCGTCGCGGAAGTCATTCGCAGCATTCATCAGAACTCCTGAAGACGACCGCATGAACTGCAGGGCTTCAGCCGGTGTGCTGCCAGCCCCTGCAGACGATCGCGCAAGCTCCGCTCTTTCCCTCAGAACTTCGACATGTGCAAGAAGCTGCTGTGCTGCGCCGCCAAGGTCACCCTTTTGGCGGAGTTGATTTGCACCGGTCTGAGCGCAGAGTTCACGAATGAACAACAGCTCCGGCGTCTGCCTCGACACCATCGGCAGCTGCGTAATGCTCTGATTAATCCTGTCGAGGTCCGCAGTAATTTCAGCGTTGGGGTCGAGCATTTGCAGGAGTGCAGTGCGTCGGGCCGCATGCAGCAGATGTTCAGGTGGAATCCGACCACTCGGACAATGGTATTCGAGATAGTCGCCGTAGACTTTGATGGCGTCTGCATAAATTCCCTTCTGCTGATCTTCCGGTATCGCCTGCCATGCTGTGGTATTTCCACGAAGATTTGAGAGCATGGTTTCGATCAGGTCGATCGCGTTGGCGAGCTGCTTCGTGACCTGTTCCTGCATCTGTTGGCGGCGGATCGCCGACAGGGTCACCTCGGTCAGGAAAGCAGTCACGGCAATCAACAGCAGCAGCACCAGGCCGGCGGGTAATGGATTGCGACGTCCCCAGCGAAAAGCCCTCCGCATTGGCCCGGGCCTGCGGGCACTGACCGGCCGATCCTCCAAAAACGCCTGCAGATCACCGCGGAGCGCTTCAGCTGACGCGTAGCGATCCGCGGGACTGAACGCGAGACACTTGAGGCAGATGTTTTCCAGATCAGCAGACAGCCCGGTCCTGAGCAGGCGCGGAACCGTGATCCGGCCCTGTTGAGCAAGTACCAGGGTAGCAGTCTGGTTTTCCCCAAGGTGGGGAGCGCGACCGGTGAGCAGTTCGTAGAGGATAGTGCCCAGGCCGTAAATGTCCACGGCACATGTGTGTTCTTCAGGCAGCGCGTTGGCGGTCTCGGGGGGCATATAGGCGGGAGTGCCCAGGATCTGCCCGTTCAGCGTGATAGTGTGCTCGGCCGCCAGTCTGGCGAGCCCAAAATCGGAAATCACGGGCTCGTAGTCTGCCAGACTTTCAGGAGCATCCCGCCTGTCGGACGGATTTCCGACAGCACGGAGCAGAATATTGGCGGGCTTCAGATCCCGATGCAGAATGCCATTCATGTGGGCGTGGGCAACTGCTTCAGCAAGTCGACACACCAGCCGTGCAGCGTCCCGCTCGGAAATTGTACGCCCCCGGACGAATCCACTGAGCGATGCCCCACTGATGTGCTCCATGACGATCGCCGGGTGCTTAAGTTCGGATATGACTTCATGGACACGCACGATGCCCGGATGGTGAAGCCTGCCGAGTGCTACGGCTTCGAGCAGCAGTCGCTGGGTCTCCTGCAAGCCGGGGGCGGCACTGCTGAGAAACTTCACCGCAACCGCTCGACCCACCACGGCGTCATATGCCTCCCAAACCTCGCCCATACCCCCGCGACCGATCCTGCGCACCGGCTCATACCGCACCGGAAGTTCGGGAGCGGCCGTCGGCTCGGGCGATTCCGGATCCGGTCGAAGCTGGTGCGGCAACTGCCAGCCGTTTTCCTGAAGGACATTCAGGATCCATGGCTGCCACGCCGCCTCCCCGTTGCCACCCGTGTCCTCAGACGTGCCCGATGACGAATTAAATCGAACCGCACCGAGCAATTCCTGAGCGGCCGTACGACAGGCCAGACAGTCCGGCAGGTGCCACTCCACAGCTACTGCTTCAGATTCACACAGGTCGCCATCCAGATACTGCTGCAGCTTCGATCGCAACGGACACTCTTCCCCGGACATCATGTGGTCAGTGGTCCCTTCAACTGAAATCTAATCATCACGCTGTGAAGCGTCCGCTGAAGGCCCAAAAAACCCTGCGGCGTCGACCGAACCCTCTTCCGCTTCCAGCCTCACCACCTCCCGCTCGATGAGTTTCTGAACCCGAGCTCTCGCGGAGTGCACCACATAACCCGGTATATTCAAGTCCGCCGATACGGCCGCACAGGATTCGTTGAGCCAGGCAGTCCTGTAAAACATAGTCCACGTTGAAGCTCGCACACGCTGTTTCACCAACAACATTGCCCGCTGCAGCAGTGAAGCCTGACGCAAACGCTCGTACTGCAATTCAAGGTTGGCAATCTCATCCACCGCAGTCTCGTACCTGCGACGCAACTCATGATACTGGCTGCGGCTGACGCGAGTCATCGCGTCACACCAACAGCGCCAGGCAATCGCCTTCAGCCAGCCTCGCATGCTGCCTCGCCCCGTGTGACGAAAATCTCCGATCTTGCGGAGCACCACCATCATGGAGTTCTGAACGACGTCGTCAGCATCAGACTGGCTCAAATCATGCCACCGACACCACTGGCCAATTACGTCGTAACATCGAGCGGCAAATTCACGCCATGCGTCGCCGTCACCGGATTGCACCCGCTTAAGCAAGCCCAGCGATGTGTCCGCTGCCTGTCGTGTCACAGATTTGCCCGCCTTACCAGGAACGCTCCACAAGCTGCGAAAACCGGCTGGAAACACCGAATCGCACCTGAAGTCTAAACCACAGCCACGCAGAGACAAGCCCACAGATCAGTGAAAACATTCGTCAATCAATCAAACGAGCGACGCAGTGATAGCCACCCAAAATACTTTTTTAAAATTCAGAAAAAAACCTCTCCGATCGCATCAGAAATCCGCCGCACGTCCATCCCGGCACAAAAACAGGTAACACCGACCCCAAAAACACCACACAGAACAGACCTCCATCGAAAAAAAACATCTCAAATTCAGGAAAATAACGAAGCCCGCATCAGATTTCTGCAGGCAACGCCATTAAGGCCGCCGTGTCGGCCCCCTGGGCTCATCCGGCCACTCCAGTTTCCGGATCAATGCGACCTGCCAGACTCCTACCTGCGCTGTTCGCTCCACCGACGGATAAACGTCGTGCTACAGCAGCCGCAGCAGGGATCGAAACCAGGACCGCTTGCCAGCCCTGCAGGAATCCAAGCTGTCATGTCACTTACCCATTGGCTTAAAGCTGCTTCAGCCGTTCTGAATGAAAATTCCGCGCGGAGCGTCCGCCGCAGGCGGACGCGTAACAGCCTCCGACTCGCCGCTCAATTTCTCGGCTCAAGACAGCTCATTGTCCGCACAAACCCGGAATACCTGGAAGATCGAGTTCTTCCTGCGTCGCTCGGCTGGGTTGGCGACATCAGCCGAAACTGGGCCGATGGTTCCATCGGCGCCACCAACTGGGAAACTGACGGCCTGCCAGGCTCCGGCGACACCCTGAATTTCCCAGGCATCGCCACCAGCCAAAGCCTTCACAATAACACCACGGCCAACAATTCGTACTCCCTCACTTTCGCTTCGGGAGGGTACACCATCACCGGTGAAAGCATTCGCCTCGATAACTCCGGTACCGATGTGATTCAGATAGCGGGAGAAAACCTGCTGCAGACTCCGTTGCAGATCGATGCGTCCGCGGTCGAAGTGC
>JBEAUF010000364.1:0-6330 GCA_041161565.1 Planctomycetota bacterium | reverse complement strand
AGCTTCGCCCTCCCGGCAATGCGTCGTGCCAGAAAGCCAATGCCATTGACCGCCCTCCGGGTGGCAGGCATTTGGGCTTGTCGGCAGCTTAGGCTACATGAGCAATATCCGGGAGTGGTTGCCAGAGGATTCTCAGGCCATTGAGCACGACGAGTACCGTGCTGCCTTCATGTCCGAGTACACCCAGCCACAGTGGGAGGTTGAAGAAGGAGCCCAGCACCAGCAGTCCGATCATGGTGAAGGCGAAGGTCATATTCTGACGGACGCGGCGGCGTGCGGTGCGGCTGATCCAGACAGCGAGGGGGAGTGCTCGCAGGTCGTCACGCATGAGGACGACGTCGGCGACTTCGAGAGCTGCATCGGTGCCAGCTCCGCCCATGGCGATGCCGATCTGCGCGGCTGCAAGTGCCGGAGCGTCGTTAACTCCGTCACCCACCATGGCGACCATGGAGCCTCCTTTGGCGAGGCGTGCGAGCTGGACGACCTTTTGATCCGGAAGGAGTCCTGCCCGAACATCATCGGCACCCAGCTTTCGTGCCACCACGCGAGCCACGCGTTCGTGGTCGCCGGTGAGAATGACGAGTTGTCGCAGGCCGAGCCGTTTGAGTGCCTGCAGGGCGTGTGCGGCTTCGGGGCGGATCTGATCGGCGACCCCAATCACTCCAAACAGCCCCGGTTCGCTGGTATGGATCAGCAGTGCCGTGCAGCCTGCCTGGCGAATGCGTTCGGCGTTTTCGAGGAGTTCGGGAGGCAGCCGCAGTTCATGACTGTCAAAGAGGCCTTCTCTGCCCACGCCCACCCAGACGCCCTCCACCTGCGCGTGCACTCCAAGCCCCGTATGACTGTGAAATTCAACCAGCGGTGTTTCGATGGGGCGCAGCCCGCGTCGTTCGCCTTCGGCCAGTACGGGTGCCTTGAGCGGATGTTCGCTGCGGTGTTCCACGGCGCAGGCGAGGCTCAGCAGACGGTTCACATCTGCTCCGGGCGGCGTCCAGACTTCCATGACGGCCGGGCGGCCGAGGGTGACTGTGCCGGTTTTGTCGAACGCCAGTACCTCTACCTTACCGAGATTTTCGAGATGCAGACCACCCTTGAAGAGCACACCCTGACGGCCAGCGCGGGCGATTGCCGAGAGGAGGACAGCCGGTGACCCGACGACAACCGCACAGGGGGAGGCGGCGACCAGCAGCACCATGGCATGATACAGTGAGTCTTCCCAGGTATCACCGTGCAGCAAGCGGGCCCCCAGCAGCACCAGGAGTGCAGCTGAGAGCACGCCGATCACGTAAGGCTGCTGCCACGATTCCACAAATCGCTGAGAGGGAGTTCTGCGCGACTGCGCTTCCTGCACCATGTGGACGATGCGTTCAAGCGTGGTATCGGCAACGCCGCGAGTCATTTTGACGAGCACACTGCCGGACCCATTGATGGTGCCGGCGAAGACCATTGCACCCAGACCTCGGACGACAGGTTCACTTTCACCTGTGAGCATTGATTCGTCGGCCCATGTCTCGCCTTCTTCGATGACTCCGTCCACCGGAAACCGTTCCCCGGGACGGACACGGAGGACGTTTCCTGGTGTGAGTGACGTGACGGGTACCAATTGCTCGGTGGTGCCTTCGACACGTGTGGCTTCGAGCGGCCGCAGCTGGATCAGAGATTCGATGGATCGCGTCGTGCGATACATGGCGAAGGCTTCCAGTGTGCCACTCAGAGAGAACAGAAACAGCAGGACGATGGCTTCGAGCCATTCTCCGATGCCTGCAGCTCCGGCGGCTGCGACAATCATCAGAACGTCAACGTTCAGGGACCGCTCGCGAAGGGCCGTGATTGCGTTCCGCAGCGGTATTCCGCCGCCGGCGAGGCACGCGAGCACCGCAGGGGTCAGAAACCAGGGACTGGGAGCTGAAGTGCCGCGGAAATGCAGCACGCTGGCCGCGATGCCGAAAGCGGCACAGACGGCTGTGGCCGCAGCCGCCGTTATCGGTGGTTCAGCACGTGAAACGACGCCTGAAGAGCGGGGCTGGATCTGTGTGACCTGCCCGCTGGCTGTCGGAGCTGTAGTCATGGATGCATCCGGAACAGTGGAGTATTCGAAGTCTCGGCCGTTTTGCCGGCCGCAGCTCCCGGGGACTCGGAGGATATCAGATTGGTGTGAGAACAGCAGGACTGTCGCACGTGTTTCAGGGGGGCGTCGGGAAAAGTCGGCGGTTGAGTTACCCATTTCTATCCTCAAAGAATACGCTATGAGTTCCTGTTGATCCAACTGTCTCCCTCGCCGGACCGGGTGCTTACATGTCGATGGCTACCGAATTTTCCATTCCCCTGTTTCTTGTGGATGCATTTACTTCCGAACCTTTCCGCGGCAACCAGGCAGCTGTTTGTTTGCTGCCCGAGCCGCGGTCGGATGCGTGGCTGCAGCGAGTGGCTGCGGAGATGAATGTTTCGGAAACGGTCTTTGTGATTCCTGAGGACCAAGGGCGTTTGCGGATTCGCTGGCTGACGCCGGCGGTCGAAGTTGATCTCTGCGGCCATGCCACGCTGGCCGCCGCACATATTCTGCAGGAACTGCACGCGGCGGGTGAACTGCCGGAGTACGCTGCTGCAGCACGTGTTGGAGGGCTGTGGAACTTTGAAAGCCGCAGCGGCCGACTTACCGCTGAACCCACCGGTTCCGGAATCACGCTGGACTTTCCGGCCCTTCCGGTCACCCCCACCGCCATCCCCGGTGGTCTCCCGGAATCGCTCGGAATCGACGCCCGGGACATCGAATTTTGTGGACAAACGCGATTTGATCTGCTGCTGCGGCTCCCCACTGCCGCCGCTGTCCGTCGACTGCAGCCCGATTTTGCAGCCCTCGGAAGATTGCCGGTTCGAGGTGTCATCGTGACTGCTCTCGGCGACACCTCCGATCATGATTTTCTCTCACGCTTTTTTGCACCGGCAAGCGGAGTGCCCGAAGACCCGGTGACCGGTTCCGCACACTGTGCGCTCGCCGTGTACTGGGCTCCTGAATTCGGCCGTTCAACACTGTTTGGTTTCCAGGCATCCCGGCGCGGTGGTCACGTGAAAATGGAACTGCAGCAGGACCGAGTGCGATTGAGCGGTCGTGCCGTGACTGTTTCCCGTGGCAAACTTGTGGGGCCGGCAGCGGCTCCTGAAGCGAAGGCTGCGCCGCGATGATTCCGAACTGGGCCTGTCCTGTACCCGCCCCCGCCCTGCCCGATCGAATCATGCTGGCGCATGGGGAGGGCGCACGGCTTACGCGTCAGCTGCTGCAGAATTTCATCCTGCCGCGGCTCAACGGAGGTGCGATGGCCACTGAGGCCTCCGGTGTGAGTCCCGGGGCACTCCTGCAGGATGCTGCTGAACTGAGTACTTCCGGCGGGCGACTGGCCTTCTGCACCGATGCCCACACGCTTACCCCGCTGCATTTCCCCGGCGGTAATCTCGGCTCGCTGGCTGTGTATGGCACAGTCAACGATCTGGCTGTTGCCGGTGCCCTGCCCCGCTGGATGAGTTTGGCATTGATCCTTGAAGAGGGTTTTGCTCTTGAAGAGCTTGGGCGACTTCTGGACAGCGCCGCCCTGGCTGCTCGCCACTGCGGTGTGCAGATCGTGGCCGGTGATACGAAGGTTGTGCCCACGGGTGCGGCGGACGGAATCTTTATGATCACCAGCGGTCTGGGAGAACTGTTGTCACCGGTGCCACCGGGACCAGGCGGCATTCAGGAAGGCGACTGTCTGATCCTTTCCGGCGATATTGGTCGTCATGGTGTGGCCGTGCTGACTGCTCGAGGCCAATTGCAGTCAGATCTTCGCAGTGACTGCGGAAACCTGACGCCGGCTGCTGCAGCGCTGCGAACGGCCGCGGGTGAACAGCTCCGCTGCATGCGTGACTGCACCCGTGGCGGTGTGGCAGCGGTGCTGCATGAATGGGCATTGGAGACGCCCCTGGCATTTGAGCTGCAGGAGTCAGAGATTCCGGTGAGTTCGGCGGTGCGTGGTGCTGCGGAGCTCCTGGGACTGGATCCTCTGCACCTGCCCAACGAGGGGACTCTGGCGGCCGTGGTCAGCCGTGATGTGGCGTTTGCTGCAGTGCAGTCACTGCGGGCGGTGCCTGAGTTTGCGAACGCTGCGATTGTGGGGGTTGTTCGTCGGCGGAGCCTGAGTCCGGTCCTGGTTCAGCGTGGTGCAGGTCGACCACGGCCGCTTGACGAGCCAGCAGGCGCCCCGCTGCCCCGGATCTGTTAATGAGTTTCCGCTGGGCTGGCAGTTGCGGAAATCTCAGCGGGGCGGCTTCAGTTTGCGGTGGGTTCACCGGCGAGCCGGATGAAGAGGCGTTCAAGGAGCACAGCGGGATCCACGCGGCTGGCACCTTTCATGTCGGCATCAGCTTCCATCAGCCAAGGCAGGATGCGACTGGCGCGTTCGAAGCCGAGGCGTTTGAGGTATTGTTCACCTGGTCCCAGAGCACTGGCAAACACACCGGCAGCGGCCAGGGCTTCGCGCAGCGGCAAACGCTGGCGGGCGAGTTCTGTGGCTTCGGCAAATTTGCGGAAGGAGTAGATGACGCCGGCGAGGATCTTGATGGGGCTTTCGCCGGCTTTGAGGAGTTTTTCGAGGTTTTGCAGGGCACGTCCTGGCTGACCATCGCGCAGGGCGTCGAGCATGACCCAGGTGGTTTCCATTCTCCAGCCGCCGACGACTTTGGCGACGTCATCTTTTGTGATGCTGTCAGCATCGCCGACCAAAGCGGCCAGTTTGGCGATTTCTGACTGGAGCATTGTGAGGCCTTCGCCGGCGAGCGTCACGATCAGGGCCGCCGATTCACGGTCGAGCTTTTTGCCGAATTCGTCCTTTGCAAGTTTTTGCATCCAGCCGAGCAGTGCAGCGCCGGACAGTTCGTTGCATTCGAGGTTGAGTCCGTGCTGGTCGACGAGTTTGTAGAGTTTTTCGGTTTTCTTCCAGGCTTTGACGTCGAGGATCAGTATGGAGGAGCGGGAGGGAGACTGGACGTATTTTTCCAGAGCGGCGCGGTTGGCGGTGACAAATGGGTCGGCTTCTTCAATCAGCACGACACGGGCATCACCGAACATCGAGACCGTTTTCAGGTCGCTGATGACACTGCGGAAGTCCGCAACAGGGCCCTGCAGGCGGGTCAGCGAGCCTTCGGATTCGTCGCCGGAAATTCCGGGGATGCGTTTGAGGATTTCGAGGCGGAAATAGCGTTCCGGGCCGTACATGGCGAGAACCGGTACGGGCTTAAACGGAGATTTATCAGCGAGGAAATCGGCGGCCAGCATGTGGGTATTCGGCAGGTTTCCGGGGGCAGAAATACGGTTGGGCGGATAAGCTTAGCAGAAATCGCTGCTGTTCCCCAGCCGCTCAGTGCTCCGCACTGGCTGCAGTCGGTTTTTCGCGGCCTACAGCAGCAGATCGTCGGCGGCTTCAGCACCATGATCGGCCAGCGGAATCGGACGACCAATATTGCTGGGGTTGGTCGTTTCGGGGTCCAGCCCAAGGGCACGGATTATTGTGGCCATCAGGCCGGACGCCCTGAGTGGCTTATCGGCGACCGCCACACCGTCAGCTTCGGTAGCGCCATACACCTGACCACCACGAATACCCGCGCCCCCCAGCACGACACTCCAGCTGGCCGGCCAGTGATCCCGACCGGCGTTGTCGTTGATTTGAGGAGTCCGGCCAAATTCACCCATCCAGATCACAAGGGTCGATTCCAGCAGGCCTCGCTGACGAAGGTCGGCCATGAGTGTGGACCAGGCCGGGTCGAGCACTCCGCAGAGGTTCCTGACGGCGTCGAAGTTATCGGCGTGCGTATCCCAGCCCAGTCCGCCACGTTCGTCGGAGCTGAGCGAGACTTCCACGAACGACACTCCACGTTCCACGAGTCGACGTGCGAGCAGGCAGCCCTGACCGAAGGCTGTGCGACCGTATGCATCCCGCATCGCAGCGGGTTCCTGATCGAGCGCGAAGGCGTCGACACCAGAGGAGTTCATCATTCGCACGGCGCGTTCGTAGGAGTCAACGTGACTTCTGCCGGGCAGATCGGGGCGAGTTTCGAGGAATTTCTGTTCGAATCCGGCGAGCAGCGTCAGCCGTCGCTGCACCTGTTCGCTGCTGATGGACTCAGGACGTCGCAGGTTGCGGACTTCGAACCGGATGTCCTGTGGCTGACCGGCCGGGGCATTGGGATCCTCCGGGGTGTTTGCGGGTGGAGCTGGCGGGGGACCGTCGGAAGCAACCACAAGGGGCGACCAGGAGGGGCCGAGAAATCCGGGGCTCCAGGCGGCTGGGTTGAGGGCCTGAA
>JBEAUF010000357.1:0-5388 GCA_041161565.1 Planctomycetota bacterium | reverse complement strand
CCGCTCGCGTCCCTCACCCCCAACCGTTCCTCGCCCGCCTCGCACCACACGAGTCCATCAGTTTTCACAACAATCATCGCCTGGAAAAACAAACAAATTGCGGGTAGGCCGGGAGTAAGTCACGGAAGTGAGAAGTGAGAAATTAGAAGTGAGAATCACCGGGGCAGAACCGCGAATTTGAACGCGTGAAAAGTCACAACCTCCAACTTCTCACTTCCCTCTCCTCTCCACTCTCTACCCTCCACTCTCTCGCGCAGCGGACGGAAGCCCCCGGTGCGATTCGCACCCTGGTGCGCGGCCCTACTCGCGGCGTCGGCGGCGCGTTACCAGGGCTCTTTACCCGCGGGCTCCCGCCCGGCGGCTCAGGCGCTCCCGGGCCTGCATCGTGGACAACACATCCCCAAACGTTCGCAGCGACACATGGTCCCGCGCGCCAGCACTTGAATCAAACCCTCACGGCACGAACGCAAATTCTGGTGAATTCAACAGGACCCAGAGCACATCTTCGGCGGCGGTTCGCCAGGATTCGGTGAGCCGTTCGGTGGGGGGATCGCCGAGTCGGGCGGCTTCTTCCTGGGCGTGTTTTTGTCGAGTGGCTGCGGCGTTGAGGTGGTTGGACCAGCTGACGGAGTTTCTGTTTGGCTGTGGCGGACGTGGTTTGGCCCCGGGAACGACGCGGTCCGCGAAACCTGCTGACAGTTCCTCGCTGAACTCCTGGAGTTCAGCAGCCGAGGGTTCTCGTCCGAGCACGCGGCGGAAGAGCTGTGCGGTGAACTGTTGCGGAGAATCAGCGGTGAGAGCAAGTTCGGTGAGCACGGTGTTATCGCTGAGCTGCACGAGTCGGTGTCCGGCATTGCCGTTGGCCAGCGTGAGCGGCTGGAGCACGGTGGCCTGGTCGTCGCGGGTGGTGGCGGAGAACGGTCGTGAATCGCGCCAGCCGAAGACGGCGAGCAGATCGATGAGGCTTTGGGCGACGGGCAGGGCGAGTGCAGGGCGGTCGCGTTCGTTGGACAGCGAGCACAGGTGCCAGGCACGGGAGGGTGAGCCGAGGTTGAGGAAGGAGTCATCGGGGCGGCGACCTTCGGGGTCGAGCGTGAGCATTTCAGCGTCGAAGGTCTTGCCGGCGGCCAAATACAGCGAATCCAGCAGCTGCTCGGCCGTCATCCGCCGCAGTGACTGAGCACCGAAACGGCGGGCCACCGGCGAATCCTCCGGCGCGGTCTCACGCTGCCAGGCGGCTGAATTGAATATCAGACGGGCGCTGCTGCGGAGGTCGTAGCCGGAGGCCATATGGTGGGCGGCCAGCTGTTCCAGCAGTGCCGCATGGTCGCTGCTGCCGCCGTACCAGTCGTCCGGGTCAGACATCAGGCCGCGTCCGAAGAGCCGCGTCCAGAGTCGGTTCACCATGACTTTGGCAAAGTTCGACTGCGTGGGATGCGTAAGGTGCAGGGCGAGCTGTTCGCGGGTGTCGGAAGGGTTGCGGAGGAGTGCGTTCCAGAGTTCGGCAGCGGCAGCGGAATCGGTTGCAGGTGCAGCGAATGGCCACGCCGGATCCACCGCCGTACCAGGCTCGATACTCACGGTAATCAAAGGCGAACGACTGCCGTCCGGACGCCTGGGCACGCTGCTGGTGGCCGGCACCGGAACGGGGGCGCGGTTGAGCAGTGCGGCCATGGCGAAGAGCTGCTGCTGGGAGAAATCGTTCACCGGTGAATCGTGGCAGCGGGCACACTTCAGACTGCGCGCTCCGAAGGCGGTCGCCAGCACAATCGCGCGTTCGGCGAAGGGGACATCGTTCTGGGAAGCCATCGCAAACCCCGCGGGACCTCCGCCCAGGCGGCTGCCCTTCATCTGCACCAGTTCAGTGGCAAACCAGTCCGTCGACTTGTGGTCCCGAAATGACTCGTAAATCCACCAGCGAAATGGTCCGGAATTGTTGAGTTCCGGTTTGAGGATCCCGGGGTTTTCGGCGAGCACATCCTGCCAGTAGGAGACCCAGTGATCGGCCCAGCGCGGGTCAGCAAGATAGCGGTCGATGGCCAGACCGCGACGAGTCTCGGCGGGCTGTTCAAGGAACCACTGGGTTTCGGCCGGAGATGGAATCACACCGACGGTGTTCAGAGCAAGCCGTCGGAGGAAGGTGGCGTCATCGACGAGCGGGAGTGGGGTGAGGTTGTGTTTGGCGAGCGTTGACTGCAGCTGAGCATCGATGTCGGCGGAGGTGATGCCGGCAGCGGCGGGGCCCAGCAGTTCGCGGATCCGGGCGTGCCGCTGTTCCCAGTATTGCCGCTCGTCTGCGGACAGGCGGTGACGTTCGGCGGCATCGAGCTCCTGCAGGCGGGTGTATTCGGTGATGGTGAAAGGACGCCAGGCAGCCTCATCCAGCAGCTGCGGGGTGTTGTCGAAACCAGGCAGCCGGAAGCCGGACTCCGGGGAACCAATGGCTAACAGCGTTTCACCCAGCTCCACTCGCATGTTCTTCCCGCCGACAACCGCTTCGAACTCAATCAGGTGCGAGCCGGCGGACAGTTCGATCGGAGTGACCGCTTCCTGATCACCAGCGGGGACCGGGTGCATGGTGGGGTAGAGCGGTTCAGGGGGTTCGGGCACTTCCTGATGGCCGTCGGATGCGTACGGAGCCTGGGTGAGTCGCAGAACTTCGCGTCCATCGACCAGGAGTCGCGCAGCGGAACGGGCACGGATCAGCAGTTGAGTTTGGAGTTCGGGAGTTGTCAGCTGCAGACGCATGCGGACGATGGCTGGGTTGCTGCGGTCACCGATGAGTCCGCCAGGGATGTATTTGCGAGGCAGACGCAGCAGTGCGGTTGAGGACTGAGTCCACTGCTGAGTGATGCGGGTGCGTTCGCGATTCCAGGGATCAGACTGTTTGACGTTTTCACGGATGTCGACGAAGACGGCAGACTGAGGCAGTTCTGTGGCGGCGACTTCCGGGAGCGACTGGGTGCGGCGAGTGGTTTTGGCGCGGTGCTGGATTTCGGCGTCGGTGAGTGTGCGGCGGTAAATCCGCAGGTCGTCCAGCAGTCCCTGGAAGGTGTTGCCCGGATTGCCGCCGGAAGCGGAGCCGATCCAGAACTGATCATCGTCGCTGTAGGGGGCGCGGGAGAAGGTTTTGCCGCCCATATCCCACGTGCCGTCGGTGGGTTCGCCGTCAATCCATGCCACCGGTGGCTGGTCACTGCCGAAGCGAAACGAGACCGCGACGTGATGCCAGTCGTCGTCGACAGCGAAGCCGGCGGTGGAATTCCAGCGATGCAGTTCGCCGGGGGAATCCGGCTGATCGGCCGAACGATACAGGAAACTGACACGAATCGAGCCCCCCATGCCACGCAGCCGCAGCGCCCAGCTTTGGTTGTCGCGGAGCGTTCCGGGGAGCCCCGTGCGGCCCTTGCCGATCAGATACACCTGCTGACCGTCGGCAAGGTGCGAGGTGCGGACCCACGCTTCAAGGCCCAGACTGTCGCCGGACCGGACGTCCAGCTGGCTGTCTGCGGAGTCGTTGAACTGGAGCCAGGAACGGCCGTCGAGCAGCAGCGCGGTGTTGTCGGGGGGAAAGCCGGGAAAGACAGGAGGACGAGGGCCGGGAACGCCGGTCTGTGGTGCGCCCTGCAGAGCAGCGGGAGTCAGGCCGGCAGAGACGGAACTGAAACCGGCGGCCTGGAAATCCCAATGATACAACGGCTCTGCCGGCTGCGAAGAGGACGGTTCGTCCCCGACAGCCGGCAGAACAGTGCAGAACATGATGCTGAACAGAGCGAAATGCAACAGACGCATGACCCGCATGGCCGGGCTCCTGTGGGATTGACAGTGATCGCGGCTGATGGCCGGGATAGCCGTCTAACTTATCACCACAGGAGGGAAATGTCAGCGTCGGAATTGTGGGTTAGTCGTCATATTCGACGGAAATTACGCCGTTCTTCGACACGATTTCCACATCGAGTTCCCCGAAGCAGAGTTCGACGCGAGTGTGGCAGCGGGAAACTTCGATCTTCCGCGGTGGTGTGGGCGGCAGCATCACCTGCACATACACCAGTCGCTCCACGTCGTGCTCACAAAGCGCCGGGTCCCGCACAGCCACGATCGCCGGCACAAAGTGCCCACAAATATGCTCCGCACCCTTCACTCGCACACAGGTGGCCAGTGGCACCCGGCAGCGAACAATTTCACCGACCTGATGCACGGGGACGGGAACGGGGACAGGCACAGGAATCGGCCGGGGACGCGGGGGAACGCAGGTCGGAGCAGGCCGGGGAGCTCCATAAGCGACTCGGACGCGATCACTGCCGAAACTGAAGGACAGCGCCGCCGACTGCCGCTCCTCCACCCAGCCATTCCCAGGGAACCGCCCGTCGTACCCATAACCTGAATCGTAACCGTAGCCGGGATCGTGCCCGTGCCCGTATCCGGATTCATAGTCATGATGCGCGTCCAAGTCCGGGCGGTAAGCGAAGCGATCGTTTCGAGCGCGGTCGTGCAGGTCACGAAATCGCGGATCCGCTTCGGGCACTCCCGAACGAACCTGACCGGGGCCGCCCGAAGGCTGACGGAAGCTGCCGGAGGGCACGCGACCTTCGGCTACCGGGCTACGATCCCGCGAAGGCCTGCGAGCAGCACGCTCCGGGAGCGGCTCTGCCCAGCTCTGCTCCTGATTGCGTTTCCACGCGTCACGCGACGAGCGGGCGGCAGGGGCTTCAAGAGCATCAATCGCTCGATCGCGACTGCCGCGGTCAGACCGGGATGCCCCGGAACGTTCCTGAGCCACGGCCTGGACGAGCCGCAGCAGGTTATTGAGATCATCAGCAAACCCCGCTCCGGTCCAGAGCAGCACTGCAGCACCACACACGACTCGAGTCACCCATGTTTGCGTGTTCACGTCTGTTCTCCGTCTCGCTTGATTTCGTCTGCCTGAGAACGCTGGGCCGCCAGCGTGATTGCAGGATGAAATAGCGAACGGTGTGCCGAAGCTGCTCCGATTTGACTTAAATCCAATATTTGCCGTGGTTTACGCCGCTTTTTTGTTTATTTTTACAGCACTAAAGCGCAGTCACTTTGATTTCACCGAGAATATCATCCTGATTTCTCAGGACTGCAGCTGGAACGCCTGCGACGGCGGAACGGCGGCAGGAGCCTGTGAACAGTGGTCTCAGATTCCATCGTTCTGACCGCTGGTGCAACTGGCCCTGAGCCACAGGGCGCAACCGCATCAGCCGCAGGGCGGCAAACACATGAGCCGCAGGGCGGCAGACACTTGAGCCGCAGGGCGGAAGCCCGCGGGTAAAGTACCCTGCGCGAGAGTGAAGTGAGAAGTGAGAACGCGAGCTGAGCCGCCTGGCGGTAGCCTGCGGGTAAAGAGACCTGCGACGCGACGCT